>JAIJMN010000023.1:0-19355 GCA_022735715.1 Prevotella sp.
TTTGCCGTTCTTGTCTATTTCCCATGTGGCATAGTGCTTCCATCCATGCCCAATGAACATCTTGTCGAAGTTCGCTTGGCCTATGCCACCGCCATCACCCCAACATTCTCCATTATCACTGAAGTAGTATGCATCTCCATGATTGTCCAATACATGAGCCCATTGCTGCTCCAATGTTTCCTCTTCGTCATCATTGCATGATGCAAAAAATAATGATGCAAACAGAACTAATACAAGTCCTACGAAATATTTCATGTTTTTCATATTGATATTTGTTTATAACACTTGCAAAAATACAACAACCACACCAAAAAACATTATATCGTAAGAAAATTATTTTGCACTTAACATTAATTTATCATCACGGAGCGACAGGCTTATATAGTAGCAGAGGTCTACGTTTCCACAGAAAGAAATCGTTCAATCTAAACAATATTTGCATTTCTGACCGCTCAAAACTGCGTGCTGAGCGCACAAGGAAATCCTTGGCTCAAAATTCTCGAGTTTTGAGCCGTTTCAGTTATATTACTTATACACAAAGAGTTATAACGACAGGCAGCAAAATCAGCAAAATACGCAAACTCAAAAAAGCTCCTTTTTGCTGCAAAAGGACAACTTTAGTCCTCCCAATGTACCCCTTTTGCATTGCAGATGTATTCGTTTTGCATTGCAAGTGTACTCGTTTTGCATTGCAATGTAGTCCTTTTGGACAAGAAAGAGGCTTAGAATGATGAAAAAAGGGATGATGAAGGCTTGGAAATGCAATAAAACCGGCAATAGAAATCTCTATAATCGATTTTTCATTTGTAACACTTTTTTACTGCATAGATTATATTTGTATATAAGCCCTACCCCCAACCCCTCCCCCGAAGGGAGGGGAGTAGTATGCCGTACTTCTGCATATTGTAGGAACACATAGCCCAAGACTGCACTATGAGTGTACTAATTGATAAAAACAAAACGCCCAGTAATGGCAAAAGTATTAATAGTTAATGCTTTTGCCATTACTGGGCGAATTATTGTTTTGGGTTATGGAATAACCATCTACTTGCTATTACCAAATCTGTGCACGCTTGTTCTTCGGGATGAAGAGATTGTCGCTCTTCTTCACGTTGAATGCCTTGTACCAGGCATCAATCTGCGGAAGGGCAGCGTTTACGCGAGCCTCAGCAGGTGAGTGAGGATCGGTGTTGATTTGACGGTCGATGAATTCAGGACGTGCATTGCCTGCCCAGACGTTTGCCCATGAAAGGAAGAAACGCTGCTCGGGTGTAAATCCGTCGATGGTCTTGGCTGCTGAAGGATTGGCCTTGAACTCATTCTCCATTGCACGGAATGCGATGTTCAGTCCACCGTTGTCGCCGATGTTCTCGCCAAGTGTAAGCTTGCCGTTGATGAACTTGCCGGGCAGAGCCTCAACCTTTGAGAAGTAGTCTACCAATACCTTTGTGCGAGCTTCGAAGTTCTTCTTGTCGGCAGCTGTCCACCAGTCGTTCTGGTTGCCATACTTGTCAAACTGTGAGCCCTGGTCGTCAAATCCGTGCGACATCTCATGGCCGATTACACCACCAATGCCACCATAGTTGACAGCCTCGTCGACGTTGGGGTCGAAGAAGGGCGGCTGCAGGATGGCTGCCGGGAAGCATATCTCGTTGGTGGTAGGATTGTAATAAGCGTTGACAGTCTGCGGAGTCATGTGCCATTCAGTCTTGTCTACCGGCTTGTTTACCTTGCGTGAGATGTAGTCGCGTGTCATAAACTCCGACACGTTCTGCATGTTCTCGAGGAGCGAGAGCGACTCGTCTATGTTCAGGTTGGTGTAGTCCTTCCATGTGTCAGGGTAGCCTATCTTCACAATGAAGTTGGCAAGCTTGTCCTGAGCCTGCGCCTTTGTAGCCGGCGACATCCATGTTGCCTCGCTGATGCGCTGCGACAGAGCTGTCTGAAGGTTCTTTACGAGCTTGAGCATCTTCTCCTTGCTCGATGCAGGGAAGTATTTCTCGACATAGAGCTTGCCGATTGCCTCGCCCAGCACACCGCTTACGAGTGAGGTGGCACGCTTCCAGCGCGGACGATCCTGCTGAACACCCGACATTACGCGGCTCAACTCGAAGTCAGCCTTGCGGAAATTGTCGTCGAGATAGCCCGAAACGCTTGATATGGCGTGTGCTTCGGCATAAGCCTTGAGGTCGTCGAGCGGCTCGTCGGCAAGTATCTTCTCAACCTCGTGTATCGGTTCTATCTGGCTTACGTCTACGTGCGAGAATGCCGGGAAGCCCTGCATGAGGAATACGTTGCCCCAGTCGATGCCCGGGAATTCCTTCACCATAGCAGCGTAAGTCATCTTGTGGTAGTTGCCTTGAACGTCGCGCAGCTCCACTTTGCCCTTGCTTGCCTTGGCTATGCGTGTCTCGATGCGCATTGTGGCATCGGCCTTGCGCTGTGCGTCAGCCTCGCTGTTGCCGGCAAGGAGGAGCACCTGCTTCAAGTAATTGGCATAAGCGGCACGTACGGCCTTCACCTGAGCGTCGTCAGAGAGATAGTAGTCGCGCTCGCCCAGACCCAGTCCGCCCTGGCCTACGCTTACAAGGTTGTTGGCGGCATCCTTCATATCGGCACCTACGCCGACACCGAACATCGAACAACCAACACCACGCATGTCGAGTTGTGCTACTACGACCTGATACTCGCGACGGTCCTGAATGCCGTTGATGATCTTCAGTATCGGCTGCAGAGGCTCGGCTGCCTCACGGTTGCGGCGCACGCTGTCCATAGCAAGATTGTAGAGCGAACCGATTTTCTGTCCGAGCGAACCCTTGGTCTGCGGCTTTGACGAGTACTCTTGGATAAGGTCGAAGATGCGTTTCTGGTTCAATTCGTCAAGATCGATGAACGAACCGTTGCGTGCATGTTCTGCATCCAGCGGATGAGCCTTGCGCCAACCGCCGATAGCATACTCATAGAAGTCGTTGCCGGGCTTCACTGCCGTGTTCATATAGGCAGGATTGATACCCTTAGATGTCTGCGCTCCTGCCGACATTGCGGCTGCGAGCGAAGCTGCTAAGATTAATGTTCTTGCTTTCATTTTGTATTTTTTATTTAGTAGAGTTCTCTATTTGTGTTATTCATTTCACTTATTTGGTGACTCAACTCACTTGTTTAGAGTGCAAAAATAATGAATTTACTACACATTAAGGCACTTTGTTAGGAATAGTTAACCTATTCAAGCCGCTGCACTACGATTACACGAGCTACAGAGGGTCTACATCGAAGAAGACGCTCATGGCTGCATAACGCTTATCTTGCAGCAATGCTGTGCGCGATGCCGACATGCAACGGCGCGCCAGATCAAGGTCGATGCCCTGCTCGAGCTTCACCACTATCTTGCGTATCGACTCGGTCTTGACGCGCGCTACGGCTGGCTTGTCGGGGCCGAGCACCCGTTCGCCAAACTGCTGGCGCAATCGTGACGCCATTTCTATAGCTGCCGACTCTACCACCGACTCGTTGCGATAGCGCAGATATACATACACAAGATGATAGAAGGGCGGATAGTGGAACATACGACGCTCGTCCATAAGGTCAGAAGCGAACGTTTTGAAGTCGCCGCTCACCACCTGTTGTATCACGGGCAGGTCGGGACTCTTGGTCTGAAGTATAACGAGTCCGCGCTCACCACGTCGTCCGGCACGTCCGCTAACCTGCGTCAGCATCATATAGGCGTGTTCGTAGGCACGGAAGTCGGGATAGTTGAGCATGGTGTCGGCATTGAGTATGCCCACAACCGTCACGCCCGAGAAGTCGAGTCCTTTGGAAATCATCTGCGTACCGATGAGTATGTCGGTGCGACCCGACGAGAAGTCGCCGATGATGCGCTGATAGGCTCCTGCCGAACGTGTAGTGTCGAGGTCCATGCGTGCTATGCGTGCTTCGGGAAACAGCTCGCGCACACGGTCTTCTATCTTCTCGGTGCCGTAGCCACGACCAAGAAGTTCGGTGCTCTCGCAGTTGGGACACTGATGGGGCACGGCGTATGTGTAGCCACAATAGTGGCATGTCAGAACGTTCATCGAGCGGTGATAGGTGAGCGACACGTCACAGTTCTTGCACTTGGGCACCCATCCACACACCTTACACTCAACCATCGGAGCGAAACCGCGGCGATTCTGAAACAGAATAATCTGCTTGTGTTGCTTCAAAGCGGCACGCATGGCGTCCAAAAGTTCGGGCGAGAAGGGTCCGCGCATCATCTTACGGCGATAAAGGTCCTTGATGTCAACCACATGTATGTCGGGCAGGGCCACGTCCTTGTATCGTGTTGTCAGACTGACGTAGCCATACTTGCCCGTCAGCGCATTGTTGTAGCTCTCCATTGAGGGCGTTGCTGTGCCCAACAGCACCTTTGCTCCGTCGTACATACGCGCCAGCATGATGGCAGCCGAGCGTGCATGATAGCGCGGAGCGGGGTCTTGCTGCTTGAAAGAGGTCTCGTGTTCCTCGTCGACGATGACCAGTCCGAGACGGCTGAAGGGCAGAAACACAGCCGAACGTGCACCAAGTATTACGTCGTATGGCTCGTCTGATAGTTGCTTCTTCCATATCTCTACACGCTCGGCATCGCTATAGCGCGAATGGTAGATGCCCAGTCGCGAACCGAACACACGCTGCAATCGGCGTGTCATCTGTACGGTGAGGGCTATCTCGGGCAAGAGATAGAGCACCTGGCGGCCCTCTTCGATGGCTTTCTGAATGAGATGGATGTATATCTCGGTCTTGCCGCTCGACGTGACGCCATGCAGCAGCACCACATTCTTGCCCATAAACTGCACTCCAATCTTGTTCATCGCGTCCTGCTGTGCCTCGCTAAGTGGCTGGATGTTCTCGGGTGAGTATTCTCCCCCACCCCCTATGCGTCCCACTTCACGATGATACACCTCAAGAAAGCGATGCGACGTGAGCTGGCGCAATATGGCATCGGAGGCGTTGGCAGCATTCTGCAGTTCGTCGCAAGCCACCTCCTGTATGTGCTCGGGAGGCATTTCGCCGTCAATCTGGTCCCAGTGCGACAGCTCAAGATACTTGCAGAAGGTCTGCTGCTGCTTCAGCGCACGTGACAATGCGGTCATGGCGATGTGCAGCGAATGCTCTGTGCGCAGATTGGCAGGCAACGTGACGCAGCGAACGGTTTTGGGTCGGTAGCCGTCTTCAGCCTTCAGTCCGGCTGGAAGAGCCGCCTTGAACACATCGCCAAGCGCACACATATAATATGTGGAAATCCATTGCCACAACCGGAGCTGGCGTTCGGGCAGCATGGGACTGTCGTCTACCACCTGTATTATGTCGCGCGTGTCAAACTCGGGCTTGTCATTATGTGTACGAACAGCCATGGCTGTATACGTCTTGGAGCGTCCGAGGGGCACGACAACACGCACGCCCATGCGCACCTGTGGCGCAAGCATGTCGGGTACTGAATATGTGAAGGTGCCATCAAGGGGCAATGGTAATATAACTTCGACGTACAACATGGCGTGATAATACATTAATTGAAAGTGTATGCAAAAGTAGACAAAAAATCAATAATCTCCCAATAAATCGCTAACTTTGCACAATATGATACGAACGAAACAAGTACATAAACGAATAACCTCTTACAAAACAAAAGCGTAACACTATGAACAGAAAACTGATTTTATCGATTGCAGCTGCAGCTATGTTGTCGTCGATTGACGCAGTGGCGCAAGTAGCCTATCCGAAGGCGCATAAGGACAACACTGTTGACGTGTACTTCGGCGAAAAAGTGGCTGACCCCTACCGCTGGCTCGAGGACGATATGAGCGCACAGACTGCCAAGTGGGTGGACGCCGAGAATGCCGTGACACGCAAATATCTCGACAACATCCCTATGCGCAAGAACATCCTGAAACGACTTAAGGAAACTGCCAACTACGAGAAGATTGGCATTCCGTTCAAACGCCAAGGCAAATGGTATGTATATCGAAACAACGGACTCCAGAACCAGAGCGTGCTCTACCAGATGGACAGCCCTACTGCCGACGCAAGCAAGCAGCGCGTATGGCTCGACCCGAACGCTCTCAGTACTGACGGAACTGTGGCTCTGAAGGGTATATACTTCTCGCACAACGGCAGATACATGGCTTACGGCATCTCGCGCAGCGGATCGGACTGGGAGGAGATATACGTAAAGGACTGCCAGACGGGTCGCGACATCGACGACCATATAGTTTGGGCTAAGTTCACAGGCGCCACTTGGCTCGGCGACGGATTCTACTACAGCGCCTACGACGCTCCGGAGAAGGGACGAGAGACTTCGGCAAAGAACTCGGTTCAGAAGATTTACTATCACAAGATTGGCACTCCGCAGAGCGAAGACCAGCTGTTCTTCATGAATCCTACGCAACCTCTGCGCTTCTACAACGTCGATATCGACCACGACGAAAAGGTGATGACGCTGAACGAAGGGGGCATGGACAACGGCAACAATCTATACGTACGCGACCTGACCAAACCCAACTCGCAATTCATACAGATGTGTTCTGACACCCGATTCAGATACTCTACCGTGGAGACCGTTGGCAAGAAGATGTACATACTGACCAATGCCGGTGCACCTAAGTACCGTCTGATGGTGGCTGACGTAGACCGTCCGGGCTACAACGATTGGAAGGAAGTGGTGCCGGAGGGCGAAAGCGTGCTCACCGACGTGACGTTTGCTGACGACCGAATGATTCTGCAGTACTCCAAGGACAACTGCAATCAGATGTACACTTACACTACCGACGGCAAACGAATAGGCGAAATCAAGCTGCCGACATTCGGCTCTACTTCAGCAAGCGGAATGTGCGAACAGAAGGAAGTGTTCTACTCGTTCACTTCATACACAATGCCTAACACTGTCTACTCGTACGACTTAAACACCGACAAGAGTACCGTTTGGGCTGCACCAAAAATCAATTTCCGCTCCGACGACTACAAGACCGAGATGATGTTCTACACAAGCAAGGACGGCACTCGTGCTCCGCTCTTCATCACGTACAAGAAGGGAATGAAGCTCAACGGACGCAATCCGCTTCTGCTCTACGGCTACGGCGGCTTCAACATAACCTATGCTCCGTTCTTCCTTTCCAATTATATACCCTTCATGGAGCGTGGCGGCATATACGTACATGCCGTTTTGCGTGGTGGAGGTGAGTATGGCGAGGACTGGCATGTGGCTGGTACGAAGCTGCAGAAGCAGAACGTGTTTGACGACTTCATCGCTGCTGCCGAGTATCTCATCAACAACAAGTACACATCGAGCGACCGTCTGGCCATTCAGGGTGGCAGCAACGGTGGTCTGCTTGTAGGCGCTTGCATGACTCAACGACCCGACCTCTACCAGGTTTGTCTGCCTGCTGTGGGCGTAATGGACATGCTGCGCTATCATAAATTCACCATCGGATGGAACTGGGCACCCGATTATGGTACATCAGACGACTCGAAGGAGATGTTTGAATATCTGCGTGCATACTCTCCGCTGCACACTCTGAAACCGGGAGTGAAGTATCCTGCCACACTCGTAAGCACAGCCGACCACGACGACCGCGTTGTTCCGGCACACTCATTCAAGTTTGCCGCACGTCTGCAGGAGTGTCAGGCAGGCTCTGCTCCTACTCTTATCAGCATCGGAAAGGATGCCGGACACGGTGGCGGAAAGCCGCTTGCAAAGCGACTTGAAGAACAAGCCGACATCCTGAGCTTCACTCTTTGGAATATGGGAATAAAGAAATAGACTTCAAGAAAAACTCTTCTTGAATCAGAACACAAAAAAAACAGCATTGCCATACATATAATAATGTAGAGCAATGCTGTTTTTTATTCAATTGAAGTTTATATTATATTCAATTGATGTTTATATTATATTCAATTGAAGCTTATATTATATAATATTCAACTGAAGCTTACATTATAAGCTATTGAATATTTCTATTGCATTCAAACGAATGTCTTATTGCATTCAAACGATAGTTTTTTAGAACTCTGCGCTCTTCGGTGTACGTGGGAAAGGTATCACGTCGCGGATGTTCTGCATACCTGTTACGAAGAGGATGAGACGCTCGAAGCCGAGACCGAAGCCTGCGTGAGGGCATGATCCGTACTTGCGTGTGTCAAGATACCATGTCATATCCTTCATCGGAATGTTGCGTTCCTCTATCTCGTTCATCAGTTTCTCGTAGCTCTCCTCACGTACCGAGCCACCGATAATCTCACCAATCTGCGGGAAGAGTACGTCGGTGCCCTGAACAGTAGCGCCGCTCTTGCCACCAAAACCAGACTCCTCAGCATCTATCTTCATGTAGAATGCCTTGATAGCCTTAGGATAATTGGTCATAATAACAGGCTTCTTGAAGTGCTCTTCAACAAGGAAGCGCTCGTGTTCAGATGCAAGATCGTCGCCCCACTCGCATGGGAACTCAAACTTCTTGCCATTCTTGATAGCCTCCTGGAGTATGCGGATACCCTCAGTGTAGGGCAAACGAACGAAGTCGGAGTTCAATACGCTTTGAAGACGCTCAATAAGTCCCTTGTCAATCATCTTGTTGAGGAACTCGAGGTCGTCCTTGCAGTGGTCCAAAGCCCAACGGATGCAGTACTTGATGAAGTCTTCCTCAAGATCCATAAGACCTTCAAGGTCGAGGAAAGCCACCTCAGGCTCAATCATCCAGAACTCTGCCAAGTGGCGCGGAGTGTTAGAATTCTCTGCACGGAAAGTCGGGCCGAAGGTATAGATGGCTCCAAGTGCAGTGGCACCAAGCTCGCCTTCGAGCTGACCAGACACAGTCAGCGATGTCTGCTTGCCGAAGAAGTCATCGCTATAGTCAATCTTGCCATCCTCAGTCTTCTTCAGATTGTAGAGATTCTTGGTTGTTACCTGGAACATCTGTCCCGCACCCTCGCAGTCGCTGGCTGTAATGAGCGGTGTATGGAAGTAGAAATAGCCGTGCTCGTGGAAGTATGTGTGGATGGCCATAGCCATATTGTGGCGTATACGCATAACGGCACCGAATGTATTGGTGCGCAGACGCAGGTGGGCGTACTGCCGCATGTACTCAAACGACTGACCCTTCTTCTGCATAGGATAGTCGCTGCCACAGAGTCCGTATATCTCAATGCTCTCACACTGTATCTCTGAGCTCTGGCCCTTGCCCTGGCTCTCTACGAGAGTACCTATGGCGCTGATGCAAGCACCAGTAGTTATCTGCTTGAGTTGCTCTGCATCGAACTTTGCGGGGTCAACAACAATCTGTATGTTTTTGATTGTGGAACCGTCGTTGAGTGCTATGAAGTCGACAGCCTTTGAGCTGCGGTGGGTGCGAACCCATCCCTTCACGTTGACGGTAGCGCCAAAGTCGGTGCACTGGAGAGCGTCAACAATCTTTGTTCTCTTTATTGTTTCCATTATTTAATTGATTAATATTCAGTGTTTAATGTTTAATCAATAAAGAGTAATGCTTAATGTTGCATTGCCACATATCTATATATGTAGCATTACACATATAGATATGTACAACAAAAACATTAAACATTACTCATCAAACATTATTCGAATGCTCCCATGCGCAGCATCTCTACTTCCTTCTCAGTGAGGAAGCGCCAGTCGCCACGACGGAGATTCTTCTTTGTAAGTCCTGCAAACTGTACGCGGTCGAGCTTCACTACGCGATAGCCGAGGTGCTCGAAGATACGGCGAACGATACGGTTCTTGCCGCTGTGGATTTCGATGCCAACCTGGCTCTTGTCGGTATCGCTTGCATACTCGATTGCGTCTGCATGCACCTCGCCGTCCTCAAGCTCTATGCCGTCGGCTATCTGCTGCAGGTCGTGGGCTGTAACGTTTTTGTCGAGGTAAACATGGTAGACCTTCTTCTTGAGGAACTTAGGATGTGTAAGCTTCGAAGCCAAATCGCCGTCGTTGGTGAGCAGGAGCACACCGGTGGTGTTGCGGTCGAGACGTCCTACCGGGTAGATGCGCTCGGGGCATACGTTCTTAACCAAATCCATAACTGTCTTGCGCTGCTGAGGATCGTCGCTTGTTGTCACGCAGTCCTTCGGCTTGTTAAGCAGCACGTACACTTTCTTCTCAAGATTTACAGGCTGATCGTGGAATTTGATCTCGTCGGTGCGCTTTATCTTTGTTCCGAGTTCGGTAACTACTTCGCCGTTAACCGACACAACGCCTGCCTGGATGAACTCGTCAGCCTCACGGCGCGAGCAAATACCGGCGTTGGCAAGGAACTTGTTGAGACGTATCGGCTCGTTGGGATCGATGTTCTCCTCCTTATACTCGATACGCTTCTTCATGCTATACTTAGCATTGGGATCGTAATCGGCCGAACGCTGACGATAACCGCCCTGCTGATAGCCGCCACGCTGCTGATAACTGCCGCGCTGCTGGTATCCTCCCTGCTGGTAACCGCCACGCTGCTGGTATCCGCTCTGGCGCTGATAGCCACCCTGACGGGGCTGATAGCCACGCTGCTGGTAACCGCCCTGCTGCTTGTCGTCGCCGTCCTGATTGTTGTAGCGTGGACGATAGCCCTGCTGAGGACGCTGCTGATAGCCGCCGGGACGCTGCTGATAGCCACCCTGGCGCTGCTGATAGCCGCCCTGACGGGGCTGATAGCCACCCTGACGGGGCTGGTATCCGCTCTGCTGGTCGTCGCCTTCCTGGTTGTTGTAACGTGGACGATAACCCTGCTGGGGTCGCTGCTGATAGCCACCCTGGCGCTGCTGGTATCCACCCTGACGCTGCTGGTAGCCGCCCTGACGTGGCTGATAGCCTCCGTTAGATGAAGAACCACTCTGAAGGTTGCTTCCAAATCCTTCAGGACGGAAACCGCCATCCTCGCCCTGTGCCTGGCTTGTGCGCTCGGCATTGTACGGACGCTGTGTGTGGATGCGCGGACGGCGTCCGGTCACACTGCGATACTCTCTCTGATAGTTTCCTGCGGGACGACCGTAGCTCTCGCTATTGCCTGTAGTTTGATCCGCTGTTCTCTGTTCCTGACTCTTTTCCAATTCTGAATCCATAATTCTTTACTTTTTCGCCTCACGGCAAGTGACACCCATTCCCTCCCGTTTGTTGTTCTTTGTTTAGGATTTGGGAAGGATAGATGCACTTCTGTTCTTGAATAAAAATGTTACTTACTACTAATAGTCTATATTTTGAAACCTGTTTTGCCAAGTGCCGCCATGTTGTGCGGCACGCAACACATAGGCCGAAATTAGATGCCTGTATAGTTGTGCGGAGTGATGGCCATAAGCTCAGCCTTTACTGCGTCGCTGACGTTGAGTGTCTGTATGAACTCGTGTATGGTCTCTTCCGACATCTTCTTGTTGGTACGTGTGAGTGCCTTGAGCGCCTCGTATGGGTGCGGATAGGCCTCGCGACGCAGGATGGTCTGTATGGCTTCTGCCACGACAGCCCAAGTATTGTTGAGGTCTTCCTCAATCTTCTCATCGTGGAGGATGAGCTTGCGCAAGCCCTTGAGAGTGCTCTGCATGGCTATCATGCCATGACCGAAGGGCACACCGACGTTGCGCAGTACGGTAGAGTCGGTGAGGTCGCGCTGCAAACGGCTTACCGGCAACTTCATGGCGAGGAACTGCAGCACTGCGTTGGCTATGCCGAGGTTGCCCTCTGAGTTCTCGAAGTCGATCGGGTTCACCTTATGCGGCATTGCCGACGAGCCTACCTCGCCTGCCTTGATCTTCTGCTTGAAGTAGTCCATAGATATGTACATCCAGAAGTCGCGGTCGAGGTCTATGATGATTGTATTGATGCGACGCATTGCATCGAACACCGATCCAAGGCAGTCGTAGTTGCTTATCTGTGTGGTATACTGCTCGCGCTCGAGTCCGAGCTTCTCGCTTACGAAGCGATTGCCGAATTCTTTCCAGTCATACTGGGGATATGCCACGTGATGGGCGTTGTAGTTGCCGGTTGCGCCACCGAACTTTGCTGTCATGCGGCACTCCTTGAGCTGACGCAACTGCTCGGTGAGGCGGTATACGTACACCATAATCTCCTTACCGAGGCGTGTCGGCGATGCCGGCTGACCGTGAGTCTTGGCGAGCATGGGCACGTCTTTCCACTCGTCGGCATACTGCTGCAGCTGTGCGATAAGTTCCTCTACGAGGGGATAGTATGTCTGCTCAAGAGCCTCCTTGATTGAAAGGGGCACACTGGTGTTGTTGATGTCCTGCGAGGTAAGGCCGAAGTGGATGAACTCCTTGTAGGCGTCGAGGCCTCCTATCTTGTCAAATTCCTCCTTGATGAAGTACTCTACGGCCTTCACGTCGTGGTTGGTCACCTTCTCGATGTCCTTCACGCGCTGTGCGTTCTCCTCGTTGAAGTTGAGATAGATGCCGCGCAATGTTTCAAACAAGGCGTGGTCGAAGTCCTTGAGTTGCGGCAATGGCAACTCGCACAATGTAATGAAATATTCGATTTCTACGCGCACTCTGTAACGGATGAGTGCATACTCTGAGAAATAATCGGCAAGCGGCTCTGTCTTGCCTCTGTAACGACCGTCGATTGGTGAAATGGCTGTGAGCAAATCAAGTTTCATATACTGAAGTCTTTATAATATGATTTTTGTGCAAATTTACTAATTTAAATTGACAAGTGGATGCCGTATAGTGTTTTTTTAGACATTATTAAAGACAAAAGGAGCGAATGTGTATAAACAAAAAATCCCCGCAGTCTCTCCGAAGAGAAGACCACGAGGAAACACCCCTGTGGGCGTTGACGGATTCGAACCGCCGACCCTCTGCTTGTAAGGCAGATGCTCTAAACCAGCTGAGCTAAACGCCCTATTGCTTTATTCGTTGCTCTTAGCAGTATTGCTTAGTTCTTTAAAGCGAGTGCAAAGGTATGGTATTTTTCTGTAACCTCCAAATGTTTTGAAAAGAATTTTACGAAAAACATGAAAAAATCTTGTTTTTCTGCGTTTTTTGCCCTAAAACAGCGTGTTTTGACATGAGTGGAAAAAAATGTAGTCCTTTTGCCTTCCAAAAGGACTCCTTTTAGTGTGCAAAAAGGCTCCTTCTGGAAGGCAAAAGGACTACATTTGGAATGCAAAAGGACTACATTTTTAATCCTTCTCTATCAGAACGGTTGCGTAAGCCGATATTCCCTCCATTCTTCCGGTGAAACCAAGGCGCTCGGTAGTGGTTGCCTTTATCGACACATTGTCTATATCTGTGTTCATCACTTCGGCAAGACAGCGCTGCATTTCGGGTATGTGCGGATTGAGCTTGGGGCGCTCGGCGCACACTGTTGCGTCAATGTTGCCCAGTCGGTAGCCTTTGGTGGCGATGAGTTCGATTGTCTTGCGCAGCAGAATCTTGCTGTCGATGTCGAGTGTCGCGTCCGATGTGTCGGGGAAGTGATAGCCTATGTCGCGCATATTGGCCGCTCCGAGCAGCGCGTCGCATATTGCGTGTATCAAAACATCGGCATCACTGTGGCCGAGCAGGCCCAGTTCGTAGTCGAGCTTTATTCCTCCGAGCCACAGGTCGCGGCCCTCTACCAGTCTGTGGACATCATATCCGAATCCGGTTCTTATTTTCATAAATGTTGAATGTTAAGTGTTGAATGTTGAATGGTTGCCGATGGCAATGTGGAATGTTGAGTGTTGAATGTCGAATTGTTGCTTTCAGTAATTTTGAACTCTTAACGGCGAAGCCGACAATTCAACATTCAACACTCAACATTCCACATTCTTCAAGCGTCAGCGACGCTTGAAGAGGTCTTTTATTCCGTCCATATCGAACGCCAGAGTGAAGCGCAGTGTCTGGTCGAGGGGGTTCGACTTGGCTGTAGCGATGACGTAGCCAGCATCGAGCGAGAACACGTTCATCTTGAATCCGGCTCCTACGGTGAAGTATTTGCGGTTGCCCTTGCTCTCCGACTCGTGATGATAGCCGGCGCGAAGGGTGAATTTGTCGTTGTAGGTGTATTCGGCTCCGAGACTCCACTGCACCTCCTCCAACTCCTCCTTGAATCCGCCGGGGGCATCGCCGAAGCTCTTGAAGATACCGCTTATTGACGAAACGTCATAGTAGTCGCGCTGAACGCGGTCGTCATAGTCCTGCGTGTCCTCGCCTTCCTTCTGCTTCGGATAGGTGGGCACAAGCAGTTTGTTGGCATCGGCAGCAATGGTGAGGCGGTTGTACTCGTCGAGCGGAATCATGAGCGAGGCTCCCAGACGCATGTTGGTAGGTATAAACTCTGCTCGGTCGTCGCCTCCGAAGGTTATCTTCGAACCGATGTTGGATATGTTCAAGCCCAGTCCCAACTGACATTCGCGCTGTCCGATGTTGATATAGTTCTGATAGTAGGCAGCAAGGTCTACGGCAAATGCCGAACCTGGAGTAGTATCGTCGGTGGGATTGTACGTCAGGTCGGAGTATATCCATCGCACTGCGGTTGCGATTGAGAACTTTTCGCTGAGCATAAGCGAGTAGGCTACGTCCAAAGACATCTCGTATGGGTTGATGGTCATTTGGTCTTCACTCTCGTTTGTACTTGTGAACACTTCGCCCAACGAGAAGTAGCGCAGCGAGCCCGACACTGCCGAGTAGTCGCCTATGCGATAATAGCCTACGAGATAGGCAAGGTCGATGTCGTTGACAAGGCTGCGCAGCCACGGCGTATAGTTCAGGGCCACACCGGCTCGCGATATCGTGAACGGATATTTGGCTGGGTTCCAGTACTGCGACACTACGTCCGGGTCGGTAGCAACACCCACATCGCCCATACCGGCAGCTCGTGCGTCGGGCGCAATGGTCTGCGATGTCACCGATGTCTTTACCGGGTTGAACATCTCTTTTTTGTAATCCTGAGCCAAAGCGTATGCCGACAGCAGCACGAAGACTGCAAACAGGATGTATCTTGTTCCGTGTTTCATTCGTTGAAAGTTTTTTATTGTATATGCTTATTATGCAAACGACTTATTATTTTATTTATTGCCCACTACTATCAGTTTCTTGGCTTTCGACATACGCGACGCTCCGTCGGACGCAAGACGTACGCGGTAGAGGTAGACTCCGGTGTCGAGCTGCTGGCCGTTGTCGAGCTTCAGGTCCCAATTGACGGTGTAGGCGGAATCGGACGACACTCCGTTCTCGTCGTGACGCCACAACAGACGGCCGCTCATGTCGAGCACTTCGATGCGCACATCCACATAGCTGCCGGTGCGGTCGTTGGCTATGACGAATGTGGTAGAGGTTGTTGCGGGGTTGTTTGTACACGAAATGCTGAACGTCGGCTTCAGTCCTCTTGCCACACGGAAGCGGAGTTCCTGCGTAGTGGGATTGTTGAGTATGTCCCAAGCAGTGAACTTCAGTCGGTGTTCGCCCTCCTCAAGTTGCGGCAGGCAGTAGTATGTAGAGCCTGTGGTGTACGATCCGAAGTCGTACTGGAAGTTGTCGTTGAGCGTATATATCAATTCCGTCTTGCCGTCGATTACGAGTTGCATGTCGTGTCCCACTCCGGCTCCGGCTGCGTTGATGCCGTCACGGTCGGTTATCTCTGCCACAAAATACGGCGTCGGATTCACTCTGTCGCCGTTCTGGAACGTAGGCGAGTTAAGATAGCAGTACACCGAGGGTCCGATGGAGTCGTTGTCGGCAATGTCGCTGCCTCCTACGGTGAAGCTGTTGCAGTAGCCGTTCACCACCTTGGTGTGCGCATCGTCGATGGCAAAGACATTGATGAGTCCCTCCTCGTCCGAATAACTGATGTCCTTTGGAACTGCAAAGGTGAACTCAAACTTCCCGTCAACAACCTTACTTTCACCATTATACAGCATTGCCTTGCGGTCGTTAAACTCCATGGGTTGGTCGGCTGCATTCTGATTGTTGTAGCATAGCACCGTTTCGTTGCGGTCGCGCACCAAGAGCGTTGCCTTTCCGGCGAATGTTTCCATTCCTTCGATGTGACCTTTCACCTTTACCAGCGCTCCGGCACGCATCGCTGCCTTGCCTCCCTTGGCTACGTCTACGTCGCCGATGGAGTCGATGACCATTAGCGGCCGGGGATTCCATAGTCGCATTGCAGGGTCGCCGAGGAGCGAGAACTGGCGCGAATTTTCGGCAAGACGCTTGTATGAGGCGGTGTTCTTGACTCGTCGCAGCGCCTCACCTATAGGCAATGCGCGTCCGTCGTCGTCGTGCGAGAGCAAGAAACGCATCAACGGAGAGTGCAGCTCGGCGTTGTATGTAGAATATACGGTGCGCGTTGAGCCGATGAATGCAGCTACTCCACCCTTTTCGTTGAGTACCGCCGTTACTCCGATATTGTCCACCGTGGCGTCGAATGGCATGAAGTCGCAACCCACCGTTACCCACAGCGGCATATTGGTATTCGAAAATTCTCTGAAATCCTTAAGGAACAACACGTTCTCGTGCGAGAACTGATGTTCCGAACCATGACCGGTGTAGTCCATTATGAGCGCACCCTTGTTCTGCTGGCGCATTATCGCCTTGCTGGCACCGGGATATGTCACTCCCGAAGTCTGAATAACGGCCGGATAAGAGTCCCACATCACCTTGTTGACACGCAACGCCGGATTCTCGGCTATCACCTGTTCGGCTACTACATCGGCATCCATCATGTGGCGGTTGTCGTCGCCGTCGTCGCCCATGAACATTATTTCGTTGAGCCATGCTGCTCCTCCGGCATTCTTCATGTAGCTCTCTATCTTGTCAACAATTATCTTGGCTTCTGCCGCTGTAGTCACGGGGAATCGGCCAACGGCTACATCCACCTTGTCGACATACAACGGCCGCAAGCCTTCGCCGTCGTCGAGCATGCCGTAAAACGAATCGTCGACATAGCTAAGTCGCTTGTCGAACGACTCCTCGCTTTCGTATGCCAGCAGATAATCGTCTGCTTTCATCTGCCGACATTCTGATGTAAGCATACGGTTGTCCCACATGCAGCTGCCGAAAAGCACGAGATACTTGGGCTGGTCGGCTGCGGTTGTGGCACGGTCGTACAGCATCTTCAGATAACGGCGGTATGCCGAGGCGTCAGGCGTGCCGCTTGAGAACTCGTTGTACAACTCGTCGGCAGGCACAATGTTTACTCTCATGCCGTCAGCCTTCTCGTGCAACTGCTTCAGACGACGTGCCTGTGCAAGCAGTTTTTGCGATGTGGGGATGATTATAACCATGTCCGCCTGCGGGTCGGAATGATGGTCCTGGTTGGTTATGGCATAAACGTATTCTGGAACGGGCAGAGCGTCGATGGCAAGATTGCCGAGCTGGTGGGGCACGGACCATGTAAGCGACACAAAATCAAGTCGCATCGGATCGCCGCTAAGCACATGCAGACTGACGGTCTGATGCTTTCGCGACTCGTCACACGCTATGTCATATGTGCCTCTACTCTGAAAACCGTACACATATAACGGTTCGCTCACCGTAGTATTGAGCGTACCGAGTCGACGACCGTTCAACCTTATCTCTACAGAGGTGCTTCCCCCCGATGTAACATTAGCCATCAGGCGTCCCGTCAAAGCCTTTTCGGGGGCTTCGAAGGTCAGAACGAGCGAGTCGCCAGACTGCACCTGGCGCGAATCATACAAGTTCCGGCCGCCATGATGCCAACTAAAACCGTCCACTTCGTATAGGTCGTGATAGTAATCGGCCGACGGATAGAATGTAGAAACAAAATCGGCAGAATCCACTTTCTGCGGTTCGGTGCCGTCGTCGGTCAGAAAATAATATCCATAATCGGAATATGGGTTGCGTGTTCGGCGCATAGCGTCATTATTACTCCACGAAACCGGACCACGGGCAAACATCAACCGACGCGCTCCAACGTTGCATGTGGGCACCTCGTGCAGGTCGTCGGTAGCTATAAGATAGTCGGGATCGAGCGTCTCACTCTGCAAATTGCCTCCATAACCATACACTTTCACACGGTCGGGATTGCTGAATCCTGCCTTGCGCATAAGTTCCGAGGTGAGCTGATAGACTCCCGTCGAGGGCACGCGTATCTTGACCCAACGTCCGGAGCGCAACACGCTGTGACGGGCGTAGCGGTCTTGCGGCGCAACGGCATCTGCATGGAGGGCTTCACCCATTCGTGTAATGGAGTTAAGACGGCTTATTCGTTCTGCTACATTGCCCGTTTTGAGGTTGGCAATATTGCCTGTTTCGTTATCTGAAATAATGTTGGCGCTACGCACAGGAGTTGCCGATCGGCGCAACATAAAGCTCACTAGCACCTGCCAACGACCCTCACGCATCACTACGGGACAAAAAGTAGTGAGCAGCGAAGGCTGCTTGCGGTCCATCACAACGCTTGTTTCAAGACGAGGTTGGGCTGCGGGCAAATTGGGGTCAATGCGCTGATAGGCTTCAATGTCGGCACGTGGCATGTCGGCGTATTCTGCGTAGGCTATGCTAAAAGAATAAACCGAGTCGCGATAATTAGCGGGTAGCGACTCGGTATGGGTGAATATTGGCATTACAGAGTCGACCCTCACCTCCTTAGCTGTGAGATTATAGAACTTCTGGGCACTTGCCTGAACAGCGGCAAGAAGCAGGGTCAAGACTATGTATATGTTGCGCATATTCGTTTACTATTGTTATTTGCAATTGAATTCGAGCACCTTGCGGTCCTCAATATATCCCTCAAGATGGTCGTCAATGTGTACAGGACCTACTCCGGCAGGCGTTCCTGTGTACAGGATATCGCCGGTCTTGAGCGTGAAATACTGCGATATGTAGGCTATCAACTGGTCGACACGATAGAGCATATCGCTTGTGCATCCCTCCTGAACGGTGTTGCCGTTGATGTCGAGATGGAAGTGCAGGGTCTGAATATCACGGAATTTGTCCAGCGAAACCCATTCGCCCAGGGCGGCGCTTCCGTCAAATCCCTTGCACAAATCCCATGGCTTGCCCTCCGAACGCAGTTTCTTCTGCAGCTCGCGAGCCGTAAAGTCGATGCCGACGGTAACGGCATCGTAATAGCGATGGGCGAAACGCTCGGAAATATTCTTGCCCAACTTGCTGATTCGCACAACGATTTCGGTCTCGTAATCGATGCGACCCATATGGTCGGGAATAAAGAACGGCTTGTGATCCTTGAGCACTGCCGAGTCGGCTTTGGTGAATATAACCGGCTTCTCTGGTTTAAATAACGAGCCATGAAGCTCTTTATTGTGTTCAAGGTAGTTCATACCTACGGCAAAAATCTTCATTTTATTTAAGTTGACAAGTTGACGTGTTGACAGAAAAGGACTTCACAGCCTATTAAACATATAAGTTTATACCAA
>JAIJMN010000254.1:0-2976 GCA_022735715.1 Prevotella sp.
GCTGGTTATATGTACTCTTCAAACAACAAGTTGAAGACAGCTCTCCAGTACTACGGCAAGGTTCAGAACATTAATTCGCTCGACGACTATATCCTTTTCGACTATGCTTCTACAGCATACGTGCTTGAGGACTATGACAAGACTCTGCAGCTTACCGCTGTTGGTGTTCAGAAATATCCTCATTACTCTTCATTCTATCGTGTAGGTATGTATGCTTCAGATAAGGTTAAGAAGTATGAGGACGCCGTTAACTATGGTAACAAGTTGTTCAACACAACCGATACAATCAAGTACACAGCCAACGACTACATCTACTATGCTGAGGCTCTTATGAATACAGGTAAGTTTGACGAGGCTATTGCTGCTTACAAGCACATCCCTGAGGTAGATCCGGAGAACAAGGAGACCAACAAGCTTATCTCAGGTCTGTATGTTAAGGCTCATCGCTTCCCTGAGGCTGTTGCTGCAATGGAGCAGTACATCACAGAGATAGGCGAGAATGCTACATACAAGGAACTCGACGCTCTTGCTGACATCTACATTGATGAGGCTTCGGTAGAAGGTGCTACCGATGCAGTTAAGAAGGCAGCTTTCGAGAATGCAGATAAGGTATACGCTCGCATGGCTGAGAAGTACGACTATGCTGCAACATACGCTGTATGGAAGCGTGCTCTTATGAACCACCAGATCAATCCTGATGTTAAGGTTGGTCGTGCTCTGCCTTACTACCAGCAGTACATCTCGCTCGTAGAGCCTAAGGCTGAGAAGACAGCAGCCGAGCTCAACAAGCTCGCTATCTCTTATACCTATCTTGCAGTTCACTACATCCAGAACGACAAGAAGGCTGAGGCAAAGGCTTGGGCACAGAAGCTCGTAGAGATTCGTCCGGACGATCCCAATGCACAACAGATTCTTTCTATTAAGTAATTTCAATGTCAATATGTGCTGAAAGGTACATGAATAATATTTTAGGCGATGAACTTCGGTTCATCGCCTTTTTTATTTCATCCAAAATATGGTGTGTTACTATATCTGGATGTTAGCATTTGGTTGAAATGTCTTCGTATCAAGGCATGAAACGGTCGTATCAAGGCATGAAATAATCATATCAAGGCATGATACGATCGTTTCATGACGCTGAACAGAGCTTTATATCACTATCTTGACATTAATATTACGTTTTGTATTTATCTGTATTCCTTAGTAAACTGAGCATAGCTTTTGCAGATTCTCTTCGAAGTTTTCTTTGTCTATGGCGCTGTTCTTTAGTGTAGAGCGATAGTTGTATATCGTTTGTGGCGAGTAGGAGAGGATGCCGGCTATTTTGGCACTCTCCGTTACGCCCAGCCTAATCAAGGCAGCTACACGCAGGGTTGGGGTCAGCTCATTGTCATCCTTAAGCTGTATTTGCGCATCTGGTGTCAGCAAGGTGTTCAGCTCCTTTACAAACGATGGATATAGCGATAGGAAGATTTTGTCGAACTGCGAGATGAAGTTCTGGCTCTCCTCGGCGCTTCGCTTTGAAGACGAGAGTGTGCTCAGCAATTCGTTCTGCTGATTGGTCTTAATCTTACGTATCACCAGTTTGCGCTGACTGTCCAACCGTTCGATATACTGATAGCAGAGCATGATAAAGGCATTAGCCATCGACTCTCGCTTCGAATTGGTATATTCAAACTCGTCGTTAGAGTTCTGAAGTGCTTTGTTGGAGTTCTGAAGTGCTTTGTTGGAGTCCTTTAGTGCTTTGTTGGAGCCTTTAAGCTCATCGTTGGAATCCTGAAGTGCTTTGTTGTCTTTTTTATGTTGTTTGTTGTCAGCGCTAAACTGTTCTGTCAGCGTTTTCAGTTCATTCTCCTTTAGTTTCAACAATTGGTTTTTACGTACGACAAACACAATAGCAGCGACAATGACCGCCATTAGCCCGAGTATGCTTATTATAGCCATATCTTGCCAAGTGCTATGTTTCTGTAGCTTCTCGTAGTAAGCCGACAGTATGACATGCAGGTTGGTGTACAACTCCATACGTCGCTGTAGATTACTGTGCGTATCGGCATACTTCAATGATATGTTGATGTATTCATTGGCTTTGCGCAGATTGTCCTGGTTCTTATATAACGACAAAGCCACTTCCTGCAAGGCCAGACTCTCATTGGTCGATGCCATTATATCGCTTATGGCTGCAAGTAGAAGATAGCGTTCTTGCTTTTCACTCTGGTGGTTCCGGTCGTAAGTTTTAGACAGAGCGTAAGCAGACATGGCATACAGTCTGCTGTCGGGCTCCGATAGCGACATTGCCTTATTGAAGCAAGTGCTGATGTCATGTATGGTGCCTTTCGAATAGAGTTGTACACCTTTCATATAATAGTACTGCGCATCCTTCTTCGGACAATACTCTATAGCCTTGTCGATATACTTTTGGAAGAGTGTGTAATAGCGTTGGCAGTACTCCGTATTCTTAGTGGATATGTTCAGATTGAAATACAGCGCACTTAAACTACAGTTGTAAAGGTAGTTTAGATGGCGGTTGGTTGGCGGAATCTCAAGTTTTTCGAGAATTTCCTTAGCCTCAATATAGAAGCCACGGCAAGCCAGCAGTCTTGCTTTTATAATCTGAAATTGTGTGTAATATTCCGAACTGTCAATATGTTTGGCTAAGTTTATCGCTTTTTGAACATACACCATTGCCGAATCATATTTGTATGGTGTATACTCGTTGACCAATCGCTCATATATGTGCAACTTGTCTGTTGCATTGTTCACGTAATTAATGCCAATTTTTATGTCATGAAGTCTTTTTTCTTTGTTGGCTTCATACTCTGCTCTATTAGCTATGACAGAATCTAACCGTTCGTATAGTTTGCTGTTGTCTGCTTCTGCATTAAGGAATGACAGACAAAAGGTAATGGTCAATATAAATATTCGCATAGTTTTTAATAGTGTTAAAACAACTGTGTTAATCAGTACAAAGATATATGT
>JAIJMN010000255.1:0-2957 GCA_022735715.1 Prevotella sp.
GTCCACGAGGTGAGGCGGCACCATCTTACTACGCGCGGGTCGAGCCTTCGCTCGTCGAAGAGGAACGTCCGTGCCTCGTCGCTCAGCCACGGATGCTCGAAGTGGCGGGCGTAACGCGAAGGGTCGAAGGAATTTTGAGTTTGGAGTTTTGAATTTTGAATTGTCGGCTGCGCCGATTTTGAATTATTCAATTTTGAGTTTTGATTTTTGAGTGTGGGGCTGAGGGGGTTGTATTCCTCTACGATGATGTTGGAGGCGTCAGCCAGCCATCGGCAGGCATCGGGAAAGGACTTGTGCAGTCGGTTCATCACGAGGTCGATGGTGCCGCCATGTGCGTCGCAGGCGAAGCATCGGTAGGTGTTCTTGCGCACGTTGTACGACATGCTGGCATGGTGGTCGTCGTGGAACGGGCATAGGCTCTTGTGACGCGTGACGCGGAGTCCGAGTCGCTCTGCCACTCCCTCGATGGGGAGCGAGCGAAGACGGAGAATTGTATCTGGGTTCATGATGTTAAGTGAAAAGTGCAAAGTGAAATGTGAAGAATCCATTTGTAAGTTAAAAGTGAGGCTGTAGGAGGCTATGGCGTCCTCGCCGTAGCCTGAGCAGCAAGTCGGCACAAAACGATGAATATTTTTCAGTCACGAATTATCGTGAATTAACCACGAATTTCACCACGAATATCACTAATCACACGAATGCTGCGTGCGTTAGAGGCGACATTGAATTTTACCATTAAATTATTCGTGTGATTCGAGTGATTCGTGTTGAAGACTTCACCACGAATGCTGCGTGCATCATCTGAATTTATGAATAATTACTTCCTTACAGTCAGTGGGTCCAAGGAAAAATCTCATGGTAATTCGTGACAAAAAGAAGATGTGGTTTTCAGTCTGCTGCTCAGGGCAAGGCGAGGACGCCCTACCCTCCTACAGTTGGCCTTGACTTTACTCTTTCCTTTTCGTATACAGTCCCGTCTGTGCCGAGTAGGAGATGAACTCTCTGTTCTTCCAGACACTAAGCTGATGTTTCGTGCCCTCCTTCGTCTTGCCCACACTCATTCGCAGAGCCTCAAGCTGCTGCTCGTTGAACGAGTCTGGCAGGTCGTTTAGCATATTCCTCGGCCCGCTCTTCTGCTCAATCTGCGACGGCATATCCGAGGTATTGAACATGTCGCCAAACACCTTCACCTTCGACCACAAGTCGTAATAACAGAACCACTCCACAAAGTCGCCTATAGAGCGCGTCCACATCTGGTCGTTGAGTATCCACAGCACAGCCCCCTTCTTCCAAGCCGAGAAGATGCTGCGGTGTGACAGTTCCCACAGCATGTCGTCGTCGGTAATGTCGCCCAGTCGAGCCATATCCTCAGCAAGCTGGTCGGCAATCTTGTTGAGGGGCTTCACGTTGAAACTGCCCTTGCAGTTGTCGAGTCGCAACAGATACGAGTCGAGCTGTTCGAGAAAATCCTTGCTGTAAGAGCCCTGGCGGGGTATCCGCCCACTACGTTCTCCGCTACGAGCCTTGTATACAAAGGGAATGCGCCCGAAGAATCCGTTAGTCATGTCGCGCTTGTAAAAGGCACGTGCTGCCTCGGGTGTGGAGGTAAAGGTGATGTTGACACGCAGGGTAGGATTGCCCACTATACCTTCGCTTGTGGCGCGCAAAGCACCATGGCGTTGCACGTCATAGATATTCCGCACCAGTTGGCTCACCTGACGGTGGCCTCCGCAAAGTCGGTCGGCCATCTCCACTTCGGGCAGGTTGATGTACTGCGTGCGCTGGTCGTGCTTCTCAAGGGCCATGGCGTTCTGTATGAATGCAGCATTGGTGATGTCGGCAGGCGGAAACCAGAAACTCACGTCGGGACGCTCGGGTTTTTCCTTGTTGGCACTCTTGGTCTTCATGAGCCTCTGCCAGTCGACAAGCTTCTTGAACTCAGTCTCATCATGACTGCGGAAAGAGCGCATGATAGCCTCGACAAGATGTGTGAGTTGGGCCTTTCCGATGCCCGAAGGTCCTATCAGATGGCCCATTTGCCCGCAGATCTCGTAATACTTGTTGTCCGAATACATGAAGCTGACACCACTCAAGTGGGCAGCCAAGGCAGGAATTGCCATCGGAACAAGAGGCTCACGCATATCTCGAGAGGCCTGTGATAGGATGAATTTGATGAAATTAGTACCCTTACCCGTGTTTGGCATCTTTGGTGCCTTGGTACTGAAAATGTCGTAAGTCATTGACAATTAACGTTTTAATTATAATATTCAACTTCAAAAATCTACTCTCT
The DNA here is from genome assembly GCA_022735715.1 of Prevotella sp. Classification (GTDB taxonomy): domain Bacteria; phylum Bacteroidota; class Bacteroidia; order Bacteroidales; family Bacteroidaceae; genus Prevotella. The sequence goes on from JAIJMN010000255.1 coordinate 2,288, forward strand.
AAATCTCAATCTCAGTATCTCAGTTACAAAAAAGGCATACCCTAAATTCTCACACTCTCTTCTATCTTATTGATTATTAATTAGTTATAAGTATATAAAGAAAGGGGTATAGATTTTATTGTGACTGTTTTTACAACTGAGATACTGAGATTGAGATTGCTCATGACGCAAGATTAACCCAGCATCCACTTCACCTCTCCGAGGCCCTTGTCCGCGCAGCACCTTGCAGCCATGCGTATTTCGTTCTTCACTCCCTCGGCAAGCCGTTCGATGTTCATGAGGTCAAGGGGTCGGAGCTCCTTGAAGTTGAGCCTTACGTGTCCGTCACGTGGTCGGTAGGTCATGGTGATGTATCGTCCGTCGAAGATTCTGAGGTTGCGCCTTACGGTGGCCCTGCCCGGTCGTTCCACAAATCGGGCGTTGTAGTCGTCGTCGAGCATGAGGATGCCGTGATAGGGCTTGTTCTCCTCCACCAGGTCGTCGGTCTGCAGATACGCCTTAAGGTCGATGCACAGCAAGATGTCCTTCTTCATTTTACTTGAGAGCATCTTGTCGAGAAAGTCTGCTACTGGGCGAGGCTCGTGAAAATTTGCTGAGCCTGCCTGAAAGTTGGGATTCAATACCTTTTTCATAGTTTTATTTCGGTATTAAATTGTCCTCTCTGGTACGA
>JAIJMN010000256.1:0-2949 GCA_022735715.1 Prevotella sp.
GAGCGACTTAGCTGTCTGAACGATAACCTTCTTGTAAGCCTTTGAAGGATTGATGCGGTAGCCGTTGAGGTAGCTGCTGCCAATCATGAAGCCTACATCGTGGTGCCATGTGAGGTACTGTATAGAGTCGAGGTTCTCGGTGAAACGCTTAGCCTGTACTGCCCACTGCTTGTCGTTTGTAAGCTTGTACATTTCCCAGAGGTCGCCAGCGAAGAATCCTGAGCACCAGTCGTCGATAGGTACGCAAACCAGACGGCCCAACTTGTCAATAGTACGTGGGTTGTTCACCTTACCCTTACGACCAACCTGGTCGAGCATAAGAGTGTACTGACGAGTGGCGAAGTTAACATCGTCGCTTGCCAACTTGTCCATATGCTGCTTCATCTTTTCGCAGCCTGTCTTGCAGCACAATGTCTTGCCACACTCTGTCTTCTCCTTGCAGCACTCTTTCTTGGCTGTTGTCTGTGCAGACATCGGGAGGAAAGTAGCTGCCATGAATAAGGCAGCAATAGTCTTGTTAATGTTATTCATTTGTTTTGTTATTAGTTTTTTATTTCTTTATTACTGTTTATTTCTCAAGCTCTACATTGAAACTCAGACCGTCGGTACATACAAACTCGATAGTTGTTGACTTCTTTGTCTGCTCAACGAGTTTGATGGCATCGTTGCCAGTGAAGTACCATTTGCCACGCAGGGTAATGCGAACTGGAATCTCCTTGCTTGCTTCGCCACGCCATTTGCGGCTGTACACGCTACGCTCTACACGTTTGCCGTCCTTGTAGATATCGTCGTTAGGACCGCGATATAGAGCCAAGTCGGGCTGTGTCACTGTGAGCAGCATCTTCTTTGAGTTTATCATGCGTACCATTGCCAGACATGTTGTGTCTGCCTTGAGCAGCGGACTGCCTGGCAATACATTCTTCGGAGTCTCAAACAGTACATACGATACGGTGTGAGTGGCATTAGAACTTACGATATGAGCCTTATTGTCGGCGCGCAGTACTTTATATGTAGGAGCGGCAGCGAAGGCATCAATCTTCTCGCGTGTTGTCTGAGGGATAACAGCATACTCGTACGAAGCGTTCTTCGGAGCCTTACCGTGGTCGAAGTAGAGCGATGCCCACTGTCCTTCGGTCTGCTTGTCGGTGTTCTGCATACGTGATTCCTGCTTTACAAGACCAGTGAACTTAACCGGTTGCGGAGTATAATATCCCGTGCCTGCGTGGTTGAGCCATGACTTGCCGTTGCCTACAGCGTAGTTCTTCCAATAGTTCTGTGCATTGCCGTCAGTAGCAGCCATCTGGAATACCGTAGTCTCTGTATTGTGTTTAGAGTCTGTATTCCTGTGCGGGTCAAGATGTTCTTGTCCCATGGCTTGATGATGCGCTCGTAAGCCTCGGCGTGGCGTACATACCATATAGGTGTACCCGTGATGTTGCCGTTCTTGCGGCTGATGTTGTACTTGGCAAACTTAGAGCGAAGCTCGTCCATATGCTTCGGATACAACTTGCTTGGAGTATAGATGAGTTCGCGGAATCGCTCTTCGATAACCTTTATCTGTTGGCGGTTCTGCTGTGTGAGTTCGGTCAACGGAATATCGGGCTGAGTATTGTAGCTCTTCAATACTACAAGCCAATGGGTCTTTGTCTTCTTGTTGACAAAAGGAATCTGCATATCGGCAGTCTGCTGACGCGGGTCTACCTTAGTGGCAGTGATGAGATGGTCGAAGTAGAGCTTGCCCTTAACGTCGGGAGCATCGATACGTATCTCGTTCATGCCCACTTCGGGTGTGCCCTCCATGTCGCGTTCGTAGCAAACCCATATACCGCGCCAACCACGGAAGTTGATGTTGACGGGGAAAGAGGTACATTGCTTGCCGTCCTTCAAGAAGTTGAATCTTATTTGCTTGTCCTTCTGGGGTTGTTCGTTGTACACCCACACGATGAAAGCCGACAGATAGTTGTCAACACCGCTCTTGTCGAGCGGCTCAAACAGCAAGTCTTTCTTTATCGACAGAGAGGCACCCGGCTGGAATGTCCACTGCAATGAAGTCTTGCCGTTTCTCCAATGCGCGTCACTCAGTTCAACGGCCGACTTGTTGGTCTTGATATACGAGAGTTCCTGCTTGTTCTCAAACGAGAACATACGAGGGTCGTCGTACATCTGGGCTTGTGCTGTTGCACATACGCCGCTTAAGCCGATGACGGTGGCGAGTATGTTGTTTGTTAGGTTCATTTTGTATCGGATTTCGTTTCTTTTATGAGCTTAGGGGGTAAAAGGAGGGTGTGATTGACACACACCCTCTCTTAATATTACTCAACAACCTTAATGGTCAACTCCTTCATCATTCTTGAATCATTCTTGTAGTTAACCTTTGTTGCGATGAATGTTGCCTTGTATTCGCCCACCTTATTATATGTATGGGTGTAGGTAGGAACATCCTGTGTTATGTTCTTGATAATTACACCCTGGTCAGGATAGCAGTGGGTTGTAACAAGACCGTCAGAAACGAGCCAGCCGTTCTTGTTGCCAGTGTTTTTACCACCACCTGCAATAAAGAAGCAACCATTCTTGACGTTTGTAAGGTTCCATAAGCCAGGAGTACCGTCGGTGATTGTGCCATACTCGCGGTTGTTAACCATCTTCTTCTGAGAGTCAAGATAGTGATTGCACATCATGTTGACAGCTGTGAAGCCGAACTGGCTTGGCCAATATCTTGAAACAAAGCCGTCGCTTCGTTCATTCTCAATGTACATTTCAATGAAATTGTAGCGTGGCATTGAGTTCTTCTTGTCGTCAGTAGCCTGATAGTGTAAAGCCAAAGTCATTTCCTTGTCGCGATAATCTGTAATATCAATATCGTAACTTAGAGCTTGGTCTATCTTTTTCTGACCTTGTGGAAGATCAGCTTTGGAACAGCTTCGTCCCATGCAAACTTTTCTGCAAGAA
>JAIJMN010000024.1:0-19258 GCA_022735715.1 Prevotella sp.
GGTCGGGGGTAGGGCTTTTTTTAAATCTTAATCATTATGTCTCCATTAGTAAGCATCATCATGGGCAGCACAAGCGACCTGCCCGTTATGGAAAAGGCATGCAAGTTCTTGAACGACATGCAAGTACCTTTTGAAGTGAACGCACTCTCAGCCCACCGCACACCTACAGCAGTGGAAAACTTCGCTAAAGGTGCCAAGGACCGTGGCATTAAGGTCATCATTGCAGCTGCGGGCATGGCAGCAGCACTGCCTGGCGTAATCGCAGCCAACACCACATTGCCCGTTATCGGTGTTCCTATCAAGGGTATGCTCGACGGATTGGACGCCATGTTATCAATCATACAGATGCCTCCAGGAATCCCAGTTGCCACAGTAGGTGTTAACGGTGCCATGAACGCCGCTATCCTTGCCTGCGAGATGATAGCCCTCGGCGACGCTGAAATGGCTAAGAAGATGGAAGTATACAAGGCCGGACTTGGTGCCAAAATTGAGAAGGCTAACAAGGAATTGGCTGAAGTGAAGTATGATTATAAGTGCTAAAATGACAGACCTCTTCAACTATCGCCGTCGCTCATCATCGCCCGTTCAGGTGGGCGACTTGCAGATTGGCGGCGATGCCCCGATACGCATCCAGTCGATGACCACTACCAATACCAACGATACTGAGGCATGCGTAGAACAGGCGGAAAGAATTATTAAGGCTGGCGGCGAACTTGTGCGACTCACCACACAGGGCCGACGCGAGGCCGAGAATCTGAAGAACATCAACGCCCGACTGCGTGCTGACGGCTTCAACACTCCGCTTGTTGCCGACGTACACTTCAACGCCAACGTTGCCGACGTAGCTGCGCTCTATGCCGAGAAGGTTCGCGTCAATCCCGGCAACTATGTCGACCCGGCACGTGTGTTCAAGAAGATAGAATATACAGATGCCGAGTATGCCGACGAACTGAAGAAACTTGAGGATCGCTTCGTCCCCTTCCTCAATATCTGCAAGGAGCATCACACAGCCGTGCGCATCGGTGTCAACCACGGATCGTTGTCCGACCGCATCATGTCGCGCTATGGCGACACTCCCGAGGGAATCGTCGAGAGCTGCATGGAGTTTCTGCGCATCTGCAAGAAGGAGCTGTTTGACAACGTGGTGATTTCCATCAAGGCTTCCAATACGGTCATTATGGTGCGCACAGTGCGTCTGCTTGTCGACGAGATGGACCGCAACGACATGCACTATCCGCTCCACCTCGGCGTGACTGAGGCTGGCGAGGGCGAGGACGGACGCATCAAGAGTGCTGTAGGCATCGGAGCATTGCTTGCCGACGGCATCGGCGACACCATACGTGTGAGTCTGAGCGAGGAGCCAGAGGCTGAGATACCGGTGGCACGCCACCTTGTCGACTACATCACCAAGCACGAAGGACACCTCATGGTGCCCGCTACAGCGTCGCCCGACTTCGACTGGCTGCGCCCAGAACGTCGCAAGACACGCGCTGCTGGAGGCATTGGCGGCTCTAATGTGCCCGTAGTGATAGCCTCGCTGCCCAACGGTCAGACCTCTATCGATGCCGAATTTGGTGCCGACACCACTCCCGACTACATCTACTGCGGCTCTTCGCTGCCCGCCAACCGCAAGGAGGGACAGAAGTATATCGTCGACTTCAACGCCTACACTGGCGCTAAGGACACCTATCCGATATTCCCCTACAACGCCACACCGTTCATTTCGAGCGTCAAGGCCGACGTGAAGTTCCTCGTGTTGCAGCTCGGTGCTCCGTCGGAGGAGTATCTGGCATGCCTCAAGGCTCATCCCGAAGTAGTAGTGATAGCCGTCAGCAACCAGCAGAACAAGCTGGGCGAGCAGCGTGCACTGACTCACGAACTGTGGACCAACGGACTCTTCAATCCCGTTGTCTTCGCCCAGATGTATCGCCACAGCGCCCAGGAGAAGGCCGACTTCCAGCTTGAGGCTGCTGCCGACATGGGTGTGTTGATGATTGACGGACTCTGCGACGGAATCTGGCTGATGAACGACGGCGACATCAACGTACGCGACATTGCCGACACTTCGTTTGCCATCCTGCAGGCAGCACGCCTCCGCACATCCAAGACCGAGTATATCTCTTGCCCCGGTTGCGGCCGCACACTCTACGACCTGCGCTCTACCATAGCCAAGATTAAGGCCGCTACAGCCCACATGAAGGGTCTGAAGATTGGCATAATGGGCTGCATCGTCAACGGACCGGGTGAAATGGCGGATGCCGACTACGGATATGTAGGAGCCGGACCAGGCAAAATATCGCTCTACAAACAGAAAATGTGCGTAGAAAAAGCTATTCCCGAGAGCGAGGCAGTAGAACATCTGCTGCGCTTCATCGAGGAAGACATGAAGAAAAAATAGTTTTCTTTTTGAAAGCTTTTTTTTAGTTGAGGGTTGAGAGTTGGAAGTTGAAAGTTATAATATATGTAGCAGCTTATATAAAGCTGTGTTTTATAAAAAAAAGGTAATCATAACTTTCAACTCCCAACTCTCAACTCTAATTTTATTACACTTACTCCACTACAAACGTAGCAAGCACACCCTTATGGTCGGTGGGCCACGTTGCGAGCGGTGTTATTATCGGTTCGTCGGTGCCGAGGGGTACACGCTTGGCATAAGCGATGTTGCCTTCAGGACCAAAGAGCTTGCAGTCCGTCACCTTTATGCCCTTGCCACGGAAGAAGAGGTAGTCGATGCGGTCGCGTTCGTCCGACTTCGGTGCCCAGGTCAGTTTGTTCGGGTCGACATCAGGATTGTCCGAGGGGAAGGTGAAGCCCGGATGAGTCAGCACATCAGGGTGAACCGTGCGATAGCAGTCCTTGAATCCAGCCTTGATGAGCGCAGTCGTCTGCGGCCACGCTATCACCACACCGTGATGGTCGTACATATTGCGCGTCTGCTCCGTCCAGTCCTGCATCGAAGGTTCGTTGAAGTCGCCGCCTATTATAGTAATATATCCACGCTCCTTATCGCGCTTTGCCTCCTTAAGGAAGTTGGCTATAGCCTTGTCGCGCATTGAGAGAGCGTTGCGACGCAATATCTCATCGACATCGGTGAGCGGTTCCATCTCCTTGAAAGTGTTGCCGTCAACGCCACGCACCTCATAATACGTGTCGTTGAGATAGTCGAGATGACTGGTGTAAAGAGCCAGTCTGCGTCCGCACACCTTCGTTTCAAGCTTGTATATCGACCCATGGTCGTCCTTCAACGGGAACACCGTCTTATGGGCGGTGATGGGCGTAGACGACAACAGTCCCGTATCGTCCGAGCGGAACCCGTAATACACCACACCACGCTTAGCCATATCCTTGCACACACGTGCAATGAAATCGTCGCGATAGTTGCGCACCTCGCTGAACGTGACGTAGTCGGGGCGCAGCCGTTCCAGTTCGTTCAGAATGGCTTCATATCCTCCCTTCACCATTGTTCCCTCCTGCCAGATGTTCCATTGCAGCACGGTAAACGTCTTGCCCTGCTTCTTTCCACCAGCAAGACACGTCAGTGGCAATAGCATTATTGCCAGCAGCATAACGATTGTTTTCTTCATAGCCATATGATTCTTTTGTAGTTCTTATTATTATATGGTAATACTCATTATTTTATTGTAGGCGGATTGTCGAGCCATCCGCCCTCGTTATAGTCCTGCGTAGGCTTTACACCCTCTTTTGCCACGCCCTTCTGCATGAGGCGTTTCAGCTGGTCGAGATGATAGAAGTACACCTGGCGTGGCATGACGCCATACTCCTTGCACAGCGATGCAGCCATACCTACCACCTCGCCCATAGCTCCCGTAGTGCGCATTACGCGGGTTGAGCCGAGCGCCACATGCGTTGTACTGATGTTTCTGCCCGCCATGAAGAGATTGTCAACATTGCGCGAGTACAGACAACGATAGGGCACAGCCGTAGGATAGATAACGGTGTGGCGTGTAGTGGCCTTGTATTCGTTGCCCGGGAAGCTGACAGTATTGGCAGGATCGGGTTCGTGCAGGTCGATACTCCACGTAGCTGCAAACGACGCATCCTCGTGTGTCATGTGGCGCACAAGGTCGTCCTCCTTCAGCACATAGTCGCCCAGCAGTCGGCGCGACTCCCGTTTGCCAGCCACGTAAGCCACCCAGTCGAGTCTGTAGTTGGCATAATCACGGCGCTCGCGTAACCGGTTTTTCAGATAGCTCCAGTTGGAGTAGACCACCATCAGTCCGTAGTCGCGTATGCGTTCAGCCTCGGTTATCTGGTTGCGGTTCATGCCCGTCTCCCAAGTCCATTCGCCCTTGAGCACACGCTCGGCAGTAGAGTCGTTGAGCACGACTCCATACTCAAACAGCGGAAACCTCTCCCTGCTCTTGCTCTCGGCTGCATACCACTGCACCGAGGCTCCCATAGTCAAGCTGTCGGCACGTTCCGGCGCACGGCTCTCGCCATATTCGCTGCGCGACTCACGTCCCATGCGCCAGTCGGCACCAGCCAGATAGCCTATGGTAGCGTCGCCCGTGCAGTCGGCATATAGCTGCGCTCTGAACCTCAGGCGCTCGCCGCTCAGCACATTTCGTGCCGTAATGCTCTCTATACGGGTTCCGTCCATGGTCACACCGTCGGCATGCACGCCCATAAAAAGGCTCACGCCGTGCTCCTGCTGCAGCCATTGCATCTTCTTCTGGTCTTCGTAGTAGGCTGCAGGCTGTGCATTGCCCTCACGACATGGGGCAAACTCCTGCTGCAACTGTCCCAGCTGCGGATAAGGACCAACGCCCAAGCGTCCGCCCATGTGTACACGCACCTCCGAACTGTTGTTGCCGCCAGCCACCGGACGGTCGCCTATTAGCGCCACACGCAGTCCCAACCGGGCTGCAGCCACTGCCGCACTCATGCCGGCAACGCCTGCTCCCACCACCACCATGTCGTATTCTCCGGCATCACGCGCCTCAAGGCTTGTGCCGTTGATGCCGCTGCGGAATGCGTCTTGGCTACTTGCGTCGTCGGGCGGAACAAGACTGCCGTCTGTAGTGAGCAGTATGGCGTCGCAACGGCCGTCAAATCCCGTGAGGTCGTGCAGCCGCAGCTGTGTCTTGCCGACCTTAAGCCTCACCGTGCCAGCCTTCTGCCATTGCCAACGGTTGCCCGTCTGCCCTACAGTATGCAGACGCTTGCCGCCCACGCTCAGTTGAAAGGCTCCTGCACCGGGCTTTGCGCTCCAAGGCGAAGTCCAGTTGTATGTGCGAACATATACTTGATACGTGCCGCAGCTGTTTATGTTCACCGTAGTGACGGCATCGCTTACGGGCACGCCCATGCCGTGGGCTATCAGGTAGGGCGACCCCATAAGATCCATAAACTGCTGGTCGACCATCCATCCGCCACGCTTGCTGAAGCTCTCGGCTTCAACTATCAGGCTCTCGCCGTGCGCCTTCGGCATTGCTGTCAAAGCCATAACCACAGCCAGCAGTACACGTAGCAAAGTTACGTTTTTATTTTTTGTCATAGTAGGATTTGATGTCTGATTGTTTAACGAAAATAGAATTCCCTGATGGTAAGACGGTTCTGCTGCTCACGGGTGAGCCTTAAGCGCAGCGCCTTCACCTTGCGTCGCGTCTTGAACCGTGCCTCCATGCGTCCGCCCTTCACCTCGTCAGCCACCTTATAATATGTCTTGCCGTCGGCACTTGCCTCCAGAACGGCACCGTGCGGATATTCCTTAGAGTCGTCGAACACCACTGCCACACGTCGCGTCCGAGCCGGACTATCGAGCGTTACGGTGAAATGCTCGCCCTCAAGGTCGGAATATGGCGTGCAGAAGAACGTGCTCTCGTCGCCGTCGTAGGCATACTCCTTTTCGTAAAACTTCACGCCGGGCATATCGGTATCTATCGTTGCGCCAGCCAGAAGCTTGGCTCTGCTCGACTCGGCACGGAATATTGTAGTGTCATACAACCGCTCGGCATAGGCAGCATTGCCCGTGCGGGCGAGCAGCGGCAGCACAACCGTGTTGAGACGGCTCACAAACTCGTCGTAGCTGCCGCCCCCTCCGGTCCACAACACCTCAGCCAGAGCGCACAGACGAGGATAGAGCATATGGTCGACATCGGCCTTGGTGCGTACAAATTCGGTCCACAGACACGCCTGACAGCCCCTCACCTGACTCTGCTGTTCGGCAGGAATACCCTTCAGCGGTTGCCATTCGAACACCTTCCTTGTGGAGTTGCGGGCATAGCCGAAGTCGAAGTAGCACGGATCCTTAGGACACAACACCACCTGCATGCCTCTGCCCAGAGCCTTGGCGCTGCGCTCGGCGGCATCGCGCTGCCAAATACACACCACGTCGGAGGCATCGGCAGCACAGCGGTCGTTTATCTCGTCCCATCCCATCAAACGCTTGCCATAACGACGTACTATCTCGCCGGCACGTCGTGTAAAATAGTCTTGCAGCTGATGCAGGTCGGTCATGTGCTCGCTATGATACAGCGCCTGACAGCGCTTGCACTCCTTCCAGCGCACTGTGCTCACCTCGTCGCCACCCAGATGGATGTAGCGTGAGGGGAAGATGTCAGCCAACTGCGCCACCACAGCCTCAACAATGTCGTAGACACGAGGATTGCTCACGCACAGCATGTTCTCCCATGCACGCTTGCGGTCGTTCTGCAGGCGCTCCTCGGGAAACGGTTCAAACTCGCCGCCACGACACGACAGCTCGGGCATTGAGGTAAGCAGCGCCAAGCAATGGCCCGGCATATCTACCTCGGGAATAATCTCTATGCCTCGTGCATAGGCATAAGCCACGAGCGCCTTCAGCTCGGCAGGCGTGTAATACTTGTCGGACAATTCAGGAAAGTCGGGATAATGCGTGCCGCGGCGTGCCACTTCGGGAAACCGTTCGAGTGCGAGTCGCCAACCTTGGTTGTCGGTGAGGTGCAGATGGAGCACGTTGAGACGCAGCAGATTCATTGCGTCTATCATCGACTGGAGTTCGGCTATGGTGCGGAAGTGGCGGCTGCAATCGATCATCAAGCCACGATGCTCAAATCGCGGACTGCTCTTTAGCGTAGCACTCTCTAACGGTCTGCCCCCGGCAGCACTCAGCAGCTGAGCCAGTTGTGCCATTGCCCAGTTGACTCCCTTCACGCTTCCGGCTCTCACCACGATGTCCTTGTCGGCTATCTGAAGCGTATACGCCTCGCTGCCGAGCGCTGCATCGTGTTCAATCTTAAGCATAGCGCTGTCGGCATGCGCCAGTGTGAGCTTCACGCCGGTGCGCTGATGCATGAGCGTAGCCACCGGCTCAGAGGCATAACGCCACTCGGCAGGCATGCTGAAAGCATACGCCCTACCCGACTGCAACACCGCTGCCCGTGCCTCAACAAGCGAAAGCAACGTAAGGAGAATGCCGAGCAGAAACAATCGGGATGTTCGTTGGATGTTCATTGGAGTAGATTTATACATTTAGACATAAAATCACAACACCTTAAACCAGCTGGTTTCCATTATTAAATAAGATACCAGCCGATTTAAGGTGTTCACAAAATTCCTATTTACTACTTACCAAAATCTGTGATTATCTTGCCGGCTATAGGAGTTTCTACAGCGTTTGGCACAATCCACATTTTTTCATTGAAACCATCATTACCATTATATTGGCGATTGAGCGCTTCCTCAAGATTAGCCTTATTATAGTCAATCTCGTCTTGCGAGTAACGCCAACGTATCGGGAACTTGTTCTGCTCATCATTCAGGTTGGTGCTGGGATTGAGTTCCCAAGCAGGGTATCCGGTACGACGGTGGTCAAACCAGCACTCATAGTCGAGCGACTGGCGGTACGAACCGAGATACTTCTGTGTGATAATCTGTTCCAGAGCGTCGTCAAAATTGCTCTTGAGCTGTACATTAGGCTGTGCAAGATACTGGTCGATGTATTCGGCTGTTATCTCTTTGCCATGATTGTAAGTTTCGCCTGTAGGAGTATACTGAGCTATGAATTCCATGCTGGCACGTATGCCTTTCTTATAGTACTCCTCAGCACTGCCATTGATCCATCCACGCAAGGCAGCCTCAGCAAGAATGAAGTTCTGCTCCATGTATCCTATACGAATTATAGGCTCGCCGGCAGGTTCCAGATAACGCTGGTTGGGCTTGCAGTCCATAAGGTCGGCATGAGCAGCATTGTTCACACTTTGGTCTGCAGTAGGATTAAGACCAGGGTAAGCATCCCATGAAGAAGCAGCCACACCGGCATTTGTCTTGCCCACAGCGGGCGAGCAATAGTAGAACAGGCGGTAGTCGTTGAGATTCTTCAAAGGCTCAATGAGGTACGAACTTGTTGCATAGAACGACATGTGCTGGTTGTTATAGAGCGGATACTGCTGTCCGGCTGCATCGCTGAACACGAGCATGAAGTTGTCGTCGTTGCCTGCAAAGATGTTGCCCGACGACGCGATACGTGCAAAGCGGCTCTTCACGTTAAGGTCGGCAGCATCCGACTGGTCGGCTACCTGCTGCATATTCATGAGCACCTTCAACTCAAAAGCGTTACATGCCTTGCGCCACTTGGCTGGGTCGCCACTATAGATAGGGTCGCCCTCAAACTTGGCACCGCTTGCAAATAGCGATTCCGCACTCTCCAAATCTTCCAATATATGGGCAAACACGTCGTGCTGGGTGTCATACTTGGGTGTGAAATTGCCACCCTCAGCAGCATTAGAATCGCTATATGGAATGTCGCCAAGCTTCATCGTAATGCCATACAGACGGTATGCCTTAAGGAATTTGGCAAGACCCTTGTACGAATTCTGTACGGCTTCAGTCTGCGAGGCTGCCTCCATTATCATCTTCTGGCAGTTGGTGAAGTCGGTATAAGCGTCGAAGCCGACACGACTGAGCATGTTATACTGGTTGTCTTCTTGCGCTCCCTCACACCACACGGCCTGTTTCTGCAGCAGACTGTGATAGATTGAATATTTCTGACCTCCTATATCCGTGATGTTAAGTATGAGCTGTGTAGCAATCATGCCTGGAGTGACCTTTGTTGTGGCATTGTCGTCGGTGTTGTAATCGTCAAACTTACCGGTACATGAAACCGTTGACATACCGATTGCGCCCAACGCTGCTACAGTACATATTATATTTCTGAATTTCATAATGCGTCTGGATTAATTAGAATTGAACTTTAATGTTGAAACCGAGGAAACGCTGAGAAGGCGAACTCAAGTCGTCTGAGCTGACATCGGGGTCGGCATACTTGAACTCCTTTGCCCAAAGCAGCATGTTCTGACCGATGAACGACACCGAAGCCGACTTCATGCGTGCCCATGCACAAATCTTCTTAGGAAGATTGTAGGTAAGAGACAGTTCGCGAATCTTGAAGAACGTTGTAGAACGGTAGTTCTGGAATGCTGCTGCTCCGCACCATGGTTCATATCTCTGTATGAAATTCTGATAAGAAACCACTACGTCGTTGGGCGCAAACACCCGTGTATCTTCCAGTATGTTGCCGTCAACGTCATACTTAACCGAGCCGGAAACTATCTTAACGCCCTTTGCTACGAATGTCTTGTTGCCGTTGACAACTTCCTCATAACGCTCCGGTGTGGCACTCTTCGGGTGCGAACCAGAGTTCCACATAGCCTGCTCTGTCTTGTTGTAAGCCAATCCGCCTACGCGACCGTCCACTGCCAGATTGAGAGTCCAGTCCTTATAATGCAACTGAGTGTTGATGCCCCATATCCAGTCTGGGTTGGCATAGCCTGCAAGTTTCTGATACTTGCTGCGCTGTGGCAGTCCGTTGTAAAGTATCATGTTGCCGTCCGGGTCGCGATCCCAGTCAAGGTCGGCCACCCAGTCCCAACGTTTGCCGTTCTGCACCCACTGGTTCTGTGTAGAATATACGGGGTCGATGGTGTTGTAGTAGTAACGGTCGGAAGCCCAGTTGAGGTTTACAGTCCAGTTGAGGTCCTTCTTCTTAATCACGTCAGCACCCACTGCAATCTCAAATCCACGACGTTCCTGCTTCTCGCCATAATTGATGAGCGTGCTTGTAAAACCTGAGGCAGCGCTGACTGTAGCCTTACGTGTATTGTTATACTTCAATGTATTGTAGTAGGCCAAGTCGAAGCGGATGCGGTTGTTCCACACGTTGAATTGTGTACCTATTTCGTATGCTCGCTTTGTCGTAGGCTTCAGCGTAGATGCACGCAGCGAACTGGGATATGTGGCTGTGTTCATCTTGTTCCATACATTCGACGAAACGCTGTATGCCTGCTGTGTCTCGAAGATGTCAAGGTCATACTTTGTCACAGTCCACGAGCCTCTCAACTTCCAGAAAGTGAACGGCTGGGGCAGATGCAGGAATTCAGACATGATGACACTGCCCGACACTGACGGATAGAAATAAGAACGTGTATCGGCAGGAAGAGTAGAAGACCAGTCGTTACGGCCCGTTACGTCGAGGTAGACAGTGTTGCGCCATGCCACTGATAGACGTCCCCAAAGCGAATTGACACGCTTGCTCTTGTATGAAGACGATGCCGAAACAGGGTCTACTGACGCTTTGAGCGAGTAGTAGCCAGGCACAGACAGACCATTGTTGGTGTTTGCGCTTACGTCGTCATTGTTATAGTAATATATGGTACTACCCAACATTCCGTCGATGTCAAAGTCGCCAAGCTTCTTGTCGGCAGCCAGAATAACGTCGTTGTTGACACTGAAACCAGTGGCTTTAGAAACACCGTAGTATCCCTTTACGTTGCCATAATAACCGTGAATCTGTCCGATAGGGTTCTTGGTTTCGGTACGGCTGGCGTAGAAATCGACACCGGTACGTGTAGAAATGTTCAACCATGGCAGCAACTCATACTTAGCGTATGCGTATGTGTTGAGCTTGTCGTAGTCGTTGGAGCGTGTACACTCATAGGCGAGGAAGTAGGGGTTGTCATAATAGTAGCTGTACAGCCAGTTCTGCTTCTGGTTCTCCTTGCCCTCTACCCAGTAGTTGCGATAGTCGCGGATGTCGTAGTTTGAGCCGGTCCACACAATAATATTATATATGTAGCCACCACCACTATAACCCGAACCGCGGTCGTTGTTGTAGAAACGCTTGTTCCATACAGCACCGCCTTCGAGCGAGAGTTTGCCTATCTTGGCATTGCCGCTGAGTGTATAGATTATCTTGTGCATATCCTCATTGGGATACTGTCCACGGTTGAAGACGTGGTTGAGCGACGTGCGCACACCACCGTTCTTGCCACGCCAACCCAAACTGATGTTGTTGTTGGTGACGAATCCCTGCTGAAGGAAGTTGCGGAAGTTGTTCTTACCCTTTGATATGAGTTCGGTCTCTTCCCACTGATAAGTCTTAGGATTGTACTGCGACGCCTTGCGACCAATGTCGAGCTTGTCGCCCCATACATAATCTACAGAGTCGTAGTGGCCACCCGAACCCGAACTGTAGTCGTGCTGTGCCTCAGGAATGGCAAGATAGCCGGCATTGAACATAGTGCTGCTGTTGACTGTTATGTCCAGTCCTTCCTTGTTACCCTTCTTTGTTGTGATGGTGATAACGCCCGAACCGCCACGTGCACCATAAAGAGCAGATGCAGTAGCGCCCTTGAGCACGTCGATAGACTCTACGTCGTCGGCATTGATGTCGCGAAGTGATATATTAGAATAAGGTACACCGTCGAGCACAATGAGCGGATTTTCACCACGGATGAGCACCGACGGAGCGTCATTGAACTCGGTTGAGTTCTGTACGTTCAAACCTGCCACCTTACCGGTAAGCGAAGTGCCGAGGTCGACCGACTTGACTGTAGCCAATTCGTCGCCCTTCACTTTCTGCACGGCATAACCAAGAGCCTTCTCTTCACGCTTGATGCCGAACGCTGTCACTACAACGTCGTCGAGAGTCTTGTTGTCGACATCCATAAAGACTGTCATGTCCGAGCCTCCCTGTGCCTTTACCTCCTTGGTCTGATAGCCGAGGTATGAAATCTGTATTGTAGAACCGCTCGGAACATCGAGCGAATAGCGACCGTCGGCATCAGTTATTGTGCCAGTGGTTGTTCCCTTTACAAGAATGCTGGCACCGATGATAGGGTCGCCGTTCTCGTCCTTGATACATCCCTTTACAGTCTGCTTTTTTTTCTTTCCCTGCTGCTGTGTCTCCTGCTTAGCCTTTCGGCTGGGGTGTATTGTTATGATGCGGTCGGCAATTTCGTACTCGCACGACTCGTCGAGCACTTGCTTAAGCACATCACGCAGAGGAGTTTTGTTGAATTTGGCAGTAACGCGTTTGTTTAGGTTGATGTCGTTGACTATGACCGACATTTTGGTTTGCCTTTCAATTTCGTGCAGCACCGACTTCAGAGGCTGGCTGTTGAAGTTGCGGCTCACCGTTTGTGCCTGCATTGCGGTGGTCATTGCACCTGATAGGGCGATGACGTAGGCAACGCATAGTGATCTGAATTTTGCCATAGATGTTTAAAGTTTTGATTATAGATTGTTATTTATATTGTTTACGTTTTCATCGTACCCGTTTCGGCTACGATTCTGTTTATCAAGGTCCTGTATTCTGCTTTTTCCGGTCCTGTAATCCATTGATTTTCAGCACTGATTTCGGTTGCTTTCAAAAAGGTGTCCTTTTGGAGTGTAAAAGGGGCCCTTTTGAAGTGCAAAACGAGTCCTTTTGAAAATGGAGGGTTATGCACTGGTATTATCAAGGCGGTTTTAGGTCCAAATCAAGCGGTTTTTAGGTCCTTTCAATTATATAAACAACTCATAAAGGTTTTACCCAACCCTTAAACCAACTTTTTTAATGTTAAATGTTGAATGTTAAGTTGTGATTGTTTGGAATGTTAAGTGCGATTGTTTGGAATGTTAAGTGTTGAATGTTGAATGTTAAGTTCGTCCAACATTAGGAGTGGTAATATTATAAATTCAAGTCAGTGAGTTAATTGGCAAAGCAAACTGTAGGAGGCTATGGCGTCCCCGCCATAGCCTGAGCAGTTAGTTAGTGCATTCTTGTTATAGATAATATGCGCTGCCTGCTTGCCCAGACTATGGCGAGGACGCCATAGCCTCCTACAATATGACTATTGCTCTATTACAATATTATGTCCGTCGCGCTGTACCTTAACGTCAAGCGTGCGCTTGAGGGCTGCCATCACCTCGTCGATGGTCTCGTTGTTGACGAGCGAGATGTAGAGTCGGCGTGCGGCGAGGCTGCTGTCGGCTATGCGTATGCTCACGTTGTAGCGGCGCTCGATGATGGGGCGCAGCTCGCCGAGCGTTATGTCGTCGCAATCGATGTTGCCCTGCTTCCATCCGCTGCTTGTCTTGACGGCGTGCGAGCACTGCAACTCGTGTGTGAGACGGTTGAGCGAGGCACGCTCGCCGGGCTTCAGCATGTAGCAGGAGTCGCCGTAAGCTATGGCTACGCTGCCTTTGAGGAGCGTCGTGGTGACGTAGTTGTCGGTGGGGTATGCCGAAACGTAGAATCGGGTGCCCCTCACCTCAACGTCATATCCGTCGGTGTGCACCGTGAAGCGGGCGCCGTCGCGGCGTGCAACGTCAAAGTAGCCCTCGCCCTGCAGTTCTACACGGCGGTCATTAGTGCTGAAACGGCTGGAATAACGAAGTGTTGAGCCTGCATTGAGCGTAACGCGCGATCCGTCGGGCAACAGCGTTGTGGCTGTACTGCCATAGGGTGCCGAGCACGTGAAGTACTGTTCGGGGGCGGTGAGGCGACCTATGTAGGTGCCGATGCCGAACACGAAGGCTATGAGTGAGGCTGCACATGCCACGATTGCGGCAATGCGCCACGTGTGCAGACGGCGCCGACGGGTGGCGGTGGCACTGACGCGTGATGCCATTTGCTGGTAGGCGGCTTCGGTGGTGGGGCTTGGCGTGTACGCTGAGAGCCACTCCTGCTCCCACGCATGCAGCTGCGTTGTGCCGTCGGGGGTGTGGGTCACGTATGCCGTGAGGCGCTGTTCATCGGCATCGGATATTGTGCCGTCGAAGTAGCTGTGGGCAAGCTGGCGTGCCTCTTCGGCGGTTATATATATATTATTGTGCATAAGTGGATTTTAAATGGTTTGTCATAACTATGTAACAACTGAAACGCCGGCCGCCCAACCTTCGTGGACTGTTATTTGCCGGGATTGTGTCAGATAGCCTGCGGTGCGTGCTCCAGGCAGAACATGAGGCAGAGCACGAGGCATGTGCCGTACTTTTGGGCGAGCTGGGCGGCAATGGTCTTGAGCGCCTTGGATATGTGCTTCTCGACGGCGGTGGTGGATATGCCGAGCTGCTGGGCTATCTCGCGGTTCTTGAGCGATTCGTAGCGCGACATGCGGAATATGTCGGCTGTGCGCTGGGGCAGCGTGTCGAGGGCACGGTCAATGCTGAGTTGCAGTTCGTCGTAGAGCAACTGATGGTCGGCAGCGCCCAAGAAGTCGGCGTTGTAGAGCGGTTCGGTATCGGCTACTGACTGCGCCTGACGTGCATAGCCTTCAACTATGGCGCTATGCTTGAGGCTGTTGAGGCACTCGTTGCGCAGCATTGTGTAGAGCATCGACTGCAAAGAGCCGCCTACAAGCGTCGAGCGACGCTCCCACAGTCGCATGAAGCACGTCTGCACAGCATCGCTTGCGGCGGCTTCGTCGGCTATGTATTTGCACGCAAAGCGGTGCAGACGCGGATAATAGCGCCTGAAAAGCGTGCCGAATGCCTCCTCGCTGCCCTCGCGGAGGGCCTGGAATATGTCGTTATCGGTTAGGTCGTGGTTCATTTTATATATATATTTTCACCAAAAGTAATATATTTTTCCTTATAGGTAGTCGTTTTTGGAAAGAAATTTAGGCTTATTGGATAAAATGTAATACTTTTGCAGCGTACAAGGATAATAATTCATTAAAACAACAAATTTTTGGTATGAAAAAGATTATGATGACAATGGCAGCTATGTGTATGGCTGTATGTGCAAGTGCACAGGTGTATATCGGCGGTAGCGCAGCTCTCTATGGCAAGAAGTACGGCGACGGCGACTCTAAGATGGTCTACAAGCTTATGCCTGAGATCGGCTACCAGTTCAACAAGACTTGGGACGCTGGTCTGTCAGTAGGCTACGCTGGTGTAGAGGATGGCAACAATGCCTTCGTTATCGCTCCTTACGCTCGCTATACTTTCGTTAACACCAAGCTCGTCGACCTCTTCCTTGAGGGCACAATGGGTTACGCTCACGTAGGCGGCAACGGTGCTGACGCTGACGTTTTCGAAGTTGGATTGAAGCCGGGCTTGAAGCTCAACCTCTCTGACCACGTTTCTTTCGTAACAAAGGTTGGTTTCTTCGGCTATCAGAAGAACGACTTCAGCAATGTTCAGAAGTGGGGTATGGACGTTGACGCTACAAACGTTACATTCGGCGTGAACTACAAGTTCTAAATCATTATTTTAACACCTATAAAAAATGCGGGTATGGTGACGATGCCATACCCGCATTTTTTATTTCTTCAAAATTCCGCATAGCTTGCGCATTCCTTCGCTTGCACCACACTGAAGGTGGGTGAAGTGCTGGCGGCCTACGCCCATCGACGGCTCGGGATCGATAAGATATACGGGCACCGAGGGGCGCACGTAGTGGATGAGTCCGGCTGCCGGATAGACGTTGAGCGATGTGCCTATGATGACGAATATGTCGGCTTGCTCGGCAGCCTCGGCTGCTACGCTTATCATAGGCACCGATTCGCCGAAGAAGACGATGAACGGACGCTCCAGCGAGCCGTCGCCCGAGAGTGTGCCGGGACGCACCTCGCAGTCGTCCTCGGGCAACTCGCGCTGATAGCGAGGGTCGTCGGGATTGCGCGATGAGCACACCTTGGTAAGTTCACCGTGCAGGTGTATGACGTCGGTGGAGCCAGCCTTCTCGTGCAGATTGTCTACGTTCTGCGTGATGACCGTCACCTTATACTCCTTCTCCAGATCATGTATGAGTCGGTGTCCTTCGTTGGGCTGTGCCGCATAGAGCTTGTGGCGCAGCATATTATAGAAGTTGGTGACGAGTGTCGGGTCCTTGAGCCAACCCTCGTGCGAGGCTACTTGTTCTACGGGATAGTTCTCCCACAGTCCGTCGTTGCCACGGAATGTCTTGAAACCCGACTCAACCGACATGCCGGCGCCGGTAAGAAATACGATGTGCTTCATAACTATATTATTGTTTTTGCAACGTCAGCATGGCCTTGCCGCTGCCGTTGGTCAGTTGTACACGACCTTCGCCTGCCGACTTATACGCCTTGACGCTCTCAAGAGCCTTGAGTATCTGCTGCTCATACTCCATATTGGCGCAGAGCATAAGCGTCGTGCCTATCTCCTTGAACGATATGGTCTGCTTGGCAGCATTGACGCGTGCGGTGCCGTTGATGGAGTTGCATCCGGCGCATCCGAACACGCTGTTCTTGGCTGTTTCGAATCCCAGTGTGGGAGTGAACTCGGTCTTTGTAGTGTCAATAACAGTGCCGCCGACTTCTACGATGTTCCATTCGCCGTTAAGGTCGACTGCCTCACCTACTTTCTTCGACGACGAACAGCTGCTAAAGGCAATGGCGGCAACGATTGCCAGAATGTTATATTTCAGCTTCATAAATAATAATTCTAAATTGAGAAACGAATAATTCTAAATTGAGAAACGAATAATTCTAAATTGAGAAATTCATAATTGCGGCCGAAGCCGCAACCAATTCAAAACTCAAAATTCAAAACTCTACTTGAGCTTCCATGTGGCACCGTCCTTGGTGTCCTTCACCTCAAAACCGAGTTCGGCGAGTTCGTCGCGGATTCGGTCGCTGGTGGCCCAGTCCTTCGATGCCTTTGCCTTAGAGCGCAGGTCGAGCACCATATCCACCACCTTGCCGAAGGCTTCTTCGCGATGTGACGACGAGCCGGCGTTGTCGGGACGCAGTCCGAGCAGTTCGAATGCGAACAGGCGCATTGTATCGGCAAGCTCCTTGAGGTCGGCCTCAGAGATAGTAGCCTTATGGTCGACGAGCTTGTTCACTACCGAGCAAGCCTCGAAGAGGTGGGCTATGACGAGCGGAGTGGCGAAGTCGTCGTTCATTGCGTCGTAACACTTCTCGCGAAGTTGGCTTACGAGCTTGTGAGTGGGCTCGTCGCTCTCGGCTGATGCAGCTATGCGGTCGAGGTCAGCGATGCCGTTCATGAGCTTCTCAAGTCCCTTCTGCGATGCCTGCAGAGCCTCGTTAGAGAAATCTACGGTTCCGCGGTAGTGGGCAGAGAGTATGAAGAAGCGTATGGTCATGGGCGAATAGGGCTGGTCGAGATTCTTGTTGTTGCCCGTAAAGAACTCTTCGAGGGTGATGAAGTTGCCGAGCGACTTGCCCATCTTCTGACCGTTGATTGTAATCATGTTGTTGTGCATCCAGTAATGAACCATCTGGTCACCCTGCGAAGCTACAGCCTGGGCTATCTCGCATTCGTGGTGAGGGAATACGAGGTCCATTCCGCCTCCGTGAATGTCGAAGTGTGAGCCGAGATACTTGCGTCCCATGGCTGTACACTCGCAATGCCAGCCTGGGAATCCGTCGCTCCAGGGGCTTGGCCAGCGCATGATATGCTCGGGCGATGCCTTCTTCCAGAGTGCGAAGTCGGCCTGATTGCGCTTCTCGCCTACTCCGTCGAGTGCGCGCGATGCGTCCTTCACGTCGTCGAGATTGCGTCCTGAGAGTATGCCATAGTGGTATTTCTCGTTATACTTCTTCACGTCGAAGTAGATAGAACCGTTGCTCTCGTAGGCAAAACCGTTGTCGAGAATCTGCTGTACGAGCTGTTCCTGCTCGATGATGTGGCCCGTGGCGTGCGGCTCGATGCTCGGCGGGAGCACGTTGAGCGCCTCCATGGCAGCGTGATAGCGGTTGGTGTAGTACTGTGCTATCTCCATCGGCTCGAGCTGTTCGAGTCGTGCCTTCTTCTCAATCTTGTCGTCTCCCTCGTCAGCGTCGTGCTCCAGGTGGCCAACATCGGTGATGTTGCGCACGTAGCGCACCTTATATCCGAGGTGCTTGAGGTAGCGGAAGAGTATGTCGAAGGTGATAGCGGGGCGTGCATGTCCCAGATGTGGGTCGCCATAGACGGTAGGTCCGCACACATACATGCCGACATTGGGGGCGTGCAGGGGCTTGAATACTTCCTTTCTACGCGACAGCGTATTGTAAATCCAGAGTACTTGTTCCATAATCGTATATGTTTCTTATATAGGTTACTAACAAAAAGCCCTGCACCACAGCCCGATGTGGACGGCAATGCAGGGTTTTTATATTCTATTGCGATATGATTAGATATCGTTGTTGTGGTCGAGTGAGTCGTTGAAATCCTTCGGCTCGCGGTGTTCGCGACGACCGTCACGACGCTCACCACCCTCACGACGCGGACGACGGTCGCCACGTTCGCCACGCGGACGACGTTCACGCTCTACGTAACCCTCGGGTTTCGGGAGCAGAATGCGGTGAGAAAGCTTGTACTTACCGGTCTTCGGGTCAATCTCCATGAGCTTCACCTTGATCTTGTCGCCTTCCTTGATGCCAGCCTCTTCGACTGTTTCAAGACGCTTCCAGTCAATCTCTGAGATGTGGAGGAGTCCGTCCTTGCCCGGCATTATCTCTACGAAGCAGCCGTAAGGCATGATAGAACGTACTGTTCCCTCGTAAACCTCGCCTACCTCAGGGATGGCTACGATGGCCTTGATCTTGCCGAGTGCAGCGTCGATAGCGTCCTTGTTGGGAGCTGAAATCTGCACCTTGCCTACGCCGTCAGCCTCGTCGATGGTGATAGTAGCGCCGGTGTCTTCCTGCATCTGCTGGATAATCTTGCCGCCAGGGCCGATAACTGCACCGATAAACTCCTTAGGTATCTCGATCTGGATGATGCGTGGAACCTGCGGCTTCATCTCCTTGCGTGGCTCAGAGATAGTCTCCATCATGCAGTTGAGGATGTGCTCACGACCTGCCTTGGCCTGCATAAGAGCCTTCTCGAGTATCTCGAAGCTCAGACCGTCGCACTTAATGTCCATCTGTGTGGCTGTAAGACCGTTGGGAGTACCGGTTGTCTTGAAGTCCATATCGCCCAAGTGGTCCTCGTCGCCGAGGATATCGCTAAGCACAGCGTACTTCTCTTCGCCCGGGTTCTTGATCAGACCCATAGCGATACCTGATACGGGAGCCTTCAT
>JAIJMN010000257.1:0-2926 GCA_022735715.1 Prevotella sp.
GCGTCTGCACATCCCGACCGTACAGATGGTTTGGGATCACCTGCTCGACATCATGAAGCATGTATAATGCTCAAGCAAACACTTGAGGCTATATAAAACAAAAAACGAGGATGTTTCCTAAGCAAACGGAACATCCTCGTTTTTTTTGTTATTTTCTATTCGAGAGAAAATCGATCTCTTATTCTGAATTATCCCGATTACTTGTTAGGGACAATCTCAAACACTTCTACAGTTCCCTCAAGCTGGCACTTCACTGCGTTGGCATCGACATTCACCTTAGCCATATTGCCCTCAACCGGTGTGCTTGCAACGAGCTTGCCATTCTTGTTGTACTGCTTGAGCACTACTCCACCAGCCTTTGGCAGGTTGACAAGCATGGTGTAGCTCTTTGTTCCCTTCTCAACGCCGAACGCCAGACTGCCTTCGCTCTTGAACGAAGAGCAAGGATTCTCGTCGAAGCAATTCATAGCACCGAGCATGTCAGCCGACTCCACCTTGAATGCAAGATTTTCGGGATTCACCGGATTTACTACAAACTCACGAACAGCACACCAGCTCTTCTTGTCCGACTGCAACTTGCGCATGCGTACATAACGAGCTTCTACGGGATTGCCCTTCCAGTTGATGATATATGTCTTCTGCAATTCGCCGGTGAGCGGAGTCCATGTCTTGCCGTCGGCAGAAGCCTCAACGATGACGTTGTCGAAGTAGTCGACGTCGTCAACCGAGTTGCGTCCTTGCAGTATGCGCACCTCGCGCACGGGACGAACGGCTCCAAGGTCCAGACCAATCCAGTCGCCCGTGTTCTGGCTTGCACCCGAATGATAGAACGTAGTAGAATCGTTATCGAGCATCAGCTTGTTCTGTGTGGTGCCGAGCGACTTGTATGTACCCACGCCCTTATAGAACGCCGGAGTCTTGCCAGCCACATTCTTGAAGAACTCTATAGCCATATCGTCCATGCCATTCTCATAGAACGGCTGCAGCTTCATGGTTCCCGACTTGTGTGCCTGATAAGCAGCCATGTCGGCAGTAGACATGCGGTTGTTGATATATCCGTTCCAGAAAGCCTCATACTTGTCGTCCTTGAAATCGCGCATCAGCGTAAGCGTGTTCTTGCCACGAGTACCGAGCTTCTTAAACTCAATAAGCCACGGGCGCAGTTCCTTCATGAGCAGCGCATTCTTGCAGTCGCGCTCCATGATGGCAGGAGCCTTTTCTACACGGTCGAACTCAGCATACAGATTGTCGTAATCCTTCTTGTTGTAGTCAGCAAGACGGAAAGTCTTGGTCTCCCACGACTCTATACGGCGATAGCCTGTCTCGGTATCGCACGAGTGTATGGCGAATGTGCGGTAAGCATCATGCGCTTCGGGCGTAACGTCAACAAGCGAGCGCTCCCAATTGTCGATGGCATTGTATGCCGAAACATTCCAGTTGTAGTCGGCGACACCGTAGAGAGCGAGCTTCGAAGCCTCGCCGTGCTCCATCGGATTGCTCAATACACCGCATGTCTGTTCGGCAGTAAGGTCGGTTTCAAGTCCATATACCGGACCCTGCATGATGATATGGCGGGCATAGTCGGTAACGGGGAAGTTCCACCAATAGTAAGCCGGGCGCTTGATGCGTGAGTCTACAAAGTCGAGAGTCTCCTTTGTGAGGTCAGAGCAAACAACGGCACCTGTCCAGAACACGTTGATTGACGGGTCAAGACGCTTGCCATAGATGGCGAGCTGTCCGTTCTCTTTGGGGCTTGCCCACAACTGTGAGTAGTCAGTAGGACAAACTACGAGCGGCGCAACATCGCCCTTTGCCTTAACAAACTCCTTGGTGAGGCGGTTGAGCAGGTCAACCTGCTTGTTCGAGTCGGTTCCTTCGCCCTCGATGTCGTCGAAGTGTATGGCAAACGAACGCACGCCAAGGTCGTACATATGATTGAACTTGTTGACGAGGTTCTGATAGTCTTCCTCGTTCCACTTGATGTCCTTGCCCGGATGGATAGCCCAAACGAAGTCGACACGGTTGCGTCGGCAAGCCTCAACGAGTTCGTGTATGTTGCGAGCCTGGTCGTCGGGATAAGGCAGACGCCAGTTGGGTGAGCTGTGATACGGGTCGTCCTTCGGACCGTAAACATACTCATTGAGCTTGTTGCGTCCGTAGTAGTCGATGAGCGAGAGGCGCACCTGATGCGACCACGGTTCGCCGTAGAATCCCTCAACAACACCACGCAATGGCAGGTCGGGATAGTCGTTGCAAGTGAGATAAGGCATATTGCCATTCAATACTGGCGATGCCAACACCTGCTTCATTGTCTGTATGCCGTAGAACGCACCGCGCTCGTCGTAGCCTACGATGTTGATGCCCTTCTTGTCGGCTGTAAGCAGATAGGCACCCGACACCATCTTCTTCAATCCTGCCTTCTGTGCCTGCTTCTTGCCGAAGTCGATTGTAAGGCGCACACCTTTCTTATTGGCTTTGAGGAAACCAAGGTCGTCGGCAAACTTCTTCTGCTTGTCGACGATGTTAACGCCATTTGCGAGATTGAGAAGTACATCAGTCTGCACACTGAAATTGTGCGGTGTAGGATTGATTACGATGCCATGATGGTCGAGCTTCTTGCCCGGTACAACGTTGACATCCTGTTTCTCGCCACGCTGCGAACTGAGGTCGAAGCCGTCGTCCTGCGCCTGCACGCCACCGAAAGCCGCAGCGAGCAATGCGGTCAGTAAGAATTTGTTTCTGATCATTGTTGTTTATCTATTGTTTTAGTAATATCGATGGTTGATGCGTAGTAAAATAAAGTGTATGCAAATTTACACAAAATAATGGCTCAGTGGAAAAATACTGGGGAGTTTTTTTAGTTTCATAGTATTTTGTATCTTTGCATTATGAACATGCTTGAACAATTAGCCCATCTAGTTCTTCC
>JAIJMN010000258.1:0-2924 GCA_022735715.1 Prevotella sp.
AATGCTTTATTTTCAGCAATTTATACATATGTCCGCTAACTTCTGTTAACTTCGGGCGAAGCCCAAACTTCTTTTAACTTCTATTTTGACACACCCTCATTATACCGTAATCTCTCCCGAGCCGTAGCAGCGGTGATGATGTTCGTCGTACACCACGCAGAACTGTCCCGGTGCCACTCCGTGGATGGCATCGTCAGAGTGAATCATCAATCGTCCGTCGTCCAGACGTTCGATGGTGGCAGGATGATAATCGGGCGTGTGGCGTATCTTGAACGTCACGCGGTGCATCGGAACTTCACAAGTCAGGAAGTGGAAATCGTGTACGGGAAAGTCCTTTTTGTAAGCCGTCTGCGGGTCGTAGCCATGACTTACGTAGAGAATGTTGTGCTCTACGTCCTTTTTGATTACAAACCACGGTCCGCCACCGAATCCCAAGCCCTTGCGTTGTCCTATAGTGTGAAACCACAATCCACGGTGTTCGCCAATGCGTTTGCCCGTTTCCATCTCGATAACGTCGCCAGGACACTCGCCCAAGTATCGGCGTATGTATTCATTATAGTTTATCTGACCGAGGAAGCAGATGCCCTGCGAGTCCTTGCGCTTGGCATTAATCAGATGTTCGCGCTCGGCTACGGCACGCACCTCGTTCTTTTCGTAATGGCCTATGGGGAATATCGCCTTCTGAAGCTGCCATGACTCTATCTGTGCAAGGAAATCAGTCTGGTCCTTGACGGGGTCGGGACTCGTTACGAGCCACTTCCTTCCCTCGCTGTCCACTTCGGTCTGGGCGTAATGACCGGTAGCAATGAGGTCGTATTCGTGTCCGCGCTTCTCATGGAAAGCTCCGAACTTTATGAGTCGGTTGCACATCACGTCAGGGTTGGGTGTCAATCCGGCACGCACCTTATCCATCGTGTAGCGTGTCACTTGGTCCCAATACTCGCGATGACAGTCAACTACTTCCAGACGGCATCCGTAACGGCGTGCCACGGCAGTAGCCATTTCGAGGTCTTCCTCCGACGTGCAGTCCCATTCCTCCTTCTCCTCCGGACCTATTTTTATGTAGAAACAGTCGGGGTGTAAGCCTCTGCGCGCCAGCTCGTAAACCACTACCGAACTGTCGACACCACCCGAAAGCAGCACCGCAATGCGCTTTTGGCTTAAGTCTGTATTTAGATAAGTTTCGTTCATACGTGCAAATGTACGGCAAAATATTGAAAAAGGACTCCTTTTATTTCGTTTTTTGTAAAGTTTGGTGTACCTTTGCAAAGCTTTTAATTATTTGCAACTTACTAAAACTATATTACTAATAACATCATTTTTATGAGAAAGTTAAAACTTATTGGTTTGGCTTTTGCTGCATTCCTCTCGTTTGGAAGCTTGACAGCAAACGCTCAGTCGCTCTCACCCAATACCAAGTGGCATTGGAACAAGGGTAAAATCGTGATAGAAACTCCAGAACGTCCTGCCGGACAGAAAGACGTGCTGGGTCTGGCTTTGCCTAAGATGAAGACTGTACGCATCGGTCTCGTAGGTCTTGGCATGCGTGGTCCTGGTGCAGTGGAGAACTTCAGCCTTATTCCAGGTGTTGAAGTGGTGGCTCTTTGCGACTTCGTAAAGGAGCGTGCTGAGAAGCAGAACGAGCGTCTGCGCAAGAACGGACTGGCTCCGGCTGCCGTTTACTATGGCGAGAAGGGATATGAGGAGTTGTGCAAGCGCCCCGACATCGATCTCGTTTACATCGCTACCGACTGGGAGCATCATGCTATCGTGGCTAAGTGTGCACTCGAGAACGGCAAGAACGTGGCTGATGAGGTGCCTTCGGCAATGAACCTCAAGGAGTGCTGGGAACTGGTTGACCTGGCTGAACAGAAGCAGCTCAACTGCATGATTCTTGAAAACTGCTGCTACGACTGGTTTGAAATGCGCACACTCAATATGGCTCAGGCTGGCGTATTTGGCGAGATTCTGCGCGCTCAGGGTGCTTACATCCACAATCTCGATGATTTCTGGGATTATTACTGGAAGAATCCAAACGGATCTGATCCCGAACAGCTCGGCTGGCGTCTGAAGTACAACCGCGAGAACCGTGGCGATATCTACGCTACTCACGGCCTTGGCCCGGTTGCTCAGGCTCTCGACATTCACCGTGGCGACCGTATGACTACTCTCGTAGCTATGGATACAAAGAGCGTTCATGGTAAGGAGCTTGTTGAGAAGAAGACAGGCAAGCCTTGCAACGACTTCCGCAACGGCGACCACACTACTACTCTCATCCGCACTGCTAACCATAAGGTTATCGAGTTGCAGCACGACGTTATGAATCCGCAGCCGTACAGCCGTCTGTATCAGCTCACTGGTACTCGCGGTTTCGCTAATAAGTATCCTGTTGAGGGATATGCTGTAGACGCTAAGCAGCTTGCCGCTACTGGCAACGCTCCTAAGGTTGACGACCTTTCATCACACGGCTTTATGCCCGATGCACAGCGCAAGGCTCTTGAGGAGAAGTACGAAAGCCCAATCTTGAAGAAGTTCGGCAAGCTCGCCAAGGAAGTTGGCGGTCACGGTGGTATGGACTTCATCATGTGCGCTCGCCTCATCTACTGTCTGCAGAACGGTTTGCCACTCGATATGGACGTATACGACTTGGCTGAGTGGTGTGCTATCGCTGAGCTTGGCGCTATCTCTATGGACAACGACTGCGCTCCCGTTACATTCCCAGACTTCACACGTGGTTTGTGGAACAAGCAGAAGGGCTACAAGCACGCTTATGCTACTACTGAGCAGGAAGCACAGACTGAGGCTACTGCCAATGCTTTCACAGCTGCTCTGAAGAGCGCTACTGCTAAGTTCAAGCTCTGGAATCTCTACGACAACGTAAAGAAGGCTAAGACTCCTGCTGCACAGAAGAAGGCTCAGGCTGC
>JAIJMN010000025.1:0-19162 GCA_022735715.1 Prevotella sp.
AAACGACCCGGGTCGTTTGTTATCATCAGCACACGTGGCTGCGAGCGAGCCGACTTCAGCAATCGTTGTTCGGCTGTAATCTTCATCTTTGCCGACTCACCCGGCTGCAATTTCTGCTTGTTCAGCGAAACCTGCAAGCCCACAGTGAACATCTGGAGGTTCTTGATATTGAGCACCGTCTTGCCGTCGTTGCGTATGATTATCTCACCCTTGAGCTTCTTCTTGCCGTTGAAAGCACCAAGGTTAAGCTCGGACGTTGACAAATACAGTCTCGGAGCATTGGCGAGTTGTGATGCAGTGAGGTTGTCGAACTTAGGCAACAATACGGCAGAAACGCCTAATTCCTTCTCACGACTTACACGATCGCCAGGGAATGCACCCAGATAGACACTCGTCTGAGTAAGTCCCATGTCCTTCAAGCGCTTCGAATTGAGCGTAACGGTAATCACACCGCTATGTCCAGGCAGAATCTTCGAAGGCGAAACCTCGGCTGTGAGATAGTCGGGCAGGTGCATAACAACGGGTTCAACAGTCGAACTTGTGGTATTGAGCAGGTGTATCTTCTTCTGCGGACGCTCACCACGATTCACGTCATCAAACTCAATGTCGTCGCAATCGGTGCGTATTCCGGCAAAGTCGTAGTCGTACTTGCCTGCAAAATCCACAATCTCCCTAACCACGTTGCCTCGCATACGCAACATGACAGGACGCTGCTGGTCGGATACATACACGTCGACAAACTTGTCGTAACGGCCCATAGTCTGTGCATCGTACGTGACACGCACCATGAACTTGGCATCGGGAGCAATCTCGCCCTTGGGATAATCCACGTCGGTGCATCCGCAACTGGTGCGCACATCAACAATGCGCACAGCACGGTTCGACTTGTTTTTCACTTCAAACTCAGCCGTAGCCGGCGACTGATATGTAGTCTGACCGCAGTCGACAATCTTGTTTATCGCTTCTATCTTCTGCGCACTCACTCCCAACGACACAAACGCAAAGAGCGAAGCGCATATAAAAAACTTTTTCATATATCTTTGTTATTCTATTTTCCTTTATTTCACAGCAATCTTGACAGCCTTGGTTCGCGCCATGAACTCAGGTGCGTATGCACACTGAACGGCACATGTACCAGTACGGTATTCGCCCTTACGGTCGACATAATAGGTTGTCTCAATGACGTGCTTGCCCTTCGACATGCGGTCGAAGAAGAAGTTTGTGACGTTGTCCTTAGGCTGACAGTAGTAGCCGAAGCCATAACCCGACAACTGCTGAGCTGGTTCGAGACACGCAGCACGACGGTCGCTGAGCTGAACAAAGTCGTAGTCGCGTGCAGCCGTTACAGTCAGACGCACCGTAATGCGGTCGCCCACATTCAGCTGAACATTGTCGCCACTCATTCGGTTGCCGTCCTTCAGCACCTCACGCGTCACCTTCATACCCATAGCGGCATCAGCCACCTCGTCCGACTTCTGCATGAACTGAGCATATACAGCGCCCCATGAAGTGCCTTCAGATGCTTTTTCTACAGTCAGGTGCTTGAAGCGGTCGCCCGTCTTTGCCGCCTTGACATAGCCGAGACCTGCCGTTGCCTTAGGCATCTGCAGCTTCTGTCCGTCAATCTTTATCGTTGCAGGCTGCGCATTGCCTTCAACAAGCGCCATGCCGTTGCCGTTAAGGAAGGCATAAACAGCATTGACAGAATTGAGCGGAGTGTCCCATGCCTGAGTACGCTTGGTCTGGAGCAACCATCGTTGCATCTCGCCAATAGTCTTGACATCATCGGGCTGCAGAGCCTTCAATGCCTCAATGGCAGCCACCTGCGACGGAATGCGATAGTCGAACCATGAATACTGAGCCTTCGGCGAATCGAAGTAGCGACCCATTTCGTCGGTATATACAGTATACTGGCGTATGCTCTCAAGCAGATTGGCAGCCTCCTTGCGATGATTGTTCTTGGCAAGCACAACGGCAGAAACGGCTTTTCCGTATATCGTGAACTCCGTATTCTGACGCGCCAGACGGCTTATGAGCCAGTCGAAGTTCTGCTTTGCCGAGGTATTCATCTGTCGCTTGGCGAGTGTAGAAGCGTACAGATACTGCACAGCCAATTCGCTCGGGCGCAGATTCTTCTGCTTGCCCTCACTCTCAAGCTTCTTCATATCCTTCACCTCGCGTGCTATCTGCTTGTCTATATAACTGAAAGCGGCAGCAATCATACCGTTTGTATTGGCCTGTTCGCCAATCATTGCATTCAAACGGACAAGCGTCTGCACCACAGCCATAGTCATATAGGGCGAACCCTCCATTCCCTTCCACCATGCAAACGAACCGTTGGGCAGCTGCAGACGAGACAACAGCGAAAGATTGTTGGCAAGTCGATAGCCTATCTGCGACTCGTCGAAGAATGCGGCAAGCATACGCTTCTGCTCCGATTCACGGTTGGCTTCGTTAAGCCAAGGCGTTTCGTCGAACACAATCTGCTTCAGTTCGCTGTTCTTCTGCAATGCGCTCTGCAGCGAAGAGCCGTCCTTCGCTTCACCCGTTTCCTTCTGCCAGAGTGCTACGGTCTGCTTTATAGCCGGGTTGGAGAGCATGATGTGGCGGCCCAACGCATTGGCATAATAAGCCGTGGCAAGCGACATGGCGTTGTCTCCGTCGGCATTCGACATAGTAGGCAGAGCCTGAACCATGAGCCACGAAGGCGAATTGGTGTACTCAACGGTGAGTCGTGAGTTCTTGTCGCTTACTGCAAACATCTTAGCCACATCAATATCGAGAGTACCGGGGGCATTCTGTGTGAATGCGTATGTATTGGTGACGAGTTCCTTGTCAGGCAGAACGGGCAGATAATGCTGCTCGCCGTCGCTGTAGCCGTGGCCCTGTGCGGTGATGCGGCATACAAGCAGTCCGTCGTTCTGAATCTTCGACATGTCGAAATCGAAGTCGACTGCTGCTGTCTCGCCAGCCATTACAGTGTATTTACGCTCCTTGCGATAAACCTCCTTGCCCGTTTCGGGATTGAGCAATACAAGTCGGGCGGTGCCTGCCACCTGCTTGTAGGAAGTGTTCGACACACGTGCCGAGAGCACTCCGCTATCAGTAGAGCGCACAAAGCGCGGAACATTGGGCTGCACCATTATGGTCTTCTTAGCCACCGACGTTGCCGAAATGACGCCGTTGTTCATGTTCAAGTCGTGAGCCAGACCATAGAACTGCCATGTAGTGACACTCTCGGGCAGCGTGAAGTTGATTGACACATTGCCCTTAGCGTCGCTCACAAGTGCCGGATAGAAGAAGGCTGTCTCGTTGAGATTCTCGCGTATCTGCTCGGTAGCTGCCGAATCGCCGTCTTCCGTCTCCTCATTCATGGCTTCAGAGTCAACTGTCTCGGCAGCCTTAGCACTCTCTACGCTTCCTACAAGTACTCGGCTTTCCGACTTGTCGTATGCCATCATCTTGCGACTGTTGAATCGCGTACCTCCAACACTTGCACATAACACCTCTCCATAACATGAAAGGCTGAAGTCGGTGAGGCGGCTCAGGTTGAGACTTCGCTCATTAAGGATGCGCATAGGCATCTCGCTGTAGGCAAAGAGTCCGCGATTGTTCACGCCATTCCATGTCAACCAAGGCACGCTGACGAATGCAGGCAGCGAGAAACGCACGTTGTGACGGCGTATCTCATCAAGCGATTTGTCGTACATTGTAGCCATGAGCTGAGCCTTGGCTGGCGTTCCGTCGGGGTTAGTTATGTTGAGAGTCCAAGTCTCGCGCTGTCCAGGCGTGAGTCGGTCGCGGAAGGTTGTCCACTTCAAATTGAGTCGGGTGTCGGGCAACGGACGCTCTATTCGTGCTGTATGCTTATAAGCCGTGCCGTTCTTAACCCACGCTACCGACAGCGTTATGCCGTCGCCCCACTCCTCTTTGTACATCAATGCACGTGTGCGAAGCTCGTTCTTCAGGTCGGCACGTCCGTCTTCTATCACCTTGTCGCCCGAAATGAGCGTATATACAACATGCTGGATTGAGTCGCTCGAACCCACCTGTATGAACACGGGCGTCATATTGTCCTTGAAACGTTCAGCCGACTGATAGAACCAGTCGTGTGTCTCTACGGGAGCCTTGCTGTCGCGCAGGGTGAATGTTGTGAATGCTGTACGCAGAGTGTCGGTTCCGCATATCGCCATAAGACTATGGCGGGCCGATGTCAGAGCCTCGGCGTCTATCTTGCTTGGTGTGTTTGCCTTGCAAATATATCGATTGTTGTCGATATAATAGGTCACATTGCCGTCGATAGGGTCGCCCGCATTGTTGCGATAGGCGAAGGTGATGGTGGGCAGACTGTCGCGCAACGACTTCTCAGGAATGTCGCATGTGAGTATAGTAGGATGATCGCTGTATGGCAACGAAGCCTCTGCATGGCGTGTCTCACCTGCCACATCGGTGATGTCGGCAGCCACGTCAAACATATAATAGCGTCGGGGATGTTCGTCATAAGTGTCGGGGATGACGATTGGCACTTTCACTTCGAAATCACCAGCAGGCGTGGTCTGTACGGTATCGTTCAATACTGTCTCCTGACGCATTTCGCCTCCCATGCCTCGCCAGAACATTGCCGGACGGCGAACTACGCGCAATGCCACACGGGCATTCTGTACGGGCACTCCGGCAAAGCTGCGAGCCGTACCCTTAAGTCGCACGGTGTCGCCAGCGGCATACTTGTCTGTAGACTTCGCTATGTCTACACGGAAGGTCGGGCGCTTGTATTCCTCTACCCTAACCGAGGTATATGAGTTGTTGCCAAAGTCGGAACGCAGGGTGTAAGTGCCCGTCATTCCGCCTTGCGGCAATACGAAGTCGGCGCTTGCCATACCGTATTCGTCGGTCTGAACTTGCTGCGAAGCCACCTCCTTATAGTTGGCATCGCGCAGGGTTATGGTCATCGACTGACCAGCCTTAGACTCTCCCTTATACACCTTATTATTATATGTATATGCCATGGCAGCCACATGCAGCGTCTGTCCGGGCCGGTAGATGCTGCGGTCGGTGAACAATGACGTGCGCACTACGTCAGCCTTGTTGCTGTAATAGTGGAAATGTCCCGACATTGGGGTGACGGGGAAAGCACGTTCGGTGTCGGTGTATATGCGATAAGAGCGTGGCTCGCTATTGGCGTATGTTATGTAAGCCTCGCCGTTGCTGTCGCAGGTGTATGTGCGTATGATGTCCTTGCCGTGCTTGTCAACATCGGTCACAACGTCAATCTTGGCTCCCGGCACGGCTACGCCGCTTGTGGCGTTGAGCACAGCCATTCGGTATTTATTGCCTGGCAGCGCCTCTACGACGGGATAGATGTCGCATACGCGCAGCAACTGGCGGTCGACGGGCACGCTGACGTTATCGGTCGACATCTCAACGAGATACATTCCCGGTCGCAATCCCTTTATTTCGAGCGTGTCGCTTACGGTCTTGTATGCCGGCAGACCTACGTATCGGCGCACGTCAGTGATGGGTTGTTCGTTCTGGACTATGTGTCGGCGCAAGCGTGCATAGTCCTTGTCGCTCGACGGGTCGAGCGTTGTGGTGCCGTCAATGTCGAGTCGCGAGACGGTGATACGCAGTTCGCCGATGTTGTTGAGTGCCATCACCTTCACCTTGCGAGGCACTCCAGGCAGAGCCAGTTCGCCTCCTATGCTTGCGTGAAACGATGGTAATGTAAGGCGGCGCTGGGCATTTCGCAGTATATTCATGCGTGGCCAGGCTCCCCATTTCATGAGGGCGTAGTTGATGTAGTTCATCTTCTCCTCGGCTGTTACGTCCTCGGCGTTCGCCATATAGGCGTAGCGCTCAATGGCAACTTCGGCACACGGCATCAGGTCGGAATATTCGCGCACGAGCGAATCGAGAGACATGATATACTTCGACTTCTTTACATGACCCACATCGCTTTGACGACGGGCACGCTTAACGAGCTCGATAGCTGTGAGGCAGGCTCCCTCGCGCTTGCCGTGCGAGGCATAATAGTCGTGCATGGTGCGATAGTCGTTGGCACGGATGCCCAGTACGTGCAGCATGTCGTGATAGAAATAGCGCGAGTCGGTGCCGTCAATCACGAATGGTTCATATCCCGTAGAGTAGGCTTCAGCCAACGCTTCGGGATTGCTCATCGACTTCTTGAAGTATTGTTTGCCGAGTTTTCGGGTCTCGTCTACGCCCATCCAGTTGTCGGTACAAATGGTTCCGAGCACCGACTGGTATATGGCTGCCAGCACTTTGTCGCCACTTTGCTCGGCATTCTGCTCATAACGGCGCAGACGGTCGATTGCGGGCTGCAACGAGTCGACGGATATGGCACATTGCTGTTGGGCTGTAGCGAGCTGAGCCTTGAGCAAATGGCCGTACGCCCGTTCTCGTGTTGCCTTGCCGACTATCTGCGAAAGCACGTTAAGAGCGGTCTGCGGATGATCTTTCTGCATCGCATTGTCGTACTGTTTCCACAACGAAGTATAGGTGTCGGCAGCAACTGACAGCGGCATTAGCAGCATTATGAGTATCGAAAGAATTACAGGCTTCTTCATAGCGTTTCCTTTTTTATGAGTTAATATTTAGTAGATGCCGTGCGGCACCTAATGCGTACTCACGCGCATTATAATACAAAAATAGGGAAAAATCACCATATAAACAACATTACCCGACTTTAATATTTCAAAAAAACAAATAATAAAGGCTCATCCGACATTTGAAGTGATAATAACAGAGAATCACATATAATCAGACACTAAATCAGGGGGTGCTGCAAAAGAACTCCTTTTGGAGTGTAAAAGGACTCGTTTTGGAAGGCAAAAGGACTCCTTTTGAAAAAGGGACAAAAAAAACACGAAAACTTGCGTTGCATTAATATATTATTGTATCTTTGCAATTGACAGACAACTATTCTCAATGAGAGATAATTCTATTATCAAAGAGACATAATTCTATTATCAACAAGACAGAAACCTATTATAAATATGAAAAGGATAAATTACTATATCAGCAGCATCTTAAAGGCTTCTCACGCCGCTCTGTTTATCGTTGCCATAGGCTTCGTGGGCTTTGCCATGCAGTCGTGCGACAACGACAACGACGAGTTTCCCATATTTCCGCTCAACCGCCCCAACGCTCTCGTCACGCTGAAGCCTACAGCCGACGGCTCATCGTTCTACATGCAGCTCGACGACTCTACCAAGATTAACGCCACTAACATCAAGCAGGCTCCCTACGGAGACAAGGAGGTGCGTGCTTTCATCAACTTCCGACTGCTCACTGAGCCTGGCAACAAGCGCAACTACGACGTTTATGTCAACTGGGTGGACAGCATCCTGACCAAACCTATGTTCAACGCCGGCGAAATAGGAGCCGAACTCGTGAGCAAAGGGCAGGATCCAGTGGAGATATTACGCGAATGGACGGTGTCGGAAGACGGATATCTGACCATTCATTTCCGCACACAATGGACTGTCAACAACACTCCGCACATAGTGAATCTGGTGGCTGTCGACCCTGCCAAACCATACGAACTGACATTCTGCCATAACGCTCAAGGCGTGAAGGGCGGATATTGGGGCGACGGTATTGTGGCTTTCCGACTCGACAAACTGCCCGACACCGATGGCAAGAAGGTGGACATGACACTTGTGTGGAATTCGTTCAACGGAAAGAAAAGCGTAACGTTCAAATACTGTTCACGCAAGGGCACCGAGAAAATCGAGGGTCTGAGCTTTGCTGCAAGCGGTCAGTTTGAGCGGGCAATCAAGTAGAAGTGCATTACCGAACTTTCGCAAGTTCAGAGAATTCAGTAGTTAAAGGAGTTAAGAAGTTAAGCCAAATGCTTATAATGCTATATCAAACAAAAAAACTAATGGCTTAACTCCTTAGCAACCGTAGGGCGCGAAAGTTTCCTTGAGCTTCGCGTAAAACTCCTTAACTTCTTAACTACTTTCGCTTGCGAAACTTAAAATCTTTCTTTATTTACAGAACCTTTACCCCTACTCCACTTGTTATACAAAACCGTCTGCACCACTCCACGCATAGTCAGATACGTAAGGAAGGCTATCCATAGCGCATGGTTGTGCAGCATTGGGCGCAAAACCAGATAGACAACAAAGAATAACACCGACGCTATTGCCGATGACAAGAGCATTCCGCGCGTTGCGGTGATGCCGATGAACACGCCGTCCCAAATGAAGGCTGCCATACCGCACAGCGGAATGAACACCGCCCACAGCACATACGATGCCGACGCATCGATGACACCGGCATTGTCGGTGAGCAACATGAGGAACGGTCTGCCGCCAAGGGCGTACACAAGTGTGTAAACAACTGACAATCCCAATCCCCACATAAACAGTCGGCGCACCATACGTGCAAATCCTTCACTATTGCCGGCACCGTATAGTCTGCCACACAATGCCTCGCCGGCATAGGCAAATCCATCCATTACATACGAAAAGAGCGTGAACAGCTGCATCAACAACGTGTTGACTGCCAGCACTACGGCTCCCTGCGAGGCTCCTGCCGAGAGGAAATAGAAGTTGACGGCTACCATGAAGAGCGTGCGCAGGAATATGTCGCGGTTGACGGTGAAGAATCGAGACAGCTCACTATGCTCGAAAACGTCTCGCCAACATATTCTGCCAAACAACCGATTGCCGTAGGTGTACGTCCACAACGATAGCGAGACAACCAGTCCGGCATACTGTGCCACGAGCGTTCCCAATGCCACTCCCTCCACTTTCATGCCCATTACATACACGAATGTAAAGCTGGCAACTATATTCACTACGTTTTGCAATATCGAAATGAACATAGGCAGACGCGTGTTCTGCATGCCTATGTACCAACCCGTTAGTCCGTATAGGCACAACATGGCTGGTGCGCCCCACACACATATACGGAAATATACCCACGCTTCGCTGCTTATGTCGGCTGTTGCACCCGTAAGCATCAGTGCCAGACGTCCTATGGGATACTGAAACACCACTATCGTCAAGCCAATCAACAATGCCACACCCATCGAACGGGTAAGTAGCATCGCCACTCTGTCAAGGTCGCGACGGCCCAACGACTGCGACGTCATGCCACTCGTACCCATTCGCAAGAATCCGAACAGCCAGTATATGACGTTGAATATCATACTTCCTACGGCTACTGCACCTATATACACGGCATCACCCATATGTCCTGATATCGCCATGTCGACAAGTCCGAGCAACGGAACGGTGATATTTGAAACTATTGAAGGTATGGCTATGTTGAGTATTCTGCGATTCATTGTAAAAGTAAAAGAGTAAAAGAGTAAAAGGTGTGAAAAAGTAAAAGAGAAAAAAAGTCGCCTAAGCATTTACTTTTTTACTCTTTTACTTTTTTACTTTTACTTAATCTTGTCGAATCCTTCACCGAACACTCCGTGGCAGAATGTCTGTGAAACTACGGCTTGCGGGTCAATCTGCTTTATAACGGCGAAGATGTCTTGCGACTCATACTTGCGCGACAATACAACAAGCATTTCCACATTTTCCTTACTATACCATCCCTTTCCTTCAATAACCGTTACGCCACGGTTGACGCGTCGGTTGATGGTATCGGCTATTTCCTTGTAATTCTTTGATATAATGAGGAACTGAACGGTCTGACGCGAGCCGTTGACAACGAAGTCGCACACGAAACTTGCTACAAGAGTGAAGACTACACCGTACACGATTGTCTCCATACTGTGGAAGAGCAAGTAAGAAGAACAGATGATTGTACAGTCAATAAACTGCATTGCACGACCGAAACTCAAGTTGAAGTGCTTGGTGAGCAACACGGTTATAATGTCCGTTCCGCCCGTCGAACCGTTGTGAGAGAACACTATGCCAAGACCGGCACCACTCAACATACCTCCGATAAGAACGTGCATGAACTTGTCTTCGCCTGCCGTGATGATCGGATAAGCCTGGAAGAACGGCTGCAATGCACCGATAAACAGTGAAATAAGAAGTACACCGATTATCGTACGCACCACAAACTGCTTGGTCAAAGCGCTAAAGGCTATGATAAGCAAGGTAATGTTAAGCACGAAGATTGATATACCGGCGGGTATATTTGTGGCATAGTATATCAAGGCAGACAAACCCGATACACCTCCCATTACAACTCTTTCAGGAAGAATAAAAGCTGTATATCCAACTGCATACGAAAGGATTCCAAACACAATGAACATGAAATCCTTCATATTTCCTTTACTAAATAAAAGTTTCGAAATAGCGAATTTTGTCTCACCCATGATTGTAATAGTAAGTTAGTCGTTAATTGAATGCAAATGTATATATTTTTTTTGAATCAGCCTAATTCAAATATATATTATTTTATGAATAATGGAAACATCACGGGAAATTTCCATTCACTACAACAATGGCGACAACAGACGCAGCAACGATTCTACCAACCGGTGCATATACGGACGGTGATGCAGCTCACGGGCCTCGCTGAAATTGATGCTGCAAGCCTCATCGCGCATGTAAATATCCTTGATGTGGAGCGCTGTCTGGCGGTCGTAGAAGAATACGTTGGCCTCGAAGTTGTTCTCAAAACTGCGGAAGTCGATGTTTGTAGAGCCGCATGTGGATATCTGATCGTCGGCAACAAGCAGCTTGCTGTGGTTGAATCCCTTCTCATACAGCCTCACCTTTACGCCTGCCTCCAACGTTTCGGTGACGTACGACATGCTTGCCAGCTGTATGAGCCAGGCATCGCTGCGGCGCGGTATGAGCAGACGCACGTCGACACCTGCCAATGCTGCGGTGCGCATAGCAAACAGAACGGGTTCGGTAGGAAGAAAATACGGGGTTTCCATGTACACATACCGCTTGGCTTCAAGCAGTATTCGCACATAGCCTTGCATTATGTCGGGCCACTGGGCAATAGGACTACTGGTGACTACTTGAGCCAAAGAGTCGTTGCTGATGTGCCATGGCATAGGCGGATAGTAGCGGTGGTCGTTGATGAGTGTGCGGTCGACGAAATACCAGTCGACAAGGAATGCACGTTGCAAGGCGTACACCACACTGCCACGCAGACGCATGTGGGTGTCGCGCCAAGGCAGAGTGCCACCATGCAATCCCTTGACATAGCGCAAAGCTATGTTCATTCCACCTATGAATCCTTGCGTGCCGTCGATGACGCATACCTTGCGGTGGTTGCGATAGTTCACCTTACTGGTGAAGGCCGGAAACCGTACCGGCATGAACGAACGCACCTTTACGCCTGCCTGACGCATACGGTCGAAGAAGCGTTCGGGCACACGCCAGCAACCTACATCGTCGTATATCAGGCGCACCTCTACCCCTTCGCGCGCCTTGGCAATAAGGGCATCACTTACAAGACGGCCCAACGGGTCGTCGGCTATGATGTATGTGTCGAGATGAATGTGGTTGGTGGCGCCATTTATGGCTTGCAACAGAGCAGGAAAGAACTGATAGCCGTCGGTGTAGAATTCTACAGCGTTGTCCTTAAAGGGTAGCGACAGGCTCTGATTGGTAAACAGTCGGACGAGTGAGGAGAAGTATTCGGGCATTCGCAAATTGCGCTGCTCTACAAATTCAAGCATCGAACGCTTTGACAATTGGTCGAGCGAGCGCCCTGATATAAGTTTCATCTTGCGTGTGTTCTGTCCGAAGAAGATGTACAACACTATACCAACAACGGGCACAAACAGCAATACCAGGACCCAAGCTATGGTCTTGGCAGGCTGGCGGTTGTCCATCAATACTGTCAGCATTATGCCGACTATTACCACTACGTACAGAACTATGAATATCCAATGAACGTATATCATACTTCGGCTCCTCCCTTTCAACTCTCAACTAAATTACTTGAACCCTACAAGTTTGTGCGTCTGCAGCGACATTCGCCATTCGGGATGCTGCAGGATATAGTCGAAACAGCGCTTCACTATTTGTGCGTTGCATTCGGCATCCTGCACGTCGCATGGTTGAAGGTATTTGTATTCGGCTATAATTCCGTGATCGTCGGGGTGCTGAGTGTTTTCTTCGAAGATGCACTTCAGCTCGTTGCATCGCTTGATTTGGGTGTTGCCTTTGGGCGAACATGTTATCCAGTCGATGCCGTCGACTATCGGATGGGTGCCGTTTGTCTCCATTGCCAGCTCGTAATCGTGCTTGTGAAGAAGGTCGACCAACTGTCGGTCTACCTGAAGCGAAGGTTCACCGCCGGTGAGAACGACGAAGCGTGAGGGATAAGACTTAATCCGATTGAGTATATCTTCGTCGCTCATCTCCTCGTATTGTGCGAAATCGGTGTCGCAGAAGGGACACTTCAAGTTGCAACCTGCAAAACGGATGAATATCGCGGCACGTCCGGTGTTGCGTCCTTCGCCTTGCAATGAATAGAAAATATCGTTGATTCTTTTCATCTGAAACAGCATGCTTGTATACATGCAAAACTTAAATGGTTCTGTTAATCGTGTTTGTCAGTAATCTTATTCTTCTGCGTCATATATGGCTTTGTTGCCCTCGCTCTCCTGCACCATGCAACGATAGCATTGCGGTATCTGCTCGGTCACCCATCGCGCTATGTTCTCGGCTGTTGGATTGAAGGGCAATACCTCGTTGAGATTGGCATGGTCGAGACGCTCCTGCACAAATTGCTTGATGTGGGTGAAGTCTACCACCATTCCGTCGCTGTTCAGTTCGCGCGACTTGCAATAAACGGTGACGATCCAGTTGTGGCCATGCAGGTTCTGACACTTGCTTTCGTACGAGAGCTTAAGGCGATGACACGCCGAGATTTCAAGAGTCTTTTCAATGTAATACATAATGGTGTTGTTTTTGATTATTTATATTTACTACCGCAGGATTACTCCGACCTGCGGTAAGTTGCGTTTAAGCTATAATGTTGTTGCCCAACAGTCTGGCGAGTTTCGACCTCAGTTCGTGGGCTGTCTTGTATTCCTCCATAAGCTGCATGAGGCACTCGTGGTCGGCAGAAGCTTGCGAAATCTGCGCCTGGAGTTGTCGCAGACGCTGCTCGAGATAGTCCATTCGGAAGTCGTTGAGCAAATGTTCGGTCTGCTGACGTAGGTTTTCGATGCGGTTTTCTTCCTCTGCTTTCAGCTCGTCCTTGTTCTTCGGCTCAGCATTGGCAGCCGTTTTCTGTTCGTCGAGCATACGATACTTGTCTACACAAAGGTCGGTGGCTATGCGCGACACGTCCATATTCTCATGATGAATGAAGAATTGCTCGGCATTGAAGCCTTCGTCTTGACTATGCGCAACAGCCTCTTCGAGTATCTTTGCAAACAAAGGATTGGCAAGTTTCAGTCCGTCTACACTCAGATTGTAGTCGATGTACTGCGCAATATTGAGGTTCATCACTCCTCCGTCTTCCGTTTCCACATTATTATATATAATAGTGTCGCCGTAGCGGATTATCATTTCCACAAGCATACGCTCCACTTTCGATGCCTGTTGCAGCGGTGTTGTCTGGCTGACAGTAGGCTGCGGAGTCTGTATTCGTTGCTGTTGTTGTGTGGCGCGAACCTCTTCAGAGGTGCGCTCTTCGCGGTTGTTGCGTATGAAACCGTTGAGTGTGTTGATGAGCGTAGCCTCATTGAGCCCCATACGCACCGAACAGTCGTGTATATAGGTGTCGCGCAGAATTGGATTTACTACAAACGAGATGCTGCGGATGATGGAATTGATTGCCTCCGAACGCTTCAGCGGGTCGCGTTCGTTGCGCAGCAGCAGGTCGGTCTTGAACTGTATGAAGTCGGTCTGATGTTCTTCGATATACTTACGGAAGTCGGCTGCCGTGTGTTTGCGCGAGAATGAGTCGGGATCGTCACCGTCCGGCAAGAGCAACACTTTAAGATTCATTCCATCAGAGAGCAGCATGTCGGTTCCACGCATAGCCGCATGGATGCCAGCCGCATCACCGTCGTACAGCAGAGTGATGTTGGACGTGAAGCGATGGAGTATGTGTATCTGATGAATAGAGAGTGCCGTGCCCGAGTTTGCCACCACATTTTCTATGCCACACTGGTGCATTGAGATGACGTCGGTGT
The DNA here is from genome assembly GCA_022735715.1 of Prevotella sp. GTDB lineage: Bacteria > Bacteroidota > Bacteroidia > Bacteroidales > Bacteroidaceae > Prevotella. Next base: position 14,108 of record JAIJMN010000025.1, read on the forward strand.
AGCCTTCGACCATGAAAACACGGTCTTCCTTAGCTATAGCCTTCTTCGCCTGATACAGTCCGTACAATTCCCGGTCCTTATGATAAATCTCAGAGTCGGGCGAATTGACATATTTCTGATTGACACCCTTAGTGCGTGAGTCGAGCAATCGGCCTCCGAAGCCCACCACCTTGCCACTGATGCCTATCCACGGGAATATGACACGACCGGCATATCGGTCGATCAGTTCGCCACGGTCGTTCTTGTAGCAGATGCCTGTCTTCAATATGAACTCCTCCTTATAGCCCTTGCCGAGTGCAGTAGTGGCAAAAGCGCGGCGGTCGGCAAGGTCGTAGCCGAGCTGGAACTTCTGTATTATGTCGTCGCGAAAGCCACGGCTGCGGAAATACTGCATTCCTATGGCAATGCCGTCGGGATCGTTCTGCATCTTGTCCTGAAAGTATTTCATCGCCCATTCGTTGACAATGAACATACTCTCGCGCTCGCTCTGCTCCCGCTTTTCGTAGTCGGTGAGTTCGCGTTCGCGTATCTCGATGTGGTATTTGTTGGCAAGCCAGCGCAGAGCCTCAACATAAGTCATCTGCTCATGCTCCATAATGAAGCTTATAGGATTGCCTCCCTTGCCGCAACCGAAGCAATGACACATGCCACGTGCAGGCGAAACATAGAACGACGGGGTCTTCTCGTCGTGAAAAGGACACAATCCCTTGTAGTTCGCCCCACTGCGTCGCAGCGTGACAAACTCCGAAACTACCTCAACAATGTTGGCTGCATCCTTTATTCTTTCTACTGTAGCGTAGTCTATCATCTGTCGTTAATGTTAACTATACTGTCGGCTTCATGACACAACAAGCCAAATACAAAGTTAACACTAAAATCTCAGACAGAGAAGCCTGCACAAGTTTTTTATCAAATACTAATACTACAGACGACTATTTTTTTATATTTTTGCACAAGCGTAAAACTACATACACATTATTATGAATATAAAATCAATAGGCAACAAGATTAAGGGCAACCCCAGAATGACTGAAGGTACGGTGTATTCTATACTCGTGATTTGCGGCATTTCGCACTTCCTGAACGACATGATTCAGTCTATCATACCGTCCATCTACCCTATCATCAAGGACAAGTTCGGCTTCTCGTTTGCGCAGATAGGCATCATCACGCTCATTTTCCAGATGACTTCGTCGATACTGCAACCCTTCACGGGCCTCTACGCCGACCGCCATCCGCGCCCTTACGCATTGTCTACCGGTATGTGTTTCACGCTTACCGGACTGCTATTGCTCGCCTTTGCCGAAAACTATCTGCTCATTCTGCTTGCCGTAAGCATTGTCGGACTTGGCTCGTCTATATTCCATCCCACCGCATCGCGAGTGGCTCAGATGGCATCGGGCGGCCGAAAGAGTCTGGCACAATCCATATTTCAGGTTGGAGGCAACGGCGGATCGGCTCTCGGACCGTTGCTTGCAGCCATAATCGTATTGCCCTTTGGCCAGCACTCAATATCGTGGTTTGCACTGGCTGCGCTACTTGCAGCACTCATTATGGTGCGGCTTGGTGCATGGTATAAGGCACGTTTGGCGTACATTGCCGTTCACAAGCAGCGCAATCCGACATTGAACAACGACATTTCGAAGCGTGCCAAATACTGGGCGTTGTTCATTCTCGTAATGCTTGTATTCTCAAAATACTTCTACACATCGTGCATTACGAGCTACTTCACATTCTTCCTCATCGACAAGTTCGGCGTATCGGTGCAGACCTCGCAACTCTGTCTGTTCGTGTTTCTTGCCGCCTTTGCCATCGGCACAGTAGCCGGCGGAATGCTGGGCGACAAGTTCGGCCGCAAATACGTCATCTGGTTCTCCATTCTCGGAGCCGCTCCATTTGCGCTGGCAATGCCTTTTGCCAACCTCGCGTGGACCATTATATTCACATTCCTATCCGGACTGATTATAGCCTCAGCCTTCTCGTCAATCGTAGTGTACGCCACCGACCTCATGCCCGACAAAGTAGGACTGATAGCAGGAATCTTCTTCGGTCTGATGTTTGGTCTGGGCGGACTCGGTTCGGCATTCTTCGGATGGCTTGCCGACAAAACCAGCATCGAATTCATATTCCGCGTGAGCGCTCTGCTACCTCTACTGGGCATTATAGCTGGCTTTCTGCCGAATACACAGAAAAAGAAATGACGTTAATAATTTAGTCTCGTTTTTTTTCTATAATTTTGCATAGGAAAGAATATTCTGCTTAAATAAGCCATTATAATAATACAACCTACATTTCACTAAACAAACAATGAATCAGAAATTACTGACAGGAGCTGTCGCCGCAATGGCTTTCCTCCTGCCCAAAACCGCAATGGGACAAACTGCGGACTTCAACATTATCCCACAACCGCAGCAGGTCGTGGCTGACGCAAGCGCTCCGTTCACGCTCAACGCCAATACCGTCATCAGCCTACAGGCCAACAATCAGGACATGAAGCGCAACGCCACTATGCTTGCCTCATATATTCAGGAGGCTACAGGCATCCGCCCTGCTATAGGCAAGCAGCCTAAGGGCGGCACAGTCATTGTTCTGTCTATCGACAAGACAATAAGCAATGCAGAGGGCTACAAGCTCGACTCTGACGCCAAACAGATACGCATTGCCGGAGCATCGGCTGCCGGAGTGTTCTACGGCATCCAGACTCTGCGCAAGTCGCTGCCACTCTGCAACGGCAAGGCTACTCAGGTATCTATCCCCGCTGTTCACATCACCGACGCGCCACGCTTCGTCTATCGCGGAACCCACCTCGACGTGTCGCGCCATTTCGTAACTGCCGATTCCATACGCCAGTTTATCGACATGCTCGCCCTGCACAATATCAACCGCTTCCATTGGCATCTCACCGACGACCAGGGATGGCGCATCGAGATAAAGAAATATCCGTTGCTCACCAAGATTGGTGCCAAGCGCGACCAGACCGTCATCGGCCATAACTCAGGCAAGTACGACGGCATTCCCTACGACGGCTACTACACCCAGCAGCAGATACGCGACATCGTGAAGTATGCAGCCGACCGCTACATCACCATCGTTCCGGAGATTGACCTGCCCGGACACATGCAGGCTGCTCTCGCTGCCTATCCCGAACTCGGATGCACCGGAGGTCCGTACAAGGTATGGCAGATGTGGGGCGTATCTGACAACGTTTTGTGTGCCGGCAACGACAAGGTGATGACCTTCATCGACAACGTGCTCAAGGAGGTTACACAGCTGTTCCCGTCAAAGTACATACACGTAGGTGGCGACGAGTGCCCCAAGACCCAGTGGCAGAAGTGTCCCAAGTGTCAGGCCCGTATCAAGGCTCTGCACCTGGAGGCAAAGGACGGCCACTCAGCCGAGGAACGTCTGCAGAGCTATGTCATCACACATGCTTCCAACTATCTTAAGTCGCTCGGCCGCAACACAATCGGTTGGGACGAGATTCTTGAGGGTGGACTCGCCGAGGGCGCAACCGTAATGTCATGGCGAGGCGAAGCCGGAGGCATTGCAGCAGCCAAGCAGGACCACGATGTGGTAATGACTCCCAACAGCTACCTCTACTTCGACTACTACCAGTCGCTTGACAAGGCCAACGAACCGCTTGCCATCGGTGGCTATCTGCCCCTGCAGCGCGTATATTCTTACGAACCTATGCCTCAGGAACTGACTGCCGACGAGGCTCGTCACATCATAGGCGTTCAGGCAAACATATGGACTGAGTATATGCCTACATTCAAGCACATGCAGTATATGGCCCTGCCACGTATGGCAGCATTGAGCGAGGTGCAGTGGACACAGCCACAGCTGAAGGACTACACCGACTTCACCAACCGACTCATCGGACTCACCCATCTGTACGACCGACTCGGCTACAACTATGCCAAGCACCTCTACAACGTGAATATACACATTGACAGCGACACAAAGTGGCAGGAGATTGTAGTACACATGACTACTGCGGGCGATGCCGAGATTCGTTACACTCTCGACGGAAGCCAGCCTACTGCCAGCAGCACACTCTACACCGGTGCAATACATCTGCAGAAGTCGGCTAAGATACGCGCAGCGGCTTTCCGCAACGGCAAGAGCAGCAGCGTTACTGCGCAGGACGTGACGTTCAACAAGGCTACAGCATGCCCCGTCAAGTTGCTCCAGCCTACACACAAGAGCTATACCTTCAACGGCGGTGCAGCCCTTACCGACGGACTTGTAGGCGACAAGGGCTTCGGCACAGGACGTTGGTTGGGATTCAGCGGCAACGACCTTGAAGCCGTTATCGACCTTAAGAAGCCTACCGAAGTGTCGAGCGTGAGCCTCAACACTTGCGTTGACAATGGCTCGTGGATATTCGACGCTCGCAACATCGAGGTGAGCGTGTCTACCGACGGTGTCTCATTCACCAGCGTAGCCAGCAAGGCTCTGCCTGCATTGGGCAAAGATTCAGCCGACGACATCAACACTTACGAGCTGATTTTTCCACATACCAGAGCACGCTACATAAAGGTCTACGCCAAATCCGAGCACAGTATCCCCAACTGGCATTCAGGAAAGGGTAAGTCGGCGTTCCTCTTCGTTGATGAAATCAGCGTGAAATAACACTTTAGAACAATCCTGCCGAGAGAGCCGTTTGAGCACTACTCGGCAGGATTTTTTATTTCCTCGGGAGCTTTTCTTTATTTCCTCGGGAGGAAAAATTTGCAACCTCGCGAGGAAACAAAAATTTGCTGTAAAAAAAAGAGACGAACGTTGCATCCTTTATACGGAGTAATATAAATAGTAATGGAATGACAAACTATAGGAGGTTATGGCATCCTCGCCATTCGCTTTGCCAATTCGCTCTCAAGACTTGAATTCATATTATTATCGTTATAATTGTCTGATGAACCTCAAACAATCCTTATAACCTAACGCCAGTTTTCCCTTCGTTTTACAGTAAAAGCCATTCATTTTACCGTAAAAAATCCTTCGTTTTACCATAAAAATCCCTTCGTTTTACCATAAAAATCCCTTCGTTTT
>JAIJMN010000259.1:0-2918 GCA_022735715.1 Prevotella sp.
CCCCTCCCCCGCAGGGAGGGGAGCGGTATGAACCGACTACTCAGATAACGCACACAACATTCGTGTGATTAGTGAAATTACTTCCTTTCAGTCAGTGGATCAAAGAACAAATCTCGTGGTGAAAGAATAATTCGTGTTCAAAAGAATAACTCCGTGGTGGAGTATTCAACATTTAACACTTAACATTCAACATTTAACACTTAAAAGCCGTATCTTTGTACTCGTATCTCAACAATTAAATATGATAGGACGAATCCATTCCTTTGAATCTTTTGGAACCGTAGACGGTCCAGGTGTGCGTTTTGTAGCCTTTATGCAAGGCTGTCCGTTGCGTTGCCAGTTCTGCCATAACCCCGACACGTGGGACCCTCATGGCAAGTGCCAGTATGAGCTGGAGCCTCAGCAACTGTTGGACGAAGTGGTGAAGTATCGGTCGTTTATCAAGAATGGGGGAGTGACCGTATCGGGTGGCGAACCGCTTATGCAAGCCGAATTCGTGGCAGAGTTCTTCCGCCTGTGCCATGCCGAAGGACTGCACACGGCACTCGACACGAGTGGCGCGATAATAACCGGACGGGTGAATGACGTGCTCGACAATACCGACCTCGTGCTGCTCGACGTGAAGACGATGGACGCAGAGCTGTACCCACGACTGACGGGTGTGCAGCAAACCAACAACCTCGCGTTTCTCGATATGCTTGAACAACGGCAGCTGCCTACTTGGATACGCCACGTGGTGGTGCCGGGACTGACCGACAACGACGAGTGGCTGCGACGACTGGGCGAACACGTGGCAAAATATGACTGCGTGCAGAAAATAGAAATCTTGCCCTACCACACACTCGGAGAATATAAATACGAGAAACTCGGACTGAAATACAAGCTTCAGGGCGTGCCTGCCATGACGGCCCAACGTGCCCAGGAAATCAGGGAATTCATGGCAGAATACAAACCATGCCAGTAAAGACTTACGAATTTTGAATGTCGAGTGTTGAATTGGTGCGCTACGCGCATTAGGAATTGCTCAATGCCGAATTGCACTATCCAAACAATTTAACACTTAACACTTAACATTCAACACTTAACATTAGTCCTTGATTCGTGGTGAAGTAACAAACACGAATTACCATAAATTACCCATAAATTAATTCGTGGTAAAATTCATGGATAATTCATGATAATTCGTATTCAAAAGAAAAATTCAAAACTCCAAATTCCAAATCGCCGTAGGCGACCAATTCAAAACTCAAAACTCAAAACTCCAAATTCCAAATTCCTTATTCCGTCTTGATGCTCTCTACCGGATTGGCAGTTGCCACGCGCCACGACTGTATTATTACGGTAATGACGACGACAGCTGAGACGAGGACGAACGACAGGGGGAAGAGCCACCAATGGATGGGCGTGTGCTCGGCAAAGCTCTGCAGCCAGCTGTTGCTGAGCCACCAACCTACAGGTGCTGCCACTACGAAGGCTACGACGAGGGGTAGGGCATAGCGCATGGCGAAGAGACTGACCACGGAGCCTACCGACGAACCCATCACCTTGCGTATGGCTATCTCCTTGCGACGGTATTCCGTCTCGAACATCGTAAGCGAGAACACGCCTATTATGGTTATTATGATGCAGATGATGGCGAACAACTTCACCTGCGAGATAAAGCGGAACTCTTCTACATAGGTCTGCTGCAGGTCGTCGTCAAGGAACCACATCTCATACTTCTGCGATCCGTCCAGCCGGTTCAGCACCTCGGCTATGCGACGCTTTGCCTCAATCTTGTCCTGATTCTTGGCTACTCGCACGAACACCTGGCCACAACGGTCGCCCCATTCTGCCATGTCCGGACCGAAGATAACGAATGCCACAGCCACATTACTGTTGTCGCAGCGCATAGACTTGAGCTTGAAGTTGTTGCAGACACCAACTATGTTATAATTCGACTGACTTCCCCATCCGCTGTTCTGACGACCAATAGAGTCGCCCACGACAAGCCATTTGTATTGCGCCATAGCTGTCTTGTTGAGCACGTAGGCACCCGTCTTCATATCCGACTCGCGGAAGTCGCGACCCTCTACAATCTTCAGCTGCATTGTGCGCAGATACTCATAGTCGCACGGCAACACCTGGAGCACCATGTGATGTTCGTTATCGCCACGTCCCCAACCCATATAGCCGTCGCTTGTGCCGATGGCATTCTGCGCAAAGCCGACGCTCTCTACAAACGGCAGCTTCTTCAGTTCGGCACGCACGGCATCCTTCTTGGTTTGTGCCTCTTCAGACAGTCCCGTATAGAACACCTCATTCTTGTTGAATCCGTAGTCGCTATTGAAGATGTAGCTCGACTGGCTCGACATCACACCTATATATATAGTCAAGGCAAAAGCCAGGCAGAACTGCACAGCCATGATAGCCATGCGCAACCGACGGCCTCGTGGCGAGAGTCCGAACGAGCCTTTCAGCACCATGGCAGGCGTGAACGACGTGCTGTAGAAAGCCGGAACAACAGCCGACAAGGCACCCACGACGAGAGCCGAAACAGCCATTATAGCAGCAAGAACCATGTGCGATGAGAAATGGATGTCGCCCGAAACGAGCTTCATGCACGATTCGTTACGCTGGAAGGCAACAACAAGTAGGATGCCTATGAGTAGCGCGACAAAGGCGAACATAACGTTCTCCATAATCATCTTAAGGCGCAGACTGCCTACAGACGCTCCCATTACACGGCGGGTATTGATGCCACGCATGCGCATAGGAATCTCCGAAAGCGAGAAGTTGAGCAGATTGAGCATGGCAATAAAGAGCACGAAGACGGAAGCTACGGTAAGAACCCCAACCAAGTTGCGGTTGCCACGGTCGTTCGGACCTACGCCTGAGAAATATATGTCGTCAACGGGAGTGATGCGGATTTTCATGTT
>JAIJMN010000260.1:0-2880 GCA_022735715.1 Prevotella sp.
ATCGGCAATACCTAAAAAATAGGATATTGTAAGCACTACACCGACCGGATTATTTTTCATGACTATTATGTGGTTATACAAATACGCCAAAAGGCGTACAACCTCAATATTTACGATTTTGGTTGTACGCCTTTTTATGTTTCATCGAACTACCACTTTCTTTCCGTTGACAATGTAGATGCCTTTGGAGGTTGGAGTGGTTATGCGGCGACTCTGCAGATCGTACCATACGGGGGTGGAAGCGTCGTTGCGTTTGATGCTTTCAATGCCCGTCGGCTCCACATAGTTGTGCTTGCTGTAGTAATAGTGGCACACGTTGCGATAGCCGTCGGCTGTTGTCTCAACACTCTCAAGCAGATAGTCGGTGCCGGGGAGATACTCGTAGGTGATGTTGCCACCCTTGCTGTTGACCTCCTCTATCAGTCGGTCGTTGTCGTCAAGACGGTATGTTATTGTACTTACTATGGTCTGATTGCCGTCGTAGATGTCGGCAACGATATTGCCATCCTTGTTATAAACCCTTTGGGCTTCTGTCGGATGTTCCCCCATGGGTTCCCAATCGCCCTTGTCAGTATTCCACTTATAATACCATATAGCTTCCCCAAAATCAACCTCATCTGCGTCTTTTCCTCCTTCGAGAGGTAATAACGGGTCGGTATAGTTATATGCCGGATTAGCAGGAACTGATGCATTGCTTACGAGAGTCTGTTCATAACGACCGTGTGTCACAACGCCATCGGTCACATCGTAGTTTCCATAAGTATTCCATACGCCATCACTGTTTCGTATAGAATGACTGCCGTCGGTCAAGTCATCGATAAACTTCGGTGTTGTAGCAGCACGCGTTGCGAGACGCTTTCTGGCTCTTGCATTGACCCAATCGCCTTCCTTGGTCCACGGACCATCCCAACTGTCGCCAGAATATTTTGCCTCACCGGTCCAAACACCTTCCTTATTATACAAGTATTCAATCTTGGTGAAGTCGTTTTCGGTGATGCTATGGTCAATCTCCCATGCCATATGTCCATCGGCGTTATATCCTACTCGTATCTCGCCATGGTCGGTCTCGGTTGACGTGTCGTTGTTATCGGGACCAGACGTTATAGAAGTCTCCTTCCATGTACCTCCGATGAGTTGTCCGTTGGCGTTCCACTCGTATGTACTCTCACCCTTATCTCCATCCTCGACATAATAGTAAGAAGAGGTTGCTGGATGTCCAAACTGCATAAACTCGTCCTCCGGATATATCTGAATGCCAAAGTCTAATGCTTCAATAGCTTCGCGCAGCGACAGTTTCTTTGCATAGTCGTCGGCGTAAGTGTATTCATTCTTATATGATACTTTCGATGATGATCCTTTGTATTCGATGTTAGATAACAGGCGACCGAGATTGTCCCAAGTGTAAGTATGTGAAATGTTCTCGCCCGTTACTTCGCCAGTTTCGTCATAGCTACGCATTGTCTTCTTTACAGGTCGGCTGCCGTCAGCGTTGAGTGTGAATTCGCTTTCAGACGATTTCCACATATTTTTCTCTATACTTCCCACCGAGATTTGTAGATAGTTTGGGCAGGTGTATTCCCGTGCGTACAGTTTGTCGTTTTCGGTTTGCCATACTATCTTACGGAATTCATCAACATACAGCTCGTTGGTATTCATCGTGAAATGATAATCATCTTTTCCTTTTGCCGTAAGATTATACAAAAGTCGACCTCTCTCGATGCTTCCGTGATTTGTATTGTCGGTGTATATGTCTACCGGTCCGGAGTATTCTCTCTTCTTATAGCTGCGTATGAACTCCTTACGATTGTAGCCGTCATATCCATACAGGATTTCCTCCACGCGGTTGCCCCACTGGTCGTAGGCGTATGCCTCACTTATGTGAGTGGTTCCGTCGGAGTATTCCTTATAGTAGCGTTCCCATGTTGTGTTGCCGATCACTTCCACTTCGGCTTTGTTCTTCTCAGTGGTCTTGTTGCCAGCCTTGTCCACATTGAAGCTTGTTCGGGCTGTACACTGTCCGGCGGCATTGAACACGTACTCCTGGCGATACGAGTTGTCGATGTCGAGCACCCACTGTTCCGCCTCCTTGTTGTATTCCATGACCGACGTGATATATCCATACTCGTTGTATTGATATATCTTCCGGTGCGTGTCGCTTTCCACTCGGTCGAGCAGCGTAAGCTCGGTAGCAGGCTTTACAGCCTTGATTTTTCTGATTGGCACATTGTTTTGTGCCACTGCAGGAGCTGCCTGCAGAAGCATTGCCGAGGCAATAGCAAGTAATAAAGTAGAATTTCTCATATTACATCGTATATTAAGTTTTGAAAAATACAATTACTTCTGTCTGACACCGGACTACAACACTCAAAGTATTCCCATACGATAAACGGTTCCGATGAGCTGTGCGATGTTTCGTGATTTCGTCTTCTTGAGCAGTTGCCGGCGATGATACTCCACGGTATGTGGAGATATGAACAACTTTTCCGAAATCTCTTTGCTGCTAAATCCTATGACGAGCAGACTTAATATCTCCTTTTCGCGTTCGGTGATACTGTCCTTTATATCGGTATTCATGTAGCTGGTATTTGATAATGAGTACACTGTTTTGATACAAAGGTAAAGAAAAATAATAGTAAATATAGTCCTTTAAACACAGTAACCCCCTACCAAAAACTAAAAACTATTGTTTTTGGTAGGGGGTAAGCTATGATTTTCCGTAGTAGGTCGAGCCACTGTCCGATCGACATAAAACGCTTTATAAAAACCCGGCATCAGATGTTTGCCTTAAAGCCCAATTCCGTTGCCCGGCTTATCATTTCGGCAGCGTTGGCTACATTGAGTTTCTGCATGATACGACGGCGATGAAACTCCACGGTATTG
>JAIJMN010000261.1:0-2838 GCA_022735715.1 Prevotella sp.
ATGTATAGAACAAACACTTGTGGAGAGCTGCGTCTCTCCGATGCCGGCAAGACCGTAACGCTTGCCGGATGGGTACAGCGCGTTAGAAAGATGGGCGGAATGGCATTTGTTGACTTGCGCGACCGCTATGGCATCACACAGCTTGTCTTCAACGACTCTGACGACTGCGAGCTTTGCGCACGTGCAGGCAAGCTCGGACGCGAATACTGCATTCAGGTGACAGGCGTTGTGAACGAGCGCGAAAGCAAGAACGCCAACCTTCCTACCGGCGACATTGAAATCATCGCTACCGAACTGAACATCCTTTCGGAGAGCGCAACACCTCCGTTCACCATCGAGGACAACACCGACGGCGGCGACGACATCCGTATGAAGTACCGCTACCTCGACTTGCGCCGTCCTACCGTGCGCAAGAATCTGGAGCTGCGCCACCGCATGACAATCCTCATACGCAACTTCCTCGATGCACAGAACTTCATCGAGGTGGAGACTCCTATACTTATCGGTTCTACACCTGAGGGCGCACGCGACTTCGTTGTGCCTTCGCGCATGAACCCAGGTCAGTTCTATGCCCTGCCACAAAGTCCGCAGACTCTGAAGCAGCTGCTCATGGTGAGCGGATTCGACCGCTACTTCCAGATAGCCAAGTGCTTCCGCGACGAAGACCTTCGTGCCGACCGCCAGCCAGAGTTCACACAGATAGACTGCGAGATGTCGTTTGTCGACCAGAACGACGTAATCAACCTCTTTGAGGACATGGCACGCCACCTGTTCAAGGAGATTCGTGGCGTAGAGCTGCCTGCCAAGCTTCAGCAGATGACATGGCACGAGGCAATGCGCCTCTTCGGTAGCGACAAGCCCGACCTGCGCTTCGGCATGGAGTTCGTAGAGCTCATGGACAACCTTAAGGGCACCGGTACATTCTCAGTATTCAACGACGCTGCATACATCGGAGGTATCTGCGTGCCTGGTTGCGCCAACTATACACGCAAGCAGCTCGACCAGCTTACCGACTTCGTAAAGCGTCCGCAGGTAGGCGCCAAGGGACTCGTGTACATCAAGTTCAACGAGGACGGCACTGTGAAGTCGTCGGTCGACAAGTTCTACTCGCCCGAGGTACTTGCCAAGGTGAAGGAGACGACAGGCGCCAAGGACGGCGACCTCGTGCTCATCCTCTCTGGCGACAACGCCAACAAGACACGCGTTCAGCTCTGCACACTGCGTCTGGAGATGGGCGACCGTCTCGGACTGCGCGACAAGAACAAGTTCGAGTGTCTGTGGATTATCGACTTCCCACTGTTCGAGTGGAGCGACGAGGAGCAGCGCCTTATGGCAACACACCACCCCTTCACTATGCCCAACCCCAATGACATACCATTGCTCGACTCACATCCGGAGCAGGTACGCGCCAAAGCTTACGACTTCGTATGCAACGGTATCGAAGTTGGCGGCGGAAGCCTGCGTATCCACGACAGCAAACTGCAGGAGAAGATGTTCGGCATTCTCGGTTTCACCGAAGAGCGTGCCATGGCACAGTTCGGATTCCTCATCAACGCCTTCAAGTACGGAGCACCTCCTCACGCAGGTCTTGCCTTCGGACTCGACCGCTTCGTTTCGATCATGGCAGGACTCGACTCAATACGCGACTGCATAGCATTCCCGAAGAACAACAGCGGACGCGACGTTATGCTCGACGCACCGTCAGCAATTGACCAGAAACAGCTTGATGAACTGCAACTCAAAGTTGACCTACGTCAAGAAAATTAAATAAATATAATGAAAAGCTCGCTTCGGCGGGCTTTTTTCATATATTTGTTACACTTTTGCAAAAATATTTGACTAATTTTGCAAACGTATATAAAAGACAAACGCTAACGAGAAGCGTTATATTAATGTTATCTACACAAAATTATGACAGAAAAGAAAGCAACAGAAAAGAAGGCAACTGCAGCCAAGAAAACTACTGCAGCTAAGGCAACCACTACAAAGCGTGCAACCTGCAAGAAGGCTGTAGAGGTAGCAGTAAGCGCAGAAAACGCTGGTTTCCGTGCTGGTGATGTTTACCAGACATTGGCAGCTGCAGGCAAGGCTATGAGCGTAGCTGAGATAGCTAAGGCCGCAAAGATTTCTACTGAGGAAGTCTACCTCGGTACTGGATGGCTCTTGAAAGAGGGCAAGGTGAAGAATGAGGACAACCTCGTGACTTTGGCATAATGTAGAATAGAATAACCGTTTCTATCTAATAAGAAAGATAGCTGCATGCATATCCTATGTATGATATGGGTGCAGCTTTCTTTTTGCCCTAATGATATGCGCGAAACAAGCAAATACGCCAACGAAATAATCAGTGTGCTGTGCGAAGCCGGCGATAACGGACTGCCCATTCGCAAGATTGCATTGCATGTATACAATACGTGCAACACCCTGTTTGCGCCCGTACTCATCGACGACGTACACCATGATGTGCGCATTTGGCTCAAAGACAATTCACGATCAGCCGACTCGCTTGTGTGCCGTTGCGACAAGCGCGGATACTACAAAATCAACACATCGTCGCAAACAGCACAACAACTGATACTGCAATTCTGCGACGACAACAACGAACCATCGCTACACGAAGAACACCAGAATAACGAACCCGAAATGGGATTTTTGTTCGACGACATGCTATAAAAGCATAGAAAAATGCCGTTTTCAGAAAACCATAGCCTAAAAAGTTTCTGATGTAGCCGATTTTTCCTATCTTTGCAATATAAACAACAAACTTTTTTATGGCTCGAGTAAGTAATCATCTTGTTATTATGGCAGGCGGAGTAGGCAGCAGATTCTGGCCTATGA
>JAIJMN010000262.1:0-2834 GCA_022735715.1 Prevotella sp.
CCCGCCCAGTCTCATGGATGTTTTACCATAACTATTTACAAGGCTACCATCACTAATTGTAAAATCACCGATATAACCTGCCGTCGCCTTTATCGCACCCGTACTCGTCACATAGAACCGAGCATTCGCAGCAGCAGCCGAACCCAAGAACAGCGGAGCATACACGCCCTCAGACACCTTGCAAAAATCAGGCTCGCAGTTGCCGAAGTGACCCACCGTCTGGCCATCCGAACCCTTAGCCCACACGTGCTTGGCGTTGATAAGGTCGGCATTCAGTCCGTTCCCGTCAAACACAGACACTTCGACTTCATTTCCATCTTTAACAGTCACGAACTTGGTCTTGTCAGCCTTCATCTTTATCTCGCCACTGTCAAGATAGATGCCAGCCTGCTGTAGACCTTCATTTGTTTTTGTCACTTCTAAAGCTATAGCATCAGCTCTTTGCGTAATAGTCGAATTGAACTGAGTGAGTATATCTGGATTCTTTTTCCCAAGGTCACTCTTAAGAGCTTCAAACGTCGACTTATACTGCTGTGCAGTCATTTCCATACGTGACACATAGCTCTCTACGTCAACAAATATAGGGACTTTTACCTTGTACACATTACCTTTGTAGGTTATAGAAACCGTAAAGGAAGCCGATGTACAGCTGACGTATCTCGTTGTCTTTTCGTCTATTTTTATCTCCTGCGACTTTATTTTGTTAGCATAGACCGCAATAGCATCACCTTGTCTGAACACACCATTATCATCGAAGTTTTCTGTCGCCTCAATAGAGAAATCTAAATTATAAGGCCGTTTCTTCGTACCTTCATTTAAATATAACAACACCAAGGTACCCCCCTCAGCCTTTCCTGTTTCCTTATTCGTACCGAACACCAGTGAAGACGGTTCTGCCACAAGCGAGATAGTGTCTTTTCCTTTTTCGCCTTGCTCACCCTTGTCACCCTTAGCACCTTGCGGGCCTTGCGCACCGTCCTTGCCGTCCTTTATCGCCGCTATCGTTATCTGTCCCCTCGCCAATAATGTTGCCATACACTTTCATCTTTTAGTTTACAGAAAAAAATAAGGGTGAGGTGCCCTTATTTCGACACCTCACAAGTAAATGTACCTCTGCCGCTCACGTCAGTGGCAGCCACCGTGACGTAAGGCTTGGTCGAAGCGTTTACCGCACTTGACGTACCGCTCCAGTTCGTAGCCACACCGCTCGCATTGTACTTTGTCCACTTGTACGTGAAGCTTGAAGCATGGCTGCTGTCAGCCTTCACCGCAGCACCATCCTCCACCACCTTGCCGTCTTTCCACACACGGGCGAAAAGCTCGGTAGACTGGGCACCGTTGACAATCTTGTCGCCCGTCAGCGAGTACACCTCCACAACGTATGGGTCGCTCGCATCGAAGAACGTGATGATAGCACTTGCAGTGTCAGCACCGTCCTTCACCGTACAGCGGAAAGTCTGGAAGTTAAGCACGTCGTTGGCACTCACGTTCAGAGTGCTCACGCCACCCGAAGTGCTCACGCTGCCCGAAGCCACGGCGCTCCAGGTTCCGGCACTGATATTCAGCACCTCCCACGTCATAGAAGTCAGAGAAGTGTCCTGCACGTTGCCGCGGAAGAACTTCGCCACGGCACGCAGCGTCCTGCTGTTGTTGGTCGAGTCGAACGTGTTGCCGTCGGGAGTCTCTATCTGCACCGTCTGGAGCGCACCGCCGCTCTTCGCCAGCGAAATCGTCTTGTAGCCGATGCACGTAGTCGTAGCCTTTGTCTCCGGGTCTGTGTATGTGCACGACCACTCGATGTTCTTCACGCTGCCGTTCTTGTTGATGTTGCTGGCGAGGTTTAGCTGATACGACTTGCCGCTCACCGGAGTCGCAGCCACACCGTCCACCTTCCACGACCATCCGCTGCAAGCCGAGGTCGGAGCCTGGTCTGTACCACTGCCAGTCACGTATACACGTGCTGTCACCACGTTCGGAGCACTCGACGAGTAGTTCGGAGTGTACACACCCGTGTCGGGAGTGTAAATCTGGGTCTCGCCCTTTGAGCACTGAGTGAAACACTGCACGGCCTTGCCGTCATTGAGGTCAACGATAGTAATCTGACCATTAGCTAATACTTTTGGCATAATCTTATTTTTGAATTAAAGTTATATTATTTACTATTAATAGTCTTCGTGTCTGATATGTACACACGACACCCGAATTGCGCCTGTCTGCTCACATCGTCACGTGTGATAAGACACGAGCGCCCCACGCCCTCATGCAGCCTGTTCCATACAACATCGTCTTCAGCGTCAGCCGACTGCCGCCACCACGACCACGAGCTGTTGCCGACAGTGTCGCTTATGTCTTCGCCATTGCGCAGCAGCGTAGCATTGAGCGTCATTTTCCCCGAGCCGTTTATCATCACCGTGCCCGTGTCGCTCGTTATCATCACCTGATAAGCCACACCGTCGTCGCCCTTGTCGCCCTTCTCCGCCTTCATCACCAGCTGCCAGTCGGCATTGCCCTCCTTAGGCTCAGTAGTGCTGCCGTTGCTGTTAGTACACAGCCACACACCGTTGCCGTGGCTCACCTGGTCATAGTAGCCGTAGCTCACGCCACTCTGCCACTCGCCTCTGTAATTGACAATATGGATAATGTCACCCGTAGGCGACACCCATTCGAACGACGTAGACACAATCCTTGAGCCCTCGGGCGACAGCTTGAACACCTCGCAGCCCTGATGCGTATAACCCACAACACCCTTATACGCCACGATGCGGGGCGTGTTCGGCCCCGTAGTCTCCAGTATCATGACGCCCTGGCGGTCACGCTCGTTAGGGTTCTGGTTG
>JAIJMN010000263.1:0-2832 GCA_022735715.1 Prevotella sp.
TGTAAATAGGATTAAGAAACTTACCAACAACACCATTGTTTTTGATGGCATAGCAGATGTTGACAAGGAACAAACGTATAAAAGGTAGATGTCTTTTCCTCAACCCAAATGCTTCCGTACTTTCGCAGTATGGAAGCATTTTTCAATTTATCCCTACCCACAGATTGGCAGTCATTATCTGACAGCCAATTCCAATATTTCTTCACGCAGCTCTCGCATGATCTGTCAATGGAAGAAATACTCACTCTCTGCCTGTTCAAATGGGTAGACTTAAGGGTATTGTGCAAGACCCATGACGAAGCAGCGCCATGCAACCAAGCAGGAGACAACGCAGACTATCAGATAAGTGCAAGCAGCCACGGCATCATTGTCTTTTTCCATATAATATTATTGGCACTGTATATATAATAAGGTGTAAAAAAACGATCGCCCTATAGAGTTTTACCTCTATGGGCGGTCGTTTTTATTTATTCATAAAGCGTTTGTGGCTTTATTACTTCTTTTTCTCTGTTGCAGCCTTCTCAGCGGGAGCCTGCTTGTATGCCTTGTTTAGTCCGGCGATAACCTCGTTGGTTATATCGTGAGCCTTATCGGCATAGAGGATGTTGTCGCCAGCCTTGCTGAGGATGAGGGTGTACTTCTTGTCCTTGTTGTAAAGGGCGAGATAGTGCTTTATAGAGTCGCGGAGAGCGTTGTTGTACTTCTCGGTCTCGGTCTGGAACTCACCGCTCAGGCGCTGGTTGAGAGCCTGCAGATCGTTGCTCTGCTTCTGAAGTGACATCTGAATAGACTGTGCCTGCTCGCGTGTGTAGGCATTCTGTTGCACCTTCTGCTGGAAGTTGGCTGCGGCAGCCTCAAGAGCCTGCTGCTTCTGTGCGAGAGTGTTCTGGATATTCTGACCCTTCTTCTGAAGGATGAGTGAGTAGTCCTTGCAGAACTTGTACTGCGACATGATGCTGTCTACCTCAACGTAAGCAATCTTAGTTTCAGCAGAAGCAGTCTGTGCTGCCGGTTCCTTGTCGTCTACCTGCGACTTTGACTTGTCGCAAGATGTCATTGCCACAGCAGCAAAAGCAGCAATAGCAAGTGTGCGGAAAAAGTTTTTCTTGTTCATTGTATTTATTATTTTAATTATTTCACATCTTACGCATCCGTTTAATAGGCTCCGTTGCGCTTGCGTGCTTCGCGGTCCTGATCCATTACGCAGTGGATTCCGAGCTTGCGCAGACCGGGATTGTCGTGAACATGTTGCGACGAGAACTTGCCGTTGCGTTTCAGCAGAAGCTTAATGGATAGCAAAGCAAACGCTATAGCAATAATTAACAGGCTTAAAAGCAGAAGTTTAATCATTTTTACTAACTTTGTATCGGAATGGGAAAACCATAGCGACAGATTTATTTACGTGCAAAGGTAATGCAAATCGGTCGCATGACAAAATAAATTATTGAAAATTCAGATTATTATTGTAACAACATAAAGAAATTAAGAAAAAATGAGTAATTGCGAATTGAAACCGGCTCGCGTATTCGAGCAGTTTGCAGAAATCAACAAAATTCCTCGCCCCTCTAAGCATGAGGAGCAGATGATTGAGTATCTGAAAGAGTTTGGCCGTAAGCGCAACCTTGAGACCGAGATTGACGAGACTGGCAACGTTATCATACGCAAGCCCGCTACTAAGGGACATGAGAACGCTCCGATGATTAGTTTGCAGAGCCATATGGATATGGTATGCGACAAGCTCGTCGACGTTGACATCGACTTCTTCAAAGACCCTATCCAGACCTACATCGACGGCGAATGGCTCAGAGCCAAGGGCACTACTCTTGGTGCTGACGACGGCATAGGTTGCGCCATTGAGCTGGCTGTTCTCGACAGCGACGACATTGAGCACGGTCCTATTGAGTGCGTTTTCACACGCGACGAGGAGACAAGCCTTAGCGGTGCTTTGGGCATGAAGCCGGGATTCATGAAGGGCGATATGCTCATCAACCTCGACTCTGAGGACGAGGGTCAGATTTTCATTTCATGTGCTGGAGGCAAGACCACTTCGGTGAAGTTCACATTCGAGCGCGAGCAGGCTCCTGAGGGTTACTTCTTCATGAAGGCTTCTATCAAGGGCTTGAAGGGCGGACACTCAGGCGACGACATCAACAAGAAGCGCGCCAACGCTATCAAGATTCTCGACCGTTTCCTCTATATGGAGCAGGACAAGATGGACGTGCGTCTGGCTCAGTTCAACTCGGGCAAGCTGCACAACGCCATTCCTCGCGACGGCGTTATCGTATTTGCCGTTCCAGCAGCCGAAAAGGAGACTGTACGTGTTGACTGGAACGTGTTCACAGCCAATGTTGAAGACGAGTATCACGTTACTGACACTGCTATGGAGTTCCACCTTGAGAGCACTGATGCCGAGCAGGTTATAGCCAAGGACGCAAGCTGCCACGTAATCCTCGCATTGCAGGCTGCCGACAACGGTGTGTTCGCCATGTGCCAGGACGAGGCTTTAGCCGACATGGTTGAGACTTCTAACAACATAGCAAGCGTTGTCTCTTCAGAGAATGAAATCAATATCATCACCTCACAGCGCTCTAACGTTATGAGCAACCTCGAGAATGAGTCGAACACCATTAAGGCTGTATTCGAGCTGGCTGGTGCTGAGGTTAAGCAGAGCGACGGCTATCCTGCATGGAAGATGAACCCTAACAGCAAGCTGACAAAGGTGGCTGTTGAGTCGTACAAGAAGCTGTTCGGCAAGGAGCCTATCGTACGTGGCATACACGCCGGTCTGGAGTGCGGTCTGTTCTCAGAGCGCTATCCTAACCTCGACATGGT
>JAIJMN010000264.1:0-2802 GCA_022735715.1 Prevotella sp.
CGAAGCGCTAGCGCTTCGCGCTATATTCCGTAGCTGAATCCGAGCGACACGTACTCCTTAAACTGGAAGAAGCCGTATTTGTCGTCGCGCTTCACGCCGTCGTCGAAGCGTGGATAGAGGAAGAGGTTGCTCGAGATGTACTTGTTGACAACGAAGGTGAAGGTGTTCTCCCACTCAATCTGCATACGGTGGTAGGTGGTATAGCCATAGAGACGCGTCTTCCAGCGTACGTCCTTAGACATCTGCCATACAAGGTCGACTGTCACCTCCGAACCGAAGTCGTTCTTGGCATGACGGCCTTCGTCGATGCCGAAGCGTGTGGCGAGTTCCTTGTCGCGCACATAAGTGAGATTGTAGGCTACGGGGGCAAGATGGATAGAACCCGTCATGCGACCCTTAAACCAGTTGACCTTGTAGTCCATACCGAGCGAGGGATTGACGTAGAGCGGCGAGAGGAAGCGCGAATACATCCTGGGGTCGTTGCTGCGCAATCCACGCATAAACTGGGTACTGGCTATGAGCTGGAATGTGTAATACCAATGCTTGGAGGCTTGCAGTCCGAGCTTGCTGGTGTAGCGTATAAGGTCTTCGGAGGCACGCACCGTATGGAGGGTGTCACCACGAGAGTTTTGCAGTCCGAGACGCATTTCGAGCTTGTTATTCCACTGGAAGCGCTGCTTGTTGTTGTAATTGGCCTGTAGAGTCACGGCAGCTATCATAGAGTAATTGCTCTCGCCACCCTTATACCAGTTGTCGGACACATAGTTCTGGAAGAGCTGCAGGCTGTAGTCGCCACTGAACTTCCAGAAGTTGGGTTTCTCGACATATATCTGCACAGGCGACACTACCTCGTTGTTTTCAACCTTAGGCGACACGAGGTCGACTATGTCGGTTTCGGGCTTGACGGGAGTGGCAGATGGCTCAATGATAGGGTCTACACGGTCGAGCTGATTCTGCGTGCTGACCACGAGGTCGGGACGATGCAGATAGACATCGAGCAGACTTCGGTCGAGCTCGGGAATAGAGCCATCAAGACGGAAGGCGTTGCCGGCTATGCCGTGATAGAAAGTGAGGGGAACGAAGAGGCGGTAATAGCGGCCATCGGGTGCCGAAAGACTGTCGCGACGCAGGGCGAAAAGCGAGTCGACACGCATGCGCCCCACCTGCAAAGAGTCGACATACGAACGTACAATAACCGGCACCGTGTCGGCATCGTGCACCTTGACATGACGCGAGCGCACCTGTGCATCGGCATGGTCTGCAAACAGCAATATTGCCACTATGGCGATATGTAAGAATTTCATATGCATAAAAATAGATTAAAAGCTAATGAATAATGCTGCAAAGGTAAGAATAAAAAATGAAAAATTTTGTCGGTTTCGCATAATTATATTAACTTTGCACCTTGTATTTTTGTACGTATTAGAATATTTAATTCTTTATAATTTATATCACCGTGGCTGAAACAAAGTACATATTTGTAACAGGCG
Organism: Prevotella sp.; assembly: GCA_022735715.1. Taxonomy (GTDB): domain Bacteria; phylum Bacteroidota; class Bacteroidia; order Bacteroidales; family Bacteroidaceae; genus Prevotella. Next base: position 1,491 of record JAIJMN010000264.1, read on the forward strand.
GCGTTGTGTCTTCACTTGGTAAAGGCATCATTTCGTCGTCAATCGGTAAGCTCTTGCAGGCAAGAGGTTACAACATCACTATCCAAAAATTTGATCCGTACATCAACATCGACCCTGGAACACTCAACCCTTACGAGCATGGCGAATGCTATGTGACGGTTGACGGAATGGAAACCGACCTCGACCTCGGCCACTACGAGCGATTCACCGGAATCCAGACCACCAAAGCCAATTCGTTGACAACCGGCCGCATATACAAGGCCGTTATCGACAAGGAGCGCCGTGGCGACTATCTGGGCAAGACCATTCAGGTGGTGCCGCACATAACCGACGAGATCAAGCGCAACGTGAAGCTGCTCGGCAAGAAGTATAACTACGACTTCGTTATAACCGAGATTGGCGGAACCATTGGCGACATCGAAAGCGCTCCATACATGGAGGCCATACGACAGCTCAAGTGGGAGCTGGGCAAGCGCGCCATTAACGTCCACCTGACATACGTGCCATATCTGAAGGCAGCTGGCGAATTGAAGACCAAGCCAACCCAGCACTCCGTGAAGGAGCTACAGAGTGTGGGCATTCAGCCAGACGTACTGATTCTACGCACCGAAAAACACTTGGATGAAGGGATAATAAAGAAGGTGGCAGGATTCTGCAATGTCGACCTCGACTGTGTGATACAGAGCGAAGACCTGCCCAGTATATACGAAGTGCCTATCAACATGCAGAACCAGTGTCTGGACACAGCCATTCTGCGCAAGATGGGCGAACCTATCGGCGAGAAGCCGTCGCTCGGTCCGTGGCGCTCGTTCCTCGAACGTCGCAACAAGGCTACCGAAACGGTTAACATCGGACTCGTGGGCAAATACGACTTGCAGGACGCTTACAAGTCGATACGCGAGAGCCTGTCGCACGCCGGAACGTACAACGACCGCAAGGTGAACATCACATTCATCAACTCGGAATATCTGACAGAGGAAAATGTGGCTGAGAAGCTAAAGGGTCAGGACGGCATCATGATTTGTCCGGGATTCGGACAGCGTGGCATCGAGGGCAAGATTGTAGCTGCCCATTACTGCCGCATGCACAACATCCCGACTTTCGGCATCTGTCTGGGTATGCAGATGATGGTGATAGAGTTTGCTCGCAACGTACTGGGCTATGCCGATGCCAACAGCCGGGAAATGGACGAGAAGACTCCGCACAACGTCATCGACATCATGGAGGAGCAGAAAAACATTACGAACATGGGCGGAACCATGCGTCTGGGCGCATACGAGTGTGTGCTGAAGCAGGGCTCGCGCGTGTTCAA
>JAIJMN010000265.1:0-2782 GCA_022735715.1 Prevotella sp.
TCGTAGCTGCGGTCGAGAGCCTTCTTCAGTCCACTTCGCAAAACATCTGTATATTTTCTGCCTGAACTGTTCATAGTGTAGTCTACAATAGCATCGATGGTTTGCAGGCATGCTCTGTATTGGCGTGCGTCGTCGGGCTCACCCATTCGGCTGAGCATTTCCACACTTACCTCAGCATTGTTGGCGAGTGAGTCGAGAATGTCTATTGTAGGGGTGCGGCCAGTCAGGGTTCTTTGTTTTACCGCTTCTGTGGCAAATCGTTCTATGGTGCGTCGGCTTGTCTGTGCATAAAGTGCAATATTGCAGCATATTGCAATAAGAAGAATTGTTATACGTCTCATTATTGATGTTCCGAATGTTTTTTAGCGTGCAAAGTTACGCATAAAAACACAGAAGACCTAACCTCATGTTGTTTTATAAAAATAAAAACATAAAAATTTGTTACTTTCGTTGCTGTTGTCTGATTTTATATGTAATTTTACACTATGTATCAGAAATTCATAATAAACCAGAATGGAGTGCTGAAGTTTGGCAATGTCTATCTGCATCGCGAACTGCTCAACAGAGGCGAACGCTGCCCGTTTGGCGGTGGATTGTGGAAGGTAGACAACAATCGTGGAGCTATAGTGCTCTACGGACGTTCGTTTGACTTCGGACGGCCTGATTTCGACTTCTTGAAGAGCGTGGACTGGAGCTTCCTCGGTGGCAAGGAGCATCCATTGCTTTTTCTTCCGCATTGGCCCGACGAGAGCATCGTGGAGCCGGTGCTGATAAAAGGTGCCTATTAAAAAATGTTTGAAAAAGTAAACCAACAACGAAATGAGCAATATAAAATACGACAACCCGGTAGAACAGAGATTTCACGACGACCTTTATGCCTATTTGCGTACATTGGACTTAGTAGACGAGCGGATGCCCGAAACTCCAGATCTCGACGACCTGTGGTTTAAGATAGGTCAGAGCTATATGACTGACGGCATACGCGAGTACAATACCGGTTACCCGTCGGTGGCTTTGGGATGGATGATGTTCATAGGTATGGCTGTGGCAAAGTATTGGGATGTGGAATGGGAAGTGTACGGCAAGGTGCCCGATTTGTATGTCTATCTGCGCGACCGAATTGACTTCGACCATATGGACGACTACATTCTTGACAAGGTGCTCTGTCTTGATGCTGACAGCCGCAAGAAGATTAACGATGCCGTGGCAGAGAGTGCTTCGCGTACATATAATATGATGTCGCACATGTGTCTCGAGCCAGGCACAGCTGCTGCCATGCGAGCTTTCACAGCAGCTTTGCATCAGATGTATGTCATGGGCGTGGCAGTAGAGCTGAAGACGTTGGGCTACCACATGACCAAACTGTAAGGCTTAATATTGTATTTAATAAAAAATAACCCTTAAACCCTCATCTTATTATGGTAGAATATCTGTTGCAACACCTTTGGGCTATATGGACATTAGTGGCAATGGTGTGTCTTATAATGGAGATGTCGTCGGGCGATTTCTACATCACCTGTTTTGGCATCGGAGCAGTCATTGCTCTTATAGCGTCTTTGTTTGCAGCACCGTTCTGGTTACAGGTAGTGGTGTTTGCGATGTTCAGCGTGCTTTCCATATTCTATCTTCGACCCAGCCTGGTAGCTCTGCTCAATCATGATGCCGACCGTCGTGTGAGCAATGCCGATGCCATCATTGGTCGTACAGGTGAGGTGACAGAGGCAATTAAGGCTGGCGGCTATGGACGCGTGAAACTTGACGGCGACGACTGGAAGGCTCAGTCGGACTGCGCTGCCGACCTTGAAATAGGCACTAAGGTGCGCATCGTGGGACGTGAGAGCATCATCATAAAGGTGGTTCCCGAAAAATAAACACTAATCATTAACAATTAAAACATTAGTACAATGGAAATCATGACAATCATTCTTATTGCACTGGTAGTGCTTGCAGTCATTTTTGTGAAGATGGCTGTTGTTATCATTCCTCAGAGCGAGACTAAAATTGTAGAGCGTCTTGGTAAGTACTACGCCACACTCAGTCCGGGTATAAATATCATCATTCCGTTCATCGATCGTGCCAAGACTATAGTAACTATGTATCGTGGACGCTATGCCTATTCTACCACTATCGACCTACGCGAACAGGTGTACGATTTCGACAAGCAGAACGTAATCACTAAGGATAATATCCAGATGCAGATTAATGCCCTGCTTTATTTCCAGATCGTAGACCCATTCAAGGCTGTTTACGAAATCAACAATCTGCCTAACGCTATCGAGAAACTCACACAGACCACTCTGCGTAACATCATCGGCGAGATGGAGCTCGACCAGACTCTTACCTCGCGCGACACTATCAACACAAAGCTGCGTGCTGTGCTCGACGATGCTACCAACAAGTGGGGTATTAAGGTGAACCGTGTAGAGTTGCAGGATATTATTCCGCCGTCAAGCGTTCTTCAGGCTATGGAAAAGCAGATGCAGGCTGAGCGCAACAAACGTGCTACTATCCTTACGTCAGAGGGACAGAAGCAGGCCGAAATCCTCAAGTCGGAGGGAGAGAAGACTTCTACCATCAACCGCGCTGAGGCTGCCAAGCAGCAGGAGATACTCCGTGCCGAGGGCCAGGCTCAGGCTCGTATTCGCAAGGCAGAGGCTGAGGCTATTGCCATCGAGAAGATTACTGAGGCCGTTGGCAAGAGTACCAATCCCGCCAACTATCTGCTTGCGCAGAAATATATCCAGATGATGCAGCAACTTGCAGAGGGTGATAAGACAAAGAC
>JAIJMN010000026.1:0-18326 GCA_022735715.1 Prevotella sp.
TGCTCAGGAGCTCGTTAAGAAAATGAAGAAGAACAACGCTAAGGCTTACCTCGTTAACACTGGTTGGAACGGTACTGGCAAGCGTATCTCTATCCGCGACACACGTGGTATCATCGACGCTATCTTGAGCGGTGACATCGACAAGGCTCCTACAAAGCAGATTCCGATGTTCGACTTCAAGGTTCCGACAGAGCTTCCTGGTGTAGCTACTGAGATTCTTGATCCGCGCGACACTTACACTGATGCTGCTCAGTGGGAGGAGAAGGCTAAGGACCTCGCTGCTCGCTTCATCAAGAACTTCGCTAAGTACACAAACAACGAGACTGGTAAGGCTCTCGTAGCTGCTGGTCCTCAGCTCTAATCTTTCAGACAAAGATAAAGGCTAAATAAAAAAGGTCTGTTTCCCGTCAATGGGAGACAGACCTTTTTTTGGCGCATGTAGTGCGGAGTTTTTGTTTATTCGTTTTTTATTTATAACTTTGCGTGTTGAAATAACAATTATCAGTAGTATATGAATGATTTTGAGTGTCTTTTCAACAGACTCTATCCACGTGTGAAGCTGTTTGCCATGCAGCTATTGAAGCGTGAAGACGAGGCAGAAGATGTTGCACAAAATGTCTTTGCGAAGCTATGGGAGATGCCTGAGAAGTGGAGCGAGGACAATTTGGACAGCTATGTCTTCGTGATGACGCGCAATCATGTACTCAATGTAATCCGCTACTATAAGTTACACGAATCGGGGGGGGTAAATTCTGACGACAACGCAGACGCAACCCTGCCTGCCGAACTGGGTGCAGACGATCCGCTGTATTATGAAGAGGCATTGCTGCTGATGCGCCTTACGCTCGACCGTATGCCCGAACGCCGCCGTCAGATATTTGAGATGAGTCGTATGCATGGGTTGTCCAATGCTGAGATAGCCGAGCAATTGCAGCTGTCGGTGCGCACCATAGAACATCAGATATATCTGGCATTGAAAGAACTTAAGAAGACAATGCTGCTCTTTGTGCTGCTTGTCGGAATGTAAGCAATCAGCGGCAAAAACATAAAATATCAAGAAAAACACATTTTTTTAATTTTTCCTTAAGTAGTCCTTGTCATTCATGTGTGTTATATATGTATGACAGAGAAAACCGGTACACATAAATATATAAATAGCATAATGCGCCTCTTCGCCCACGGCGATTTTGGCAGTTCTGCCACCAGCCATTTCTATAAGTGGTTGATAGACGACAAGCATCGTGAAGAAAAGGATGCAGCTATGGAACATCTTTGGGAAGAGACGGCATTCACTTCAGCCAATGTCAGCCAAAAGCAGACCGATGAGGCTTATGCCCAGTTGCGTGCCACTGTAGGCGTTGATCAGCAAAACAACGGAACGGACAGTCAGGCAGCCGTTGCCGACAGTCGCCGTATAAAGGCAGTACGCTGGTTGCGGTTCTGGCAGTCGGCAGCAGCAGTGTTCATTATAGTGATAGGAATGTTGGGCTACATGCTTTACAATGCCGACACGCAAGGCTCCGACCTTCTGCAAAACCACACCCCCGTAGCCCAGACCCGACAGATGGTGTTGCCCGACGGCACCGTAGTGAAGCTCAACTCATGCAGTGCGTTGCTCTATCCCAACCGCTTCGACGGCCACACACGTAGCGTATACCTGATGGGTGAGGCAAGCTTCAAGGTGGCTCACGACAAGAAGCATCCGTTCATAGTCAAGACCAACGACATGCAGGTGACAGCACTCGGCACCGAGTTTAACGTGTCGGCTTATCCCGACGACCGCAAGGTGGAGTCGACACTTATAGAGGGAAGTGTCAAGGTAGACTGCAACGACATGCACAGCAGTGTGATATTGAAGCCCGGACAGATGATGGCATACAATCGCGACACCCGCAAGTATGAGGTGATGACACCCAATGTAGCCGACATTACGGCATGGCAACGAGGCGAGGTGGTGCTTAAGGAGAAGACGCTGGCACAGATATTCTCCATACTTGAGCGCAAATATCCATACTCGTTCCATTACAGTATGCACCGCATCGGCAACGACCGATACACCCTCCACTTCCCCGACAACGCCCCGATTAAGGACGTTATGGACGTGATAGTACGCGTCACGGGCAAGCACGCCTATCGAATAGATGGCGACAACTGCTACTTCTACAACAAGTAATGTCGTGAGACATGCTCTGATTTAATGAAAGACTAATTTACACCCCTATATTTACCCCTGCCTAAAAATTTACGATAGAATTAAACCTATATATAAACTAATAGTACTAACAATGAGCAAAAGACAACGAACAGTGGCTATGGTCTTAAGGACCATGTGCTTCTCGGCGTTGTTGCTGGCTTCGCAGACAGCAGCAATGGCACAAAGCCGAGCCCGTGTCACAATCAAGAAGAGCAACACGACCATCGTGGAAGCTCTCAAGCAAATTGAGAAACAGACAGGTATGTTTGCAGAGTACAACCATACCCAGTTGAACAAAAAGCCTGGCATCAACATCAACCTGCAGAACGCAACGGTTGACGAGGCACTACAGAAAGTGCTTCGTGGTAGCGGATTCAGCTACCAGATAAAGGGCGACCAGATCATCATCGTTCCCGTTGGTGCTACAGAGAAGCAGCACACCAACGGAGCAAAACAGCAAAACGGCAAGAAACAGCGCATTCAGGGACGCGTGCTCGACAAGGACGGCATGCCTCTTATCGGCGTGAGTGTACGCACTGAGGGTGCGGGCAACGAAGGAACTGTGACCGATATGGACGGTAACTTCTCGTTTGAGGGTACCGCCGGACGCCATATCGTGGTGTCGTACATCGGCTACAAGAACCAGACACTTAAGGCTGGCGAAAACATGAACGTAGTATTGCAGGAGGACTCAAAGCTTCTGGGCGACGTTGTGGTGACCGCTCTCGGTATCAAGCGCGAACAGAAGGCACTGTCGTACAACGTACAGCAGGTGAAGGGCGACGAACTCACCAACGTAAAGGATGCCAACTTTGCCAACTCTCTCGTGGGTAAAGTGGCTGGTGTACAGATTAACAGTGGCGCATCTGGTGCCGGTGGTAGTGTGCGCGTAGTGATGCGTGGTGCGAAGTCAATCGAGAAGGACAACAATGTACTGTACGTTATCGACGGTATACCTATGTACAACCACTCATTTGGCGGTACGGGTGGTTCTTATGCTCAACAGACGGGTTCTGAAAGTTCTGCCGATATCAACCCTGAAGACATTGAATCAATAAATATGCTTACGGGTCCGTCGGCTGCCGCCCTTTATGGTAGTGACGCTGCCAACGGTGCTGTCATTATCAACACCAAGCGTGGAGCCAAAGACCGCACTACTGTGACCGTATCGAACAGCACTATGTTCTCTAAAGCTACTATGCTGCCAGAGACACAGAGCAAATATGGCACAAGCACAGGACTGATGAACTGGGGCGCTGAGGTGAACAGCGACTTCGATCCTGCCAAATTCTTCAATACTGGTTCGAGCATTATCAACTCGGTAGCACTTTCTACCGGCAACAGCAAAAACCAGACATACATTTCGGCTTCTACTACAAATACACAGGGTATTATTGTAGGCAACAAGTACGACCGTTACAACTTCACAGCACGCAACACTACATCGTTGCTCAACGACAAACTTGTAATCGACTTCGGTGCAAGCTATATCCTGCAGAAAGACCAGAACATGGTTTCGCAGGGTAAGTACTACAACCCGCTGCCCGCACTGTATCTGTTCCCACGCAGCGACAACTTTGACGAAGTGCGCAACTTTGAACGTTGGAATCCGGTTTTGGGATACAATACACAATACTGGCCATACGGTGAGGGTGCACACTCGCTGCAGAATCCTTATTGGATACAGAAGCGCATGAACCGCACTACAGACAAGACACGCTATATGTTCAACGCATCGGTGAAGTACAATATCTTCGACTGGATGAATGTGACCGGACGTGTACGTGTGGATAACTCAGAATATCGCATACGTAACAAGATGTATGCATCGACCCTCACTACATTCTGCGACTCGAACGGTGGATATGAGGATCAGACTCAGCACGACAAGTCGGTATACGGCGATATCATGCTCAACATTAACAAGACATTGTTCAACGACTACTCGGTAGCTGCCAATATCGGTGCTTCTATCAACGACCAGCGTTTTGAGGCGGCTGGCGGTGCCGGCAACCTCCTGCTCACCAACCATTTCGCAATGAACAATATCAACTATGAGAGCAAGTATAAACCGATACAGAGTGGATGGCACGACCAGACACAGTCGATTTTCGCTTCGCTCGAATTAGGCTACAAGAGCATGCTCTACCTTACAATGACAGGACGTAACGACTGGGCATCGCAGTTGGCATTCTCTAACCAGTCATCGTTCTTCTATCCGTCGGTAGGTATGTCGGCTGTAGTTTCGAACATGGTGAAGATGCCGAAGGGCATCGACTTCCTCAAGGTGCGTGCTTCGTACTCGAAGGTGGCATCTGCATTCAGCCGTTTCCTCTCTAATCCGAGCTATACATACAACAACCAGACACACCAGTGGCAGAAGCCTAACACGGCTCCGCTCGAAAATATGAAGCCTGAGGACACTAAGTCGTGGGAGCTCGGTTTGAACGCCAAGTTCCTCAACAACACTATAAACTTCGACCTCACTCTCTATCGTTCGAACACTTATCATCAGACTATCTACGCTGCATCAAGCTCAAGTTCGCTCTACAATCGCAAGATTGAGCAGACTGGTAATATCCAGAACCAGGGTATAGAGCTGGCTGTTGGATATAACAACCAGTGGGGCAAGCTGGGCGTACAGTCGAACCTGACATACACCATCAACCAGAACCGTATCAAGCAGTTGTCGCCCGACAGCCGCAACAACAAGGGTATCCCCGAAATACAGAAGGACTATCTCGGCGCAAGCTCGGTAGCTCCTCAGGTAATACTGTACGAGGGCGGCTCGATGAGCGATATATACATCAAGCACGAACTGGCACGCGACAACAACGGTGCGATACTCCTTGACAAGAACGGCAACCTCTCAATGATGGAGACAGAGCCACGCAAGGCAGGTAGCCTCGCTCCGAAGTACAACTTGGGATGGAGTAACACTATCAGATATGACGGACTGTCGCTCGGATTCGTGCTCACAGCACGTGTAGGTGGTTTGTGTTATTCAGCTACTCAGGGTATTCTCGATTATTATGGCGCATCTAAGGTGACAGCCGATGCTCGCGACGCTGGTGGCGTAGCCATCAACTATGGTACTGTACCAGCCCAGAACTATTATCAGACCATATCAACGGCAGAAGGCGGATACGGAGCTTACTATCTGTACAGCGCTACCAATGTACGTCTGCAGGAGCTGAGTCTGTCGTACGACCTGCCTAAGCGTTGGTTCGGTGGCAAGATGCACGCTTCAGTAGGATTCGTGGCACGTAACCTTTGGATGATCTACTGCAAGGCACCATTCGACCCCGAACTCTCAGGTGCTACAAGTAGCACATACTATCAGGGTGTGGACTACTTCATGCAGCCCTCAACGAGAAACTTCGGATTCAACGTGAAATTACAATTCTAAAAAACGAACACTACAATGAAACATATAAATAAGGTAGTATTGTCTGTTGTTCTCGGTGCTTCGGCTCTGACGGCATGTACAGACAATTTCGAGAAATACAACTCCGACCCATACGCTATATATAAGGCCGACCCGTCAGTACTGCTGCCGGCAATGATTGAACCGGTGATGTATGTACAGCAGAATAACTCACAGATGATTGATCAGATGGTGGGAGCACTCGGTGGATACATGACATGTTCAAACCGTTGGGGCGGACAGAATTTCGACACTTACAATGCGTCGGATGGATGGAACGCAATTCCGTTCAATACTACATACGAAAACCTCGTAAACATATTTGATGTTGAGAAGGCTACAAACAAGGCCGGTCACTACTATGCTATGGCTTTGCTGCTCAAGGCTTCGGCTCTGATGCGTGTAGCCGATTGCTATGGCGGCATTCCGTACAGCTCGGTGGCCGACCACTCGTTCCGCACTGGCTACGACACAGCTGAGGAGACATACAAGAACATCATTGCCGACCTGCGTCAGTCGGCCGCCATACTCTATCAGTACTCGGTGGCTTATCCTGCCAGTCGTCCGCTTGGTAACGCTGATCCTATTTATCAAGGAGATTATGCTATGTGGGCACGTCTTGCAAATTCGCTTGCTCTGCGCGCTGCTATTCGTACAGAAGACCGCCAGGCTGCTGAGGAAGTATGCGAGAGCCCTGCCGGACTGATTGAAAACAACAGCCAGAATGCTCTTGTGGATCCAGGTGTGCAGGGCAACCCTTATCAGTTGGCTTCGGCAAGCTGGGGCGACTTGCGTATAAGCTCATCTATCGTCGACTATATGCAGGGTTACAACGATCCGCGTATGGCGTCTTACTTCACCAAGTCGTCTTTTGACGCAACACGCTACATTGGTATGCGTAGCGGTGAGGCAGGATTTGACAAGGCTTTGGTGAGCGGATACTCACAAATTAATGCTACTGCATCGACAAAGATGCCGGTGTGTCTGGCTGCGGAAGTTTGTTTCCTGCGTGCAGAGGGTGCGCTGAAGGGATGGAACATGGGCGGATCAGCTCAGGAATTCTACGAGCGTGGCATACGCTTGTCTATGGAACAGTATGGTGTGGATGCAACTGCCATTGATGCATACATTGCTGACAATACACACATACCGGAAGGTCATGCTAATGACCCGCGCGGTTCGAAATACAATTATAGTCGCCAGACTAAGGTGAAAGTGAAGTGGGATGCCGACAACAGCCAACAGAACCTGGAGCGCATCATAACACAGAAGTGGATTGCCAATTTCCCACTCGGACTGGAGGCTTGGGCTGAGTATCGTCGCACCGGATATCCGGAACTGGCTCCTGCCATCAGCAACCTGAATCAGTCGGTAATCACTGATATGCAGCGTGGAATGCGTCGTCTGCGTTACCCGTACACAGAGCGCGACCTCAATCGCGAGAACTACGACAAGGCTGTACAGCAGCTGGGTGGTCCGGACAATGAGGCTACCGATTTGTTCTGGGCAAAAAAGAAGTAAAAACCTAACAACGTAATCAAATTATGAGAAAGATATTCTACTGCCTCACAGCCGCTCTCGCTATGGCTTTCGCCTCTTGCAGCGACTGGACTGAACCAGAGGCCAAACAAATGACACGCTATAACAACACCGAAATAGCGAAGACAGAGACTTATTATAAGGCTCTGCGCGATTGGAAGAAGACCAAACACTCTATCACCTTCGGATGGTATGGAGGATGGAGCGACCCTGCAGCTTCAACTGCCAACATGCTCTCGGGTATTCCCGACTCGATGGACGTTGTTTCATTGTGGGACGGAGCTACCAACCTGTCGGAAGGAAAGCGTAAGGACCTTGAATTTGTACAGAAGGTGAAGGGCACAAAGATTGTGATGTGTAGCTTCACAAAATGGGTTGGTGATGGTGTTACTCCTGCCGAGTATAATGAGTCGACCGAAAAGCGTCACGAGTTCTGGGGCTGGAAAGACGGCGACCAGGAGTCTAAGGAGGCTGCTGTACGCAAGTATGCACAAGCTTTCCTTGACACAATTGCCAAGTACAACTACGACGGCTTTGACATCGACTACGAGCCTCACTATGGCTATGGTGGTGAGTTGGCAAGCAGCCAAGATTTGATGAAGGTATTTATAATGGAGTTGGCTAAGGAGCTTGGTCCATTGTCGGCAAATCCTGAGAAACTGCTTATCGTGGACGGTGAGCCAGAATTCCTTCATACTGAGGTGGGACCATATCTGAGCTACTTCGTGATTCAGGCATATAAAAATTCTGAGGCAGGACTAGACGGTCGTTTGAATAATGGTATCAACAAGTTTAAGTCGGTGCTCGACGAGGAGACTATTACTAACCGTTACATTATGACCGAGAACCTTGAGAGTGCTATGGACTGCTTGGCTGGAGGTTATACTTTCAGAACACGTGATGGCAAGGAAGCTCCGTACAAGTCGCTTGAGGGCTTTGCACGTTGGCAGCCTCTCAATGGCTATCTTAAGGGTGGTTGTGGAGGCTATCACTTCGACGGTGAGGCTGCAAACACACCGGCTTACAAATGGATGCGCAATGCTATTCAGGTGATGAATCCCGCCGTTATCAAATAATACGACCTAATACTAAAAAGAGATGAAAAAGATATTATTGACATTAATAGCTGCCGTAGCCACGCTCACTGCGTGCAATGATGCTGAATATAAAATAATCGGCAACGGTGCATATATTAACGAAAGCCTTTCGGCAAAAAGTGCCAAGGTGGTTATCACCGACGAGGGTGGCGCAACAGAGATTACACCGTGTCTGTCGAGTGCCGCACCTAAGGACTGCAAGTTCCGTCTTGTTGTAGACGAGAAGGTACTGGAAGAGTATAACGAGAAGCAGAGTACGGGTTTTGTGACTTTGCCTGAAGGACAGTATGAGATCCCTAACGAGATAATTATCAAGAAGGGCGAATATACTGCCGACCCAGTGAGGGTGAATATCAAACCTCTCACAGAGGATATGATAGGTGAGACATATGCCTTGCCGTTGCGTCTCGTTAGTGAGGATGGTGCTGTTCTGTCTATGCCGCAGACAAGTGCTTTCGTTATTACTACTGAGGCTATTACTACTTCATCATTGCCACAGTTTAATGGCGGACCGATGTTGAAATCTGAAATGCCTAAGGGACCTGAAACTTATAATGAGTATACTATTGAGGTGAAGTTCCAGGTATCTAATACATACGATCGTGACCGTGCTGTATTCATAAACCGTGGCGATAACTCCAACTTTGTATTACTGCGCTTTGAAGACCCACAGAGATATGATGGCAATCATGAAGCACATTCGCTTGTGCAGATTGTAGGACGCAACCGTCTGTATATGAACCCTTCGTTCTCGTTCGTTCCTAATAAATGGCAGCACCTCGCACTGACATGTGATGGCTCGCAGTATAAGTTGTATATCAATGGTGCTTTTGCTGGTGTAAAGGATATCCCATCAGGACCAACAACATTTGAGGCGTTCGAATGGTTTACAAAAGGTGATGATTCATGGAGTCGTTGGGGTAATTGTACTATTCTTATGGCTGAGGCACGTGTTTGGTCGGTATGTCGTACAGAAGCTCAGATACAGAACAATATGGCTACAGTTAGTGCTAAGTCGAAGGGCTTGGAGGCATATTGGCGCATGAATGATGGTACGGGCAATACTTTTGCTGACTGCACAGGTAACGGTCATACGTTAACAAGTGGAAATGCTTCAACTCCGAAATGGATTGAGGGTGTAAAGTCGACCGACGAAAGCACTCCATGGCAGTAATGAACTTTAGATGCAACTTTAAAAGAAACAAGTTATGTTTAAATACATAAAGAACTATATACCCGTGGCAGCAGTATTGCTGTCACTGGGTATGCTTACCGCATGTAGCGACGACGACAACGTAGAGCAGGATGAGTGGACTGCCACATATGTATATATACAACGTACTGACTTTCTTGAGTCGGACTGTAAGACTTTTAATTTAAAGCATACTCCGCTTGAACTTACTGGTGAGAAGAGTATGGACTTTTCTGCCAAGGTACAAAAGCCTTCAAATTGCGATGTAAGTGTTGACGTGATTATAGAAGGCAGTGATAAATTACCATCAACAAGTTATAGACTTGTTGATCGTGAGGGTAATGCTCTTGCTTCTAATACACTGACTATTAAGGCGGGACGGACATCGTCTGATACTGTACGTATGGTGCTCGAGGATTTATCACCATTGGCAAATATAGAGGAACAAGATGAGCAGAAAGGATGTATTAAGATAGACAAGATAACAACAGATGGTCATAACACCTTTATTGCCTCAAATCCAAAGATGACTCAAATCAACTTTTGTATTAACAAGGCTAAGAAGAAGTATATCTCAGTAGAAGATTTACCACAGGGTAGTGTTGAGATACCGTCGTCAAGTCTTACTCTTACATTAGATGGAAATACGCTGGGTTCTTCAGATGATTTGCTTGATAATAGTAATGGCACGTTTGTAGAATTTGATAGTGACGAAGATAAGGGCATTATGGTTGACCTTGGTGAGGAAAAGAAGGTGACGGCCATTCAGACAATTTATAAATCTTCATACTATGCATGTACTAATACTACAATAATGTATGCAGATGGAGAGGAATGGAAAGAGATTGGAACTATGGAAACAGGGGGAGATACACTGACATTCAATCTCCTAGGAAAGCCCAAGGTACGTTATCTTTATATTAGATTGAATGAAAAGGCCAGTTATTGGTATTCTATCAAGATGACCAAGTTGCATATATACACCGAATAAAATAAATAGATGGTAAATTTTGTATTAGAACTATTACACAGGTTTATAGTTAGATAAGATTGTAAATTTTTTTGGCGTATCCGGGCAGTGATGTCGGGATACGCTTTTTGTTTATCTGGCATATTAGCATCCAGTAAAAACCTCGTATCATGCCATGATACGATCGTTTCAAGGCATGATACGGTCGTTTCAAGGCATGATACGACTGTTTCAAGACACGCAACACTGCTTTATATCACGTCCATGATATTAGTGTTACGATTGTAAAGGTGATACGTAACTTTATTGGCATACGGCTTCTACTTCCTGCACTTGTTCGGGATTGAAGTGTCGGTCGCCGGTTATTGTAATGCGACGCATGTATCGGGCGGTAAAGTGACAATAAGCCTGTTCGTCCATTTCGCCGCTGCATATATACTCCATACCATTAATATATATATGCTCGCCACGTTGGCAACCACGCAACGTGACACGCACAAAGCCGTAGAAACCGGGTGAGAAGTCGTAGGTTATAGAATTGTCGGTGCGGTCGAAGAAGCGTGGACTGAGTATCTGGTGCACCCGTACGGCATCATCGTTCAATACATTATATAATAGGTGGTTGTAGCCATATATGCTTTCAGCAGTTGTTCCGTAGTCTTTATTTACGCTGTAACGGCTTGTTTCTATTGCTGCGACTGGTTGCCACATTGGTGTGACGATATCTCCGTAGAATGGAAATGAAGCTGACTGGAGGCTCTTGTCTGTTAGTTCGCCATCGGCTGTAAGGCGCGTTGAGGCTGCACAGTATGTCCATCCGTCAACATCGCACGAAGCAAACGGAAGATTGTTGCTGTATTTCCCAAAGAAACATACCGAGAGTTTTGGCGCACGCATAATGGCTGTGGGTGCAAGAAGCAGGGCTATTGTGTTGGAGTCGGTACGAAGAAAGCGTGTTACGTCGTAAGTAAAGGACACGGTAGGATGGGCTGCATCGACGTGACGGGGCATATAAAGCGCTGTGGACACGTTGCGACCGTTGACATAAAGAATGAAGCGTGAGTCGGTTGCAACGCACACAGAGGCGTGTTCAGGAGGGTTGTGGGCAACGAATGTGCGACGAAACCATACACATGACGAGTCTGTAGACGATGGCGATGTCATCCATTCTGTGCCGAACTGCTGCGCATGTGCGGCTGTAAGAGATAACAGAAGAAGAATGAATGTATGGAATAGGCGCATGGAGTGGGGGAAGTTGAGAGTTGAAAGTTGAGAGTTGAAAGAAAAATGAGAGTTGAAAATTGAGAGTTGAGAGTTATGATTACTGACGATAAACGTCAAATATTAATGCATTACAGTCAATGCATATCATAACTTTCAACTCTCAATTTTCAACTCTCAACTTATACAAATACTACGCATCGATATTGGCGTAGGTAGCGTGTTCTTCGATAAACTTACGGCGTGGCTCTACATCGTCGCCCATAAGCATTGAGAAAATCTCGTCGGCTTCGGCTGCATTCTCGATGGTAACCTGCTTGAGCAGTCGTGTCTGCGGGTCCATTGTTGTCTCCCAAAGCTGCTCGGGGTTCATCTCACCAAGACCTTTGTAGCGCTGTGTGTGAACCGACTTGCCGTCTTCAACGCCAGCGGCATACTTGTCGAGGAATGCCTGACGCTGCTGCTCGGTGTAGCAATATTCCTTCACCTTGTTCTTGTATGTGCATAGGTAGAGCGGCGGGTTGGCTATGTAGAGATGGCCTTCCTGGATTACCTTTGGCATGAAGCGATAGAAGAGTGTCATGATGAGCGTGTCGATGTGTGAACCATCGACGTCGGCATCGGTCATGATGATAATCTTGTCGTAGCGCAGCTTGTCGATATTGGCTTCCTTGTCCTCCTCGCCGTCAACGCCGAAGCGTACACCGATACTCTGTATGATGTTCATAACCGACTCCGACTCGAACACCTTGTGCCACATTACCTTCTCTACGTTGAGAATCTTACCACGCAAAGGCAGGATAGCCTGAGTGTAGCGGTCGCGTCCCTGCTTGGCAGAACCGCCGGCCGAGTCACCCTCGACGAGGAATATCTCACACTTCTTTGGATCGCGGTTAGAGCAGTCGGCAAGTTTGCCGGGGAGTCCGCCACCTGTCATAGGGTTCTTGCGCTGTACGCTTTCACGTGCCTTGCGTGCTGCGATACGTGCTGTGGCTGCAAGAATCACCTTGTCGCATATCATCTTGGCCTCCTTGGGGTTCTCCTCAAGATAGTTGGCCAAAGCCTCGCCTACAGCTTGCTGAACGGCTCCTGCCACTTCGCTGTTGCCGAGCTTGGTCTTGGTCTGACCCTCAAACTGAGGTTCAGCCACCTTGATGGCGATTACGGCTGTGAGTCCTTCGCGGAAGTCCTCGCCTGCAATCTCTATCTTGGCTTTCTCAATCTGCTTTGATATTGTAGGGTCGGCATCGGCATATGCCTTCAACGTACGTGTCAGTGCGGCACGGAAACCAGTGAGGTGTGTACCGCCTTCAATGGTATTGATGTTGTTGACGTATGAGTGGATATTCTCCGAATAGTCGGTGTTGTACATCACAGCCACCTCGATAGGTATGCCCTGCTTTTCGGTCTTCAGATAGATTACATCGTCGAAAAGGTGGGTGCGGTGACGGTCTACATAGCGAACAAACTCCTTGAGACCGTCCTTGGCATGGAATACTTCCTCGCGTGTCTTGCCTTCTTCGTCGGGGCGCATGTCGCGCAGCGTAATCTTGATGCCGGCATTGAGGAATGCGAGCTCACGCATGCGGCGTGCTATGATGTCCCACTGATAGTGGGTGGTGGTAAATATAGTTGGATCGGGCCAGAACTGCTGACGTGTACCGCGGAGTTCTGTCTCGCCTACTACCTTGACGGGGTAGAGTGGCTTGCCCTTCTCGTATTCCTGCTGGTAGATTTTGCCGTCGCGGAACACCTGCGACTTCATGTGTGTAGACAGTGCATTGACGCAACTTACACCTACACCGTGCAGACCGCCACTGACTTTGTATGAACCCTTGTCGAACTTACCGCCAGCGTGGAGCACTGTCATAACGACTTCAAGGGCCGACTTGTGCAGCTTCTCGTGCATATCGACTGGAATACCACGGCCGTTGTCCTGAACGGTGATTGATTCGTCCTCGTTGATGGTCACCTCGATGTGGGTGCAATAGCCTGCCATTGCTTCGTCGATAGAGTTGTCGACGGTCTCGTTGACAAGATGGTGCAGACCCTTCTCGCTGATATCTCCGATATACATTGCCGGACGCTTGCGCACGGCTTCAAGTCCTTCAAGAACCTGAATATTACTGGCCGAGTAATTGTTCTCGGTGTTCTGTATTTCTGCCATTTTGATTTTTCTATGTTTAGACTACAAAAGTACTAAAATTATGTGAGTTAGGGAAATTTTCGGTATAAAAAACGTCTAAAATAGAATGCTAAATGGGTGGTGTAGGTTGAGAAAAAGACAAAAAAAAGGTCATAATCCTTTCGGAATATGACCTCAGTATGGGTTGCCAACAAACTACTTAGGCGAGCTTGCTGATATGCAGACACAAGCTTGACTTCAAGTTTGCAGCCTTGTTCTTGTGGATAATGTTAGTCTTTGCCAACTTGTCCAGCATTTTCTGAACGGTAGGATAGAGCTTGACAGCTTCTTCCTTGTCCGTCATAGCGCGAAGCTTACGAACAGCATTACGCATTGTCTTGGCGTAGTATCTGTTGTGCAAAGCCTTAGCCTTGTCCTGACGGATTCTCTTAAGTGATGATTTGTGGTTTGCCATCTTGTTATGTTTCTTCTTTTTTATTTTTATTGTAGTCCCTAGGAGAGTCGAACTCCTCTTTAGAGAATGAAAATCTCTCGTCCTAACCGATAGACGAAGGGACCAAAGTGCTTTATTTTTGCGGATGCAAAGGTACGACTTTATTTTAGTTTGGACAAATTTTCCTCTGCTTTTTTTATCGAAATGCCTCTTTTTTCTTTAATTTTGCCGTTAAAATACTAAAAGTAGAGGAAAATGCATGTAAAAACCAAGGCTATTGTTCTTAACTCGCTGAAATACGGCGAGTCACAGATTATCGTCGACCTGCTCACCGAGAGTGTCGGACGAGTGTCTTTTATGCAGCGTATTCCAAGGTCGTCTCGTTCTGGTATCAGCAAACAATTGTTTCAACCTCTTACTGTTCTTGACGTGGAATTCGACTACAGACAGAGCCAGAAGTTGCAACGATTGAAGAATGCTGCGATAGCATGGCCGTTCAGTTCTATTCCATTTGATGCCCACAAACTCGGCATTGCTCTTTTTATGGCTGAGTTTGTTACGTATGCTACTCGTTCGGAGCAGCAGAACCACGACCTGTTTGTGTTTGTGGAGAATAGTGTGATGTGGCTTGACACGTGTGTTAACAGCTTTGCCAACTTTCATGTCGTCTTCATGCTGCACATGACGCGATTTGTAGGATTCTTCCCAAATATGGATGAACGACAGGATTGTCCTTACTTTGACTTGCGTGGCGGATGCTTTACATCATACGCTCCTGTGCATGGCGACTTCTTGAAACCTGATGAGGCTGGAATGATACAGCTGCTTATGCGACTTAACTATACGACAATGCGGTTGCTATCGTTGACTCGCAACGAACGCAACCGCATTGTGGATGTTATACTATATTATTATAAACTTCACCTGCCCGAATTTCCTGATATGAAATCGCTGCCAGTATTGAAAGAACTGTTCTGCTAAGTGCAGCTGTTGTCAGACTTATAGTGGCAGGGTTAAGCAAACGATATTATACCGTTCACATTATTGTCTTCCTCCTTCGGCTTGGTAGACTCGCTTTCGTCAACGATTCGACGGCGCAGTTCCTTTACCATTTGTTGTGTGCGCTTGTAGGTAGGTGTGTTCTCTACGGCGAGTATCACTTCCTCATTGTCGAGGTCTTCAGGACGGAAGATGAAGATTTGCGGACGGCGCTTGGTGAGAAGTTGGTTCTTGTCTTCGGGGTAGTACTTGCCACGGCGTATGGCAAGATCATCGGCATGTTCCTGCTCGCGTGCCTGACGGTCGAGATCGTCCTGTGTCTGCTTCTTGATATGGATATTCATTCCGTCGACGTTCTCGATGCCGAAGCCGGTTGCGAGGATTGTCACCTTGACCTTCTTGCCAAGGTCGGGATCGAGTCCGATACCCCACTTTATTTCGAAGTCAGAACCGAAGCGTTCCATAAAGTCGTTCACCTCGTTCATCTCTTCCATCATAAGGCCATTGTTGCCGTTGTCGCTTGTACTGCTGTCCTTGCAGAAGTTGATGCTGAGAAGAATCTTCTTGGCGTTGAATACGTCGTTGTCGTTGAGCAACGGTGAGTTGAGCGCATCCTCAATAGCCTGCTTGACACGACCTTCACCCTCGCCATAGCCAGTTGACATAATGGCTACACCACCGTCTTTGAGTACGGTCTTGACATCGTTGAAATCAAGGTTGATGAGTCCGTGGTTGGTGATGATCTCGGCAATTGACTTGGCTGCAACGCTGAGAGTGTCGTCTGCCTTGCCGAAAGCGTCAAGCACAGTAAGTTCGGGATATATCTCACGCAGACGTTCATTGTTGATTACGAGTAATGCATCGACGTGCTTGGCCATTTCTTCAACACCGTCGAGAGCCTGGTCAATCTTGCGCTTTCCTTCAAAACGGAACGGAATGGTAACGATACCTACTGTGAGTATGCCCAGTTCCTTGCTGATACGGGCAATGACAGGAGCCGCACCAGTACCAGTTCCGCCACCCATACCTGCGGTAATGAATGTCATCTTGGTGCCGTCGCTCAGCATCTGCTTGATTGAGTCAAGGCTTTCTTCGGCAGCCTGACGTGCCTTTGCGGGCTTGTTTCCGGCTCCAAGTCCTTCAGTACCGAGCTGCAAGAGTACTGGTACGGGTGAATCGTTGAGCGCCTGGTTGTCGGTATTGCAGAGCACAAACGATACGTCGTGTATGCCCTCACGATACATGTGGTTGACGGCATTGCCGCCACCGCCGCCTACACCTATCACCTTTATGATAGTGTTCTTTGTCTCTTTGTCTGGTGTACAGAAGTCCACCATTGGATTGATATTGTTGTCTGGCATATGTGTTATCAGTTTTTTTTGTTTTAATCATTTGAACCTGGTTCCGGCTCAACAAGTGAACGGCCGAACTGCTTGAGCGATCCGAAGATACGATGCATAACCGACTTTTCCTTCTTTTCGGCAGCCAGTCGCTCTTCTTCGGCTTCTTTCTCTTTGCGTTTACGTTCTTCCTCTTCAGCCTCTTTCTCTTTACGTAAGCGTTCTTCCTCTTCAGCCTTTGCCTTTTCGGCTGCAATCTGAGCGGCAGTTGCTGCTGTATGAGTAGTGGCTGCAAGCTGTTCTTCGTCGAACAGTGAGTCGTTAAAGGCGTTGCCTGCACAATTCATGTCACCCTTAGCCAAAAGACTCAGTATTGTATTCATAGTGCCGTTGTTGGCAAGAGCGGGTTTTGAGTCCTTCGTGTTTATGTTGAGATTGACAGATTTGGCTATGCGCACTTTCTCGATATTGATAGCATTGCGGAATGCCTTTTCGATGTTACGCATGTTGGAACCTCCGCCGGTGAGTACGATGCCACCAAGCAGTTTGTCCATATATTCTGACGGAATAAGATTGCGCACATTCTCGATGATTTCGAGCATACGTGCTTCCACCACTTCGATAAACTTGCGGCTGCTTACCGTACGGCTTCCATCAATCGACCATACCATATTGGGATCAATGTCTTGAACTTCGGTGTATGCAGAGCCATATTTGCGTTTCATTGCCTCTGCCTCAACTTCATCCATCTGCAGCGATTCCAAATCCTTGGTTATATTGTTGTTGCCAAGTGGAATGACGGCGATGTTGCGCAGCTTGTCACGGTAGTAAACAGATACGGTTGTGGTTTCTGCTCCTAAGTCGACAAGTACACAGCCAGCTCGCTTCTCAGCCTCTGTAAGTACGTGCTCGCCCATGACAACAGGTGCAAGATAAGTTTCTGCTATAGCAATGCCTGCATTGTCGAAACTCTTGTTGAGGCTACGGTAGAATGAACGGCGCCACAATATGTTGAGGAAGTTGCCCTCAAGGCGTATGGCTTGTATGCCTACCGGGTCGTTCTGGTATTGTGAGTCAACCTTGTATTCTTCGGTTATCGCATCCTGTATCTCGTAGTCGGGATAGGTCATGTTACGATTGGTATCCATAAGCTCGTTGACCATGTCTTGCGACACTATTGCATCAAGCGGAAGGTCCTTGATGATGACATTCTTGACACTGCGTATGCTTTGTCCACCTATTCCTACGTAAACCTGAGTTATGTCTGATTGTAGTGTATTCTTGAGTTTTGAGATAATGTTGCTCAATCCTTGTGCTGTCTTGTCAATATTGTAGACAACACCTTTGCGTATGTACGAGGTGGAGTCTTCTGAAGCAACAGCAAGAACAGTAATGCTGCCATCGGGATTTTTTCTCCCTGCAATGCCGGTCATTTTAGATGAACCGAGCTCAATAGCTACTATAAAATCCTTTGCCATACGTTATTTATATTATTACAATTAATTACTTGACTTTTTCTTCTTGTTGTCGGTCGCTTTCACCGTCTTTGTTTTAGTCGGTTTGTTGTCGGCCTTTGTTTTAGTTGTCTGCTTGTCAGATTTTTTCTTTTCAGTAGACTTGTCGGTTTTATTGACAGTTTTATCTGTTTTTATTGTCTTGTCAGCCGATGAGCCATTCTTTTTAGCGTCGCTTTTTGTCTTGTTGAGGGAACTGTTGGCGTCGCTTTTTTCCGTAGTTGCCGCTCTGTCCGTTTCCGTCGTTACCTCTG
>JAIJMN010000266.1:0-2737 GCA_022735715.1 Prevotella sp.
GTCTTGACATTTTAACTCAAGCAGCGAGCACTCGGAGATATTCATTTCTGTTTTTTATCCCAACTGGCTTATAATTCGGATATTTTATCTAAATTTGTACACAAAAATAAATAACATACTATTATGTCAGATAGAAAAGTAAGGGTGCGCTTCGCGCCAAGCCCAACAGGACCTTTGCACATCGGTGGTGTGCGTACAGCATTGTATAACTATCTATTCGCGCGTCAGCACGGCGGCGACTTGGTGTTCCGTATCGAGGATACCGACTCTCATCGCTTTGTGCCTGGAGCCGAAGATTACATCATCGAGTCGTTCCGTTGGCTCGGTATCAAGTTTGACGAGGGAGTGTCGTTCGGTGGCAACCACGGCCCGTATCGTCAGAGCGAGCGTCGTGCCATATATAAGAAATATGTAGACCATCTTCTTGTCGACGGCAAGGCTTACATAGCATTCGACACTCCTGAGCAGCTTGAGGCTAAGCGGGCGGAGATTCAGAATTTCCAGTACGATGCCAAGACACGTATGCAGATGACCAACTCGCTTACTCTCCCGAAGGAAGAAGTGGAGCGTCGCATCAACGACGGCGAGCAGTATGTAGTGCGTTTCATGGTTGAACCGGGCATCGAAGTGCATGTTGACGACATGATTCGTGGCGATGTGAAGATCAAGAGCGACATTCTCGACGACAAAGTGCTCTACAAGAGCGCCGACGAACTGCCTACTTATCACTTGGCCAACATCGTTGACGACCACCTTATGGAGATTACTCACGTGATACGTGGCGAAGAGTGGTTGCCCAGCGCACCGCTTCATGTTCTGCTTTATCGTGCTTTCGGATGGGAAGACACGATGCCTACATTCGCTCACCTGCCGCTTCTGCTCAAGCCGGAGGGCAAGGGCAAGCTGTCAAAGCGCGACGGCGACCGTCTCGGTTTCCCCGTGTTCCCGCTTGAGTGGCACGATCCCAAGACCGGCGACATTTCTTCAGGCTATCGCGAGAGCGGCTACTTCCCCGAGGCAGTAGTCAATTTCCTCGCTTTGTTGGGCTGGAATCCCGGTACAGAGCAGGAGATGTTCTCGCTCGACGAGCTTGTTGAGCAGTTTGATATACACAAGTGTTCTAAGTCGGGTGCCAAGTTCGACTATCAGAAGGGTATCTGGTTCAACCACGAGTACATCCTGCGCAAATCGAACGAGGAGATTGCCGACCTCTTTGCACCTATCGTTGCCAACAACGGAGTGGACGAGTCGATGGAGCGTATCACACAGGTTGTGGCTATGATGAAGGACCGTGTGAGCTTCGTCAAGGAGCTTTGGCCGCTGTGCTCGTTCTTCTTCATCGCTCCTACAGAGTACGACCAGAAGACCGTGAAGAAGCGTTGGAAGGGAGATTCAGCCAAGGTTATGGGTGAGTTGGCAGAAGTTCTAAACGGTATCGACGACTTCTCTATCGAGGGACAGGAGCCCGTCGTGATGAAGTGGGTAGAGGATAAGGGCTACAAACTGGGCGACGTGATGAACGCATTCCGCCTTGCTCTTGTAGGTATAGGCAAGGGTCCGGGCATGTTCGACATCTCGGCATTCCTCGGAAAGGAAGAAACCATCAAGCGATTGCAGCGTGCAATCGAGGTGCTTAAGTAAACCTTTGATACAAATATTTAAAAGAAACAGGAGGTTATGGCTTCGTGCCATGGCCTCCTGTTTTGGTATTCCGACAACCGTTTTTCTGCATTCAAACTACTATATAACAACCTCATAATTAGCAATAATCCCCCAAAACGTGTCCATTTAGACCCGAAAAGCATAAAAAAACGTTCTTTTTTGTTGCTTTTCGGTTTTTTTTATTTAAGTTTGCAACCTATATAAATATATATGAACATGAAAATCATGTCCTGGCAAAGCCTTGGCATGGTGAGAATTTGAATTACCCTTATCATAAACTTAAAACAGTGAAATGATGGACTCTCAAGAGAAAGCCTTGAATCAAGGTACACAAGAAGTGGCGAATGTGGAGAACGCAGCTGAAGTTCAGAACGTAGACACTACCGCCGAACAGCCGGTGGCTAACACCAAGGTATACAAGACAAAGCAGGAGGTTGTAGAACGCCTGAAGCAGATTGCACAGAGCGACGACAATCCTGACAAAGATGAGATTGATCTGCTTAAGACTGTATTCTACAAGTTGCACGTCGCCGAGCGCGAAGCACGTCTGAAGGAATACATCGAGGGTGGTGGCGATCCCACAACATACCAGATTGTGCCCGACGAAGACGAAGAAACATTCAAAGAGCAAATGGCTGTGGTGCGCGAAAAACGTGCAAAGGTGTTCCTGGAGCAGGAAGCTGAGAAGCAGGCTAACCTTGAGAAGAAGCTCGCCATCATCGAACGTATCAAGGCTATGGCTACATCGCCCGATGAAGCCAACAAGTCGTACAACGAGTTTAAGGAATTGCAGCAGGAGTGGAAGGACATCAAGGCTGTGCCGGCAGAGAAAGCCAGCGAGCTGTGGCGCAACTACCAGCTCTACGTTGAGCAGTATTACGACCTGCTGAAGCTCAACTCTGAGGCTCGCGAGTACGATTTCAAGAAGAATCTTGAGATAAAGACCAAGCTGTGCGAGGCCGCTGAGAAGCTCGCAGACGAAGAAGATGTAATCAGCGCATTCCACCAGTTGCAGGAACTTCACCAGCAATACCGCGAGACAGGTCCCGTTGCCAAGGAGTTGCGCGAGCAGATC
>JAIJMN010000267.1:0-2733 GCA_022735715.1 Prevotella sp.
GGAGGTGATCATCGTGATGAGTACCGTTTTCTCGGTGCCTGTTTCCCTGACGAAAGTCTCCCTGCGGTTGCGGATGCGGTTGTCCTCTTCTTCTGTTATAACATAAGGGGCGTTGGTATATTTCATCTCACAGAGATTGATTGTATCGTCGTTTCTGTCGATGAGCATATCTATCTGTGCTCCCTTCGTCAGCGTCTTGCCTGTGGCAGGGTCTTTCGTGCCCTTGTATGACCAGGAGTGAACGCTGCTCACAACGGCTGAGAAGCCGAGGGCTGCCTTGATCTGGTTGACGTGCTGCATACAGACACGCTCGAATGCTCTTCCTGCCCAACCGTAATGGATGGATGAACCTGCGGATGAAGACCAGAAATGTTCATCACCATTGGTGTTCTCCGATATGAAGTCAAAGTAAAATAAGGTGTAGTTGTCTATGAGTTGGTAGGTTGCATCCCTCGTCTTCTTACCAATGGCTGTGAACTTGCGGATGAAACCGCATTGCTCCAATTCCTGTAGCGCTTTCGAGAAATCGGCATTGTCTGTGAGTTTCGAAGCTTTCAGCAATTCTTCTCTCTGCAGTCCCTGTTTCTTCTTGGCAAGCGCTGTAATGATTGCTATGTGACAGCGTGGCTTCTTGAACAGTGAAGCATAGAGAGCATCAAACTCTTGTGTGAGTTCTCCGCCTGGCTGGAAGAATATACGGTCGAAATTCTGTGCCACGCTCATTCCCTTTTTCAGGAAACTCCAATAGTATGGAATTCCTCCAAGAGCCATGTAAGCTTCGAGAATCTGTCGGTCCTTGTAGCCAAGGTTCTTTGCTTCGCAATACTGCTTGCACTCTCTGAGGGTGAATGGTTGCAGCAGCACCTTGCATGTAAGACGGTTGTGAAGGCCACCGTAGTTCATGACCACATTGTCGATGATCCATGAAGTGGCACTTCCACAGATGACAAGGATGAGGTCTTTTCTCGTAGAAGCCCAGGCATTCCAGAAATGGTCGAGTGAACGGACGAAGTTGGATTTAGCCGTGTCCATCCAAGGAAGTTCATCGATGAAGATGACCTTCTTCTCTTCGTTTTCAGAGAACGTCTTCAGGAAATTCCACAGCAATCCAAATGCCTCAGACCATGTCTTAGGCATTGCGCATTTCCCCATTCCGGCAAGATAAAGAGACTCACGGAAATCGCTTAACTGCTGCCTGCGAGTGGCTCCGTATGTGCCGGTATGCTGAAAAACGAAATGACTCTTGTAGGCCTCTCTGATAAGAAAGGTCTTGCCGACACGTCGTCTTC
Organism: Prevotella sp.; assembly: GCA_022735715.1. GTDB lineage: Bacteria > Bacteroidota > Bacteroidia > Bacteroidales > Bacteroidaceae > Prevotella. The sequence continues at coordinate 1,290 of JAIJMN010000267.1, forward strand.
CGTAAACAGCCACGAATTGTGATTCATCAGAATTCATCAGTCCGTGGAGTGTTGCTATTTCATTTTCTCTGCCTATTAACATATCGTATTCCTTGTTTTATTCTCTATTTATTAGGTGACAAAGATACAAAAATATATCGATAAGTCGTGGATATCTATTGATTTTTGGTAGATTTCCACGGGAAATCGCAACTTTTTTCGGGTTTTTGCTCTCAAAATACGTAGGAAGTTTTTTTTAGAAATCAGTAATTGTCTGTGTAATAACGCCACAAAAACTGTAAAAAAGTTGTATCTTTGCCAGCATATTCTGCAATTTGTATTACATTTTACAGACATAACATTGATAACGGAGTGAAAACTCCTGTGTATGAAGAACACATAACATAAAAGATTATTGGCTTATGAGCAAACAGAACATTGCCCTCATCACGGGCATTACATGTCAGGATGGCTCTTATATGGCAGAATTGCTGCTGGACAAAGGTTATGACGTGCACGGCATAATACGCCGTTCTCTTCAACCATGAGAGCGAACGTCGTGGTGAGACCTTCGTGACACGTAAGATTTGCTCCTGAATGTAGACTTCAAAGACATCATCGGCATAGAGAAATACAGCAGCGTATCCTATGGTGCTAAGCCCGACGGCACCATGCGAAAACGTCATTGACGTAAGCAAACTGCATTCGCTCGGATGGACACACAAAGTGGAAATAGAAGAAGGAGTGCAGAAGCTCTTCAAATGGTATAAAGAATGATGCAATTGCAACCGCCCATGTTACAATATTTGCATTTCTAACCGCTCAAAACTGCAAACTGAACGCACGAGGAATTCTTTGGATCGAAATTCGTGAGTTTTGAGCGTGCTATATATATATTATTTACACACAACAACTTACAGCGTTAACGACGGAAGTGTGCAATTTTACACAGTTCAAAAGTAATCATTTTCATTGCAAAAGGACTACTTTTGCATCTTTTTTTTACAATAAACACTTGCCACTTACACAAATATTCGTGAATAATTTATGGTAATTCGTGACAAAATGATTGCGTGGTCTTAGTCACGAATTATCGTGAGATTACTCCAATTTCCGGAAGAACGTTCGTAGACGGAGGCTCACCAATGAGCCTCAACGGCATATTCGAAGCAGTATGCATCATCGGTGTTTTCCCTATAATAGTATGGCTGGGCGCTTCGGGCGCCACCACCGACAATACATCCCGACGCATCTGCCGCTTCTTGGGCGACATCTTATTTCCGCTCTACATAGTACACTATCCGCTGATGTACGCCTTCTATATGTGGCTCATCAAGACTGAGCTAAATGGCTGAAGAAGCATATTTAGTAATGTTCAAAAAATAACTTCCGCAGAAAAACTGCGATCAAGAGCATTTGATGAGATAGTTCCATTTAGGAAGTTCAACATCAAAGACGATACGTC
>JAIJMN010000268.1:0-2732 GCA_022735715.1 Prevotella sp.
AGGCAGATACCGTGCCATGCCAGTAAGACTCGTTGCTGAATAAAGCCAAGCAGCACGCCCCGAAAGGGGCGCACTGCTTTGACTTTACCTCATTTACGATACTATGTTCCTTTACAATCGTTACACTAAAATGTAAGTATTGTGATATAAATATATATCGCGTGCCATGAAATGATCGTATCATGCCTTGATACGACGTTTTTTTTACTGGAACTCCGAATCCCCCAAAGGCTTTATTTCTTTTCCTTCATGTGCTGCTCGTAGGCTCTTGCCAGTCCGCCCGTACTTGTTTCCTTATACAATGACGGCAGGTCGTGGCCCGTCTGCTTCATCACCTTCACTACGCGGTCGAACGAAACGGAGTGGGTTCCGTCAGAGAACGAAGCATAGAGATTGGCGTCGAGAGCACGTGTAGCAGCGAAGGCATTGCGCTCAATACATGGAATCTGAACCAGTCCGCACACGGGGTCGCACGTCATGCCCAAGTGATGTTCAAGTCCCATTTCGGCAGCATACTCTATCTGTGACGGACTTCCGCCAAACAACTGGCATGCAGCAGCCGAAGCCATAGCACAAGCTACGCCAACCTCGCCCTGACAGCCAACATCAGCACCTGATATAGAAGCGTTCTGCTTCACCACATTGCCGAATATTCCGGCTGTAGCCATAGCGTGCAGAATGCGTGTGTCGCTGAAGTTATGACCCTTAGAGAGATGATAGAGCACAGCAGGCAATACACCGCACGAACCGCAAGTGGGCGCTGTAACGATAATACCGCCCGAAGCGTTCTCCTCACTTACCGAAAGAGCATAGGCATAAACCAGCGCACGCGACTGCAACGACTGCTTGTATCCGCTTGCCTTGACATAATAGATAGGACCCTTGCGTGGAAGATTGAGCGGACCAGGAAGCGCACCCTCATGGTCGATGCCACGCTCAACGCTCTCCTTCATCGCCTTCCATACATCCATCAGATAGTCCCATATATCCTCGTCCTCGTTCTCGTTGACATACTCCCAATATCCACGTCCGTTGCTTTCGCACCAGTCCTGAATCTCGCGCAGCGTATTCAGCTTGTACACTTCGCGCAGTCCGGTAAGCCAACGCCCCTTCTCGCCTTCCGACAATGCGCCGCCGCCTACACTATAGCAAATCCATTCGTCAGTCTGGTTGCCGGTATTGTCAAATGCCACAAACTTCATACCATTGGGATGGAAGGGCAGAAACACTTGCGGTTGCCACTCAATACGCAACGGAGCGATAGGGCGCAGCACTTCGTCGATAGCGACATCGGTCATGTGGCCGCGTCCGGTAGCAGCCAGACTGCCGTAGAGCGTCACCTCAAACGAGGCAGCGTGCATGTTATGACTTGCAAATATCTTAGCCGCCTTCTGCGGTCCCATAGTGTGACTGCTTGACGGTCCCTTGCCTATACGGAAAAGTTCTCTCAATGATTTCATAATGGATTGTTTGTTTTGGTCTTCTACAAAGTTACAACAAAAATCCGAATAAAAGCCTTAGCGCCTTTTATTTATTTCCCATGCAATTGTTCTCGCAACGCCTTGCAAATGTTTCTGCAACGCCATTAAATCTCCGTTCCAAATCTTTGAACGTACGTTCCGTGTCACTGAACGGCCGTTCAAAGACTTGGAACGCACATTCCGTGACACGGAACGGAGATTTTTGTTTAGCTTGCCAATACAAACAATCCTCATAATCATTCGTGATTGTCAAAGATTGTGTTTATCTTTGTAGATGCAGAAACAAATAAGATAATGTAATTATGACTACGAAGGAAATAGACGAACGTTCGTTAGTGAATGCTCACCGCCTCTTTGAGTCGGGTGATATCGACCAGATGCCTGTAGGTACAGCTATGGGACTTCAGCAGATACAACGCTATTTGTTCAACGACCTATACCCATTTGCCGGTGTCGTTCGTGACAAGAATATAACCAAGGGCGGTTTCCGTTTTGCCAATTCGCTCTATCTTGAAGCTGCACTCGCTGCTGTAGAGAAAATGCCGGAAGACACGTTTGAGCATATCATAGAGAAGAATGTAGAGATGAACGTGTGCCATCCTTTCATGGAAGGCAACGGGCGCTCTACGCGCATTTGGCTCGACATGATGCTGAAACGTGCACTTGGCAAAGTGGTCAATTGGCAGTATGTGGACAAGGATCAGTACCTCTCGGCAATGGAACGCTCACCAATCAACGACCTCGAACTGCGCTATCTGCTCTCGCAGAACCTCACTTCAGATACGGAGAATCGTGAGGTGATATTCAAGGGGATTGAGCAGAGCTATTATTATGAGGGGTATGAGAAATGACAATTTCCCCCGCCTTTTCAAAAGGAGTCCTTTTTGAAAGCCGAGGCATTTTGGCTCGAAAATCATAGGAATAATATCGAAATTCATAGGCATATATATAATAAGGTGTAGGCATATATATAATAAGGTGTAGGCATATATATAATAAGGTGTAGGCATATATATAATAAGCTATCGGCATAACGTGCCGACGGGCAAACAGCCTCCTGTGTTCTTTTGTTTTTCCCCTACGTTGCTCTATTTTTCCTTTAGTCTTTTGCTTTTTCTCTGTTAACAAAAGACAAAATGCAGGCGTTTTATTTGCTTGTATGGAATTATTGCAGTAATTTTGCACATACATAAATTGATGTGCAAAATAATAAAAAGGTAAAGGAAACGTTATGTCAATATCCAAGACTCG
>JAIJMN010000269.1:0-2717 GCA_022735715.1 Prevotella sp.
ATTTCTTCTGCAAATGTGAGATGTTGAGAATTGTCAAAGATGTGTATAAAGGGTAGGGCGTTGCCCTGGACTATGGAGGTCATTGGGCTTTCAGCTCGCTTTGTTTGAGTTTTGACACACCCTCATATTTTATTTCTTTTTGTCAATCTGCTTCAGCATTTCATCCACAGCAGCCTTCAACTGTCGGTCGTTGCCGTTGATGAAGTCCTCCGGAGTGTTGTAGACTGTTATGTCCGGGTTGAGCTGTGTGTTCTCGGCGTATGTTCCGTCAAGACTCATACATCCCACCTGAGGAATGCCAAATACAATTGATCGGTCAATCATAGTTTCCCACCATACGGCCGTCATAGTTCCTGCAACAGGAGCGCCAATGAGTTTGCCTATGCCGAGAGTCTTGTAGACCAATGGGAATCCATGTCCGTTGCTGTAGTCGTCCTCGCAGATGAGCACGCATGAAGGCTTCACCCACTTGTTGAACGGGTCGCGGCCGATGTACTGTCCGCGTGGCATGAACTTCTGATATTCCTTGCCGTTGAGCAGCGTACACAGGTCGTCGTGCAGCCATCCGCCTCCGTTGTGACGCTCGTCGACGATTACCGCCTCGCGGTTGCGGTTCTTGTCGCTTAGCAGTTCACGATAGACTGTACGGAAGCTCTCGCTGTTCATAGCCTTTACGTGTACATAGGCGAGTCGGCCACCCGACAGGCTGTCTACCAGCTGGCGGTTGCGCTCCACCCAACGCTTGTACAGCAGTTCGTTCACCTTGGCCATTGACATTCCCTTTGTAGTAATGTCGAAAGTGCGGCCTCCCTTGGCGCGAACGGTCAGTCGGATTGTTTTGCCAATCTTTCCGTCGAGCAACGGGAAGTAGTCCATACCGGCTTTGATTTCTGTACCGTCGATTTTCTCGATGATGCAGCCAGCCTTTACGTCGGTCTGCTTGCAGGCAATCTCGCTGCCCTTCACAACCTCCTCAATCTTCAGTCCGTCGCCTGTGTAGTTGTCGTCGAAGAAAAGTCCGAGGTTTGCTGTCTGCATCGAAGCCCACAGTCCGTTGTATCTTGCGCCTGTATGCGATGCGTTCAGTTCGCCCAGCATCTCGCTCAGCATCTCCTGGAAATCGCTGTTGTTGTTGATGTAGGGCAGGAAGCGCTCGTAAGTCTTGCGGTAGCCTTCCCAGTCTACGCCATGCAGGTTCTTGTCGTAGAACTTGTCCTTCACCTGTCGCCAAACGTGGTCGAACATGTAGGCGCGCTCCTTGTGGGGCTGATAGTTGAATGGAGCTTCGAAGTCGATATTCTTGACGGCTCTGCTTGATGGCGTGACCTTCTTGATGCCGCCGTCGCCAGCCAGATAGATGTTCTGGTAAGTCTTGTCGAACACCATCTCGCCACCTCCGAGATTCTTCATCAGCAATTCAGTATGACCTGTAATAAGGTTGCGGCGCCACAGGTCGGCACCACCCTCAAACGAAGCCTTATAGTAGATGTTCTCGCCATCCTTGTCGAGCAAGGCGTCGCCGAGGAACGAGGAGTTGACCGTGAGGCGCACGATGCGGTCGCGGCAGTTTTCAAGGTCGAACTTCAGATCCTCTGTCTCCTGTGCTTTCGGCTTCTCAAGATTCTTCTTCTCCTTCTCTTCCTTCTTTTCCTCCTGCTTCTTCTCCTTGTTGGTCATGTTCTCCTTAGCCAGGGCACGCTCCTCCTTGTTCATGCGGAAGCGCTCGTAAGCCTCAAGGTCGAAGAACATCAGGTAAGCATCCGACTCAGCTCCCCAGCTGCCGTGGCTGCGGTATCCGGCACGGTCGCTGCTGAACAGCATGGCCTTGCCTCCGAGCACCCACTTGGCGTCGCCCTCATTATATCCGCTTTCGGTGAGGTTGTGTATTTCGCCGTTGCCCGAAGCATTTACCAGGGCGATGTCCGAATTGTTCCAACCTCCCACGCCGATGTACGAGGAGAGCAGCCACTTGCTGTCGGGACTCCACGAGTAGTCGATGTCGCCGTCGCTGTACGAATAGACGAACTTACCGTCCATAACAGTTTTCACGTTCTTGCCCTTGGTGTCCATCACGCGCAGAGTGCCACGGTTTTCCCAGAAAGCGATCTGCTTGCCGTTAGGGCTGAATTTCGGATGGAATGAAGTCTGGTCGGATTGTGTCAGACGTTCCTCTACGAGTTCGGTAGCGTAAGCAAACTGCTTCTCGTCCTTGTTCTTGATGGTTGTAGCGTAGATTTGCCACAGTCCGTTGCGCTCCGAGTCGTAGATGATGGTGCGTCCGTCGGGCGCAAAGTCGATGTCGCGCTCCTGTTCAGGAGTGTTTGTAATCTGCTTTGTAGTGCGGTATTCTATCGAAGTGACGTACACGTCGCCATGCAATACGAATCCGATTTCCTTGCCATTTGGCGACAGCTTGATATTATAGGCACCTGAGTTCTTAATCTGTCGTATCAGTTCCTTGCCCTCGTTATCTGCCACAATCTTTATGGCAGTCTTCTGCGGCTGTGCTCCCTCGCGTACCGTGTAGATTTCGCCGTCGTAGCCATAGCACAGGGTGCCGTCAGCGGCGACCGAGAGGAAGCGTACGGGATTCTTCTCGTGGTTGGTGATGCGAGTCTCCTTGCCGTCGAGAGTGCGACGGTAGATGTTGAGCGTACCGTTCTGTTCGCTCAGATAGTAGAACGACTTGCCGTCGGCAGCCCATACAGGGTCGCGGT
>JAIJMN010000270.1:0-2712 GCA_022735715.1 Prevotella sp.
GACTGGATGATGTGCGAGGCGTTCTGTCTCTATGCCGACCGCGACACGTTCAAGCCTTACGAGAAGAGTCATAGTACGGCTCTCGACGCAGGCCGACTTGCTGCCGAACTTGGCGTGAAGAACCTCATACTGTATCATACCGAGGAGAAGACACTCTCTACACGCAAGGAAAGCTACACCAAGGAGGCTGCCGAGAACTTCAAAGGCAAGATTTTTGTACCTGACGATTTGGAGGAGATCCTACCAATTTAATTATAATAAATCTACAATCATGAAAAGAACATCATCAATTATGAAGTCAGCCCTATGGCTGATGCTGTTGCTCATATTGCCGTTGCAGATAGCTTTTTCAGGAGAAGTACGTGTTCTTCATCAAGCAGCAGCTTAACGCCAAGGATGCTTCCAAAGGTAACTTCGAGCAGAGAGTGATATTGTGCCATCGTGGTTTCGACCGCCCAACGGTACTCATTACCGAAGGCTATAATGCCAACTACGGATTGCGCGAGAACTATATCGAGGAACTGGCACAGATATTCAATACAAATATCGTATTGGTGGAATACCGCTACTTCGACAAGTCGACGCCTACGCCTTGCAACTGGCAGTATCTTACCGTGGAGAACTCGCTCTACGACCTTCATAACGTCAACGAATGTATTCATGTCGTTTAATGTCCAGGCCGCAAAGGAACTGGGATATTATGGCTATTACACCAAGCCCTTCAAGAAGTATCTAAGCATCAAGACCGCCAAGGGCTATCTTAAGCGCCTGATGTTGCCCAAAGGAATGGAAAACACTAAGTTCTCGCCTGCACTCTACAAGCACACGGTAGACTTTCTCACCCACAACGACCCCAAAATGGTGTACATCTATGGCGACATCGACCCTTGGAGCGCTTCGGGCATCTACGGACTTCCATTCACCAAGAACAAGCAAAACCTGCATGTATATATGCTCAAGGGAGGCTCGCATCTGACACGAATACTCTCGTTCCCCAAACCTGAGCGACAGAAAATCATCAACCTTATAGACAAGTGGTTGAAGGAATAGAAAGATTCGTGACAAAGAATAACACAATATTCCTGTCACGAATTACCGTTATGAGTGTTGAATGTTGAATTGAAGTTTCCCAACAATTTAACATTTAACACTCAACACTTAACATTAATAATTAGTCAATCTCTTCGTCAGCCTCGTAGCCTCCCATTTCGCGGATGGCGTTCTTCAGCATGGTGTACTGCTGATAGAGGTGGTTTACGGGTTCCTCACCCTTCGTATAGTCGTGCATAGGAGCCTTGAGGAAGAAACTGAGGAAACGCTGTGTACCATAGCGTCCGGCACGTGCAGCAAGGTCGCTCAACAATGTAAGGTCGAGCAACAACGGAGCGGCAAGGATAGAGTCGCGGCAGAGGAAGTTGATCTTGATCTGCATAGGATAGCCCATCCATCCGAAGATGTCAATATTGTCCCATCCCTCCTTGTTGTCGTTGCGAGGTGGATAATAGTTGATGCGCACCTTATGATAATATTGTGTGTCCTCGTCGTTGCCATGGCCGTAGAGGTCGGGCTGGTCTTCGGGTTTGAGGATAGTCTCGAGTGTAGAGAGTTTGCTCACTTCCTTGGTGTGGAAGTTGGCAGGTTCGTCGAGTACAAGACCGTCGCGGTTACCAAGGATGTTGGTAGAGAACCAACCGTTGAGTCCGAGGCAACGTGTGCCGATAATAGGAGCAAAACCGCTCTTTACGAGTGTCTGTCCTGTCTTGAAGTCCTTGCCTGCGATAGGCATCTTGGTCTTCTCGGCAAGTTCCCACATGGCAGGAATGTCAACAGTAGTGTTAGGAGCACCCATAATGAACGGAGCACCCTCTGTCAGGGCAGCATAAGCGTAGCACATAGAGGGAGCGATATGCTGGCGGTCGTCGGCCTTCATGGCAGCCTCAAGAGCGGCAAGTGTACCGTGGATTTCCATATCTACCGGAACGTAAATCTCGGTAGAGGCAGCCCAAATAACAACGATGCGCGAGCAATCGTTCTTAGCCTTAAAGTCGCGTATGTCCTGACGCAGAGCTTCCACCATCTCCCAACGTGTCTTGCAGTCCTTCACATTGTCGCCATCCAAGCGCTTGGCGTAGTTCTTGTCGAAAGCAGCTTTCATAGGCACAACCTTCTCCAATTCTTCGCGCACGGGATTGATGTCCTTCTCCTTGAGCACCTCAGCATACATGGCAGCCTGATAGGCGTTCTGCGGATAAACGTCCCATGTACCGAACACAATATCGTTGAGGTCGGCAAGTGGAACGATGTCCTTATAGTGCAAATATTTCTTATCGGCTCCGCGACCTACACGAATCTTGTCGTACAGTGTCATAGATCCGACAGGCTTGGCAAGTCCCTTGCGAGCCATGAAAACACCTGTCATGAATGTGGTGGCAACAGCGCCACAACCTACTACCATGATGCCGAGCTTTCCCTCAGCTGGCCTTACGATTGTCTGTTCCATTGTTGTTTTTAGCTTTTTGTTAATAAATATCATTCAAAATTTTTAGTCATCTGCAAATTTACGGTTTTTGTTTGTAAATGGAACAAAACAAACGAACAATCGGCTATTTATTGCGGATTATTCGTTGTTTTTCACTATTTTTTCAATCACATATTTCTTCTTGGCAATCACATTGGCTCACCCGATAAATCATGGGGAAGTCTCTTTGATTC
>JAIJMN010000271.1:0-2710 GCA_022735715.1 Prevotella sp.
CACCTCTGTCAACTCCAATACTTTTGGCTTTCCCATTGTATATAAAACGGAAAAAGACAATAAATATTTTATGTAAACTAATTTTGCTCACTTACTTATTTGTTTTCTTTTATCAAATTAAAATCAAAAAGTCCTTTTTACTTTTTAACCCTTTTACTTTTTTACTTTTCAACTCTTTTACCTTTCTAATACAACCTTCGCTCTGCCCAATCGCCTCTGTCGAGGTTTCTATAACCAATGGCTTCGCTGATGTGCTGCACCTCTACACGCTCCGAACCGGCAAGGTCGGCAATGGTGCGCGCTACTTTCAGAATGCGATTGTAGGCGCGTGCCGACAGCGAGAACTTCTCCATGGCGGTGCGCAGAAGAGCGATGGAAGCGTCATCGGGCTCGGCAAACTCGTGAATCATGCGCTCTGTCATTTGAGCATTGCAATGAACACCGCGGTATTCTTTGAAGCGTGCAGTCTGAATGTCGCGTGCCTTGATTACACGTTCGCGTATTGCCGAGCTGGATTCGCCCGGTTCGGCCTTCGATATGTCCTTGAATGGCACGGGAGTAATCTCGCACTGTATGTCAATGCGATCGAGCAGCGGGCCTGAAATCTTGTTCATGTAGCGCTGTATTTGTCCCGGCGTGCAACAGCATTTGTGCGTTGGGTCGTTGTAGTAGCCACAAGGGCATGGGTTCATCGAAGCGATGAACATAAAGGAACATGGAAATTCAACAGTATATTTTGATCGTGAGATGGTTATCTTATGGTCTTCGAGCGGCTGGCGCAGCACTTCGAGAGTCTGCTTGTTGAATTCCGGCAACTCGTCGGCAAAAAGAACGCCGTTGTGAGCCAACGAAATCTCGCCCGGCTGAGGGTTCGTGCCACCGCCGACAAGCGCCACTTCGCTGATGGTATGATGTGGCGAACGGAACGGACGTTGTGATATGAGCGACGTTTCGCGCTTCAGCTTGCCTGCAACGCTGTGTATTTGCGTTGTCTCCAGACTCTCGGCGAGCGACAACGGAGGCAGAATGGACGGCAAACGTTTCGCCATCATCGACTTGCCCGATCCCGGTGGGCCCACCATTATCAGATTGTGGCCGCCTGCCGCAGCCACTTCCAGAGCACGCTTCACGTTCTCCTGGCCGCGAACGTCGGCAAAGTCGAGGTCGTACTGATATTGCTGCTCGTAGAATTCGCGTCGGGTGTCAACGATAGTAGGTTCAAACACCGAGGCACCGGTAAGCAGTTTTATTACGTCAAGGATGTTCTCCATGCCGTAAACTTCGAGGTTGTTGACCACAGCAGCCTCACGTTCGTTCTGCTTCGGCACAATCAGTCCCCTGAGTTTCTCCTTCCTCGCCTTTATGGCAATAGGCAATGCGCCCTTTATAGGTTGCAGTTTTCCGTCAAGACCCAACTCTCCCACCATCATAAACTGGTCGAGCACATCGCTCACAATGGCTCCGCTTGCCGCCAAAATGCCAATGGCAAGCGGCAGATCGAACGAACTTCCCTCCTTTCGGAGGTCGGCAGGAGCAAGGTTTATGGTGATGTCGCCGTGCGGAAACTTATATCCGTTGAACTGAACGGCAGATGCTATGCGGTCGCGACCTTCCCTTACAGCCATGTCGCCAAGTCCCGTCATGCGGTACATCACACCGGGTACAATGTTCACTTCAACAGTCACAGTGGTCACATCAAGGCCGTTCACAGCAGCAGAATAAGTCTTTACGAGCATAATAGTAAGTTGGATTGAAAGGTTAATATATAAAAACAAAAGTAGCGGTTTTGCACGAATTGCGCAAAGAAACAGCATGTTTTTTGCGAGTTTTATATTATCGCACCAAACCTTTTATACCTTTTCGGGTATAATACAAAATGAATTCGATATATTTGCACCCGAAAGGGTATAATTCAACATAACTATTCTACATGGATACACCAATATCAACATTCGTAAAGGAGCGTCGCAAGATGTTCAACCTTACTCAGGTAGATTTCCATTGTAGGACTCTGGGGAACGCTACATACTGAAATCTCAGACCGACGCTTGTCGTGCTTTATAGCAGTAGTGCCACATTATGCGACAATACAAGCGGTTGATAATAGGCATAATGCTGAGGTTGAGGTGATGTCTGGGTAGGAAAGCATAAAGTCATCAGCCGACACAACATCCTTACTCCAATCCTGTATCAGCTCAATAGATTCTTTTATCTCTTCTAATTTATCATGAATTGTGCTATTATACATACACTACATCATTATTAATGTTCGACAAAAACAATGGCCGCAAGGATTTGCGAAGGCGCACCAAGTCTACCTTACAATTGAATAATGAGGATAATGCCACATGCAAATCATGCATTAATACAAATGATGGAGATTTGACTTCTACAACTATATCAATGTCGCTGTCCTCTCTATTTTCTCCTCTTGCTACAGAGCCGAAAATGCCGAGTTTGGTAATGCCGTAAGTATCACCAAACTTCTGTTTGAATTTCTTCAACAAAGATATACTGTCTTGTAATTGTATCATAATATCATAGATTGCAATTTGTTTACAAATATAGCAGTTTAGTTTGGTTCGACAAAGTCATTCTTAATAAAAATCGTTATCTTTCCTCTATAAAACAAAAATGAATATCTCCGCAAAAGGTAACTATACATCAGTATAATAAAAATGAGGCACATAAAATCCTTGACCCAAGTGCA
>JAIJMN010000272.1:0-2667 GCA_022735715.1 Prevotella sp.
AGGCTCTTTTTTGTAGAAAAACAAAAACTCGTTGTACATCCACACAAGAACGTACAACGAGTTTTTTTATTTATATTGGGAGTTTTGACACGCCCTCTTAAAACTGTAATTTATCTGTTGCCCAACGGTTTATTCATTGCCAACGTTGTACGAAATGTTCTCTTCCTTGAACTTGTCCTTTGGCTGCGGATGTTCTGCCGGATAGCCTATTACAACCATATTGAGGGGAATGAGATTGTCAGACAACGACAATGCTTTACTGATTGCTTTGCAGCGATCTTCGGCCGGATAGGCACCCGTCCAGACTGCTCCGAGACCCAAGGCGTGGGCTGCGAGCAAGAGGTTTTCGGTTGCTGCGGATGCGTCCTGTATCCAGAAGTCGCGACCGCCACCTTCTATCATCTTCTCAGTATCGCCACATACAACTATAGCAAGGGGTGCTTTCTTGAGCATCTTGGCGTAGGGATTGGCCTCTGAAAGGGCATCGAGTACAGCGCGCTGGTCAACTACTACGAAATGCCAGGGCTGCTTGTTCATTGCCGTAGGGGCTGCCATGGCAGCACGGAGCATCTTCTCAATCTTCTCTTTCTCTACCGGTCGCGCCTCATAATCGCGTATGCTGGTGCGTGTGGCGATGTTGTCGAGCACTGCCTGCTCTGCGTTAGACGACTGTTCAGCATCGGCTGACTTCTCGGCAGGGGCTTTACCCGATGCCAATCGCACTCCAAGCACTACTGCAACTATGGCAAGTACAACGTTGAGTACAACGGATTTGTTCTGTAAATTCATAACTCTATAATCTAAGATCAATAATTCAAAACTCGAAATTCAAAATTCAAAATTGCCGCAGGCAACCAATTCAAAACTCAAAATTCATAATTCCTAACTCCTGAACAGGCTTCCCGTCGGGCAAACGAACCTGCAATAGGGGCGCGGAACCCACACCGAGAGAACGAGGAAGAGTACGGCGAGCACTATCACCCACGTCGAAGCCGACGTGAAGAGGAATGCCGTGAACAGCTCGTAGTCCATCCATGCGGTCCACGTAGAGGTGAGCATGAGCACCATAAGCACTCCCCACAGAACGTTGCGGAACATGTTGAGCGCTCTGTTCAATCGTGGCGAGAGTCGCAGTTTGCGGCGGGTGAGTTTGCCGGCGAGTTCCTGAGCCGACCCAAACGGGCACATATTGGCGCAGTAGTGGCCCGGACGGCCTATAAGAGGATAAAGCATAGCCACCCAAACCATCACAAACGGAGCTGCAAGCGTGCCAAACGTGGCGATATTAATGCCACCCGAGAAGAGTCGCATGAGCAGAGTGTACGACAGAAACGTACCGGTCCACAAGCCCAGCACAACCACGTTGAGAGCCAACTGCACATAGTGCCAACGACGGTTATTGACAAACATCTGAACAATAGCACCCAACATCGCCACTAACAATGCAACAAAGCCACCCAATGTCCAACCCATTGCCGAGGCATAAGCGCCTAACCCGTCAGCCGAACCGGCTGCATCTGAAGCAAAATAATCTGCCTTAGACACCTTGTCAAGCTCAGCATAGCGCTTGGCATAAGCCAGTCCGCGCTTCATGTTGGCAATTATGGCACGTGAAGAGAACGTAGCTCCCGTCACGGCATCCACCTCTTCAGCCATAGCCTCATCAACTGTCTTGCCCTGCCATTTACCAAAGAGGGAAGAAGCATGATTGAAGAAGTCGGGCGACTCAGCATTAGGTTCAGCCTCAATGCTGTCCACCACCCCACCCTTGTCAATATGGATGCGCAGCGGAACCTGCCCGCCATAGCCCTGCACATCCTTCGCCAGCAGTCGGGTATTGACCACAATAGCGCCATCGGGCATCACAGTCAGCGTGTCGTTTTTGGCAGTCAGGGCAGCCGAAGAAGCCTGCACGCCGTGCCGATCGTGCTCCGTAGCCCCGCCATCGCGCAGATTGAAGCCGAAAATCCTACCGTCGCGCACAATAGCAGCAGCCGAAAGTATCAGCACCACGACCACGAGCGAAAGCAGAGTAGTTAAAAAGTTCTTGTTCGTACGGTTATTCATTTTATATATATCAAATTGAATTATTCTGTATATCAAATTGTATTATTGGGGCATACAAAAATACCAAAAAAGGAAGAATGAAGCAAATGCAGCTTACACTCTTCCTTAAATTTATAGGTTTGTGACAAAAATTCACAACAAACAAAAAAAAGTCCTGCCCCACTCTTTTAACTGAGTGAGGCAGGACCGCTATCAATCGCTTATGATTTATTTCACTTCAATGTGACGTGTTGCTTTCTCTTCCTTCTGCTCAACCTTCGGCAAGTTGACAGTCAGTACACCGTCGTTGACGTTGGCTGCAATCTTCTCCTTGTTGACATCGTCAGGCAGGATAAGCGTCTGTTCGAATTTAGAGTAAGAAAACTCACGGCGCAGATAGTGCTCCTTCTTGTTCTCGTCCTTTTTCTCGTTCTTCTGCTCCATCTTGATGTGCAGATTGCCGTCGTTGTCAATATTGATGTTGAAGTCGTCCTTCTTCATTCCAGGGGCTGCAAGCTCCACGGTATACTCGTGTTCGGTCTCCTTAACGTTGATAGCCGGTGCCGTAGCGTTGGTACGCGGCATAAAGTCAGTGTCGAAAAAGTCGTTGAAAACTTCAGG
>JAIJMN010000027.1:0-17854 GCA_022735715.1 Prevotella sp.
AGACGGATTGTGAGCGATTACTGTAGAACCAGTAATTCCGTACTGTGTCAAATCTAACTTTGCCATTTTTGAAAAATATTATTTAGATGTGAATATAGAATCAACTTCCATGGCCTGACTCCACTATTGCCTGATTGGGGCCGTTGCTTCTGTACAGGCGACTTTCATTGTCCTTTATATAAATAGGTGTAAACCAGCGCGGGGGATTTGACCGCTCTAATATTTACATCGGCAAAGTTATGAAAAAACTATAAGATAACAATATTTATCGGTGACAAAATTTGCGCGTGTTCAATGTTTTTTTTGTTAAAATTTCGCAAAACCGAACATGTAGTCATATATTGCCATTTGCAGTTTACAATTTGGTAATTTACGGGGCATCATAAGGAGGCTATGGCGTCCTCGCCGTAGCCTGAGCTGATGGTATAGCTGTTGTCTATACGTTCTTATTGTTGTTTTTTACACCGCTGCTTGCTCAGGTTATGGCGAGGACGCCATAACCTCCTACAGTTAGAGCTACTTTTGTTAAAGAAATAGAAATGTAACATGTTGTGTGCGGTCTGCAAGGGTAGGCATCGTGATGATGCTGGATTTTATTTGTAATTTTGCGAGAATTTTAAAAACAAACGAACAATATGAAAGTAATTGATTTCAGCAAGAGCAACTCTATCATTAACAAGTATATGTCGGAGATGCGCGACAAGGACTATCAGAAGAACCGTCTGTTGTTCCGCAACAACATCATGCGCGTCGGCGAACTCATCGCCTACGAGCTGAGCAAGACGTTCGACTATGAGGAGCGCGACATCCAGACTCCGCTTGGCGTTGCCAAGGTGAATGTGCCTACCGACAAGCTGGTGCTCGGCACCATCTTCCGTGCCGGTCTGCCTTTCCATCAGGGTTTCCTCAACATCTTCGACCACGCCGGCAATGCCTTCGTTTCGGCATTCCGTGAGTATGAGGACGAGGCTCATACCAAGGTTGGCATTCACGTAGAGTATCTCGCCACTCCCGACCTTGCCGACGCCACTCTGCTCATCGTCGACCCGATGCTCGCTACTGGCGGTTCTATGGAGCTGGGCTACAAGGCTCTGCTCACCAAGGGCACTCCTAAGAAGGTGCACGTGGTTTGCGTTATGGCTTCGCCCGAGGGCATTGAGCACATACGCAAGACATTCCCCGATGACACTACCATCTGGTGTGCTGCCGTAGACGAGGGTCTCAACGAGCACAAGTACATCGTACCGGGCTTCGGCGATGCCGGCGACCTGTGCTACGGAGGAAAGATTTAAAAGACAAAAGAATTCAAGTCACAACAGTTTAATAAAAAAAGTAGCGGAGGTCTTCGGCCTCCGCTACTTTTTTATTAAATCTCTTCCAACATTTTGTTTATCGTTTTCAACATTCCCGGAAGCTTGTTCTTCACAACTTCAAATTCTTCATCAAACATATATTCCATCTCTTTGTATTTGTTTGGAAAGCATCGGATTCATGTTGTCCCTTAGACGTACGATGTCTACGGATCGGCCGAACAGCTGTTGTAAATCTTCCTTGATATGAACCAAAGAGAACATATCCGGCTTCTGCATTTCCACACAAACATCCACATCGCTATCTTCTGTCTGCTCATTTCTGGCTACCGACCCGAAGATACCGATTTTCACTATGCCATATACTTTTAACTTTAAGTCTGAGTATTTGCGTAATATGTCTAAATATTCCTCTTTGGTTTTCATATCATTGTTTTATTAGATTCTTTGTTTACTTCTGGTCCACCACTTCCACAATCGGATTGCCGGTTGAAGCATCGGGTGCCTGCACGTGCAGCATGGCGCATACTGTGGGTGCGACGTCCACCATATTGGTCAGTCGGTTGGTCTTGCCGGGCTTCACGTTCCAACCCATGAAGATGAGTGGGATGTGTGTGTCGGCGGGGTTCCACGATCCGTGTGTAGAGCCGTAGAATCCTGGCTTCACTGCCCAGTCGAAGTAGTTGGCCTTGGCTACGGCGTAGATGTCGCCAGAACGGCCTTTATAGTATCCGTTGATGATGCGTTCACGTATCCACTGCGGCAGCGGTGCTACGGCTGCCTTTTCGTAGTCTACGGCAGTGATGAGTTCGGGCACCTTCTTGAGTTCGGCTATTGCAGCAGCCTTGACAGCCTCGATGTCGAGATTGTTCTGTGCAAGGAAGGCGTGGTCGAGGTATAGGCTGAAGCCTACTGAGGCATTGAAGTACTTGCCCTCAACTCCGAACTTCTTCGACAGAGCCTCGTTCACCTGGCGCAGCGTGGCAGTCTTGTCCCACGAACCGCCCACGAGCTTGTGCTCGCGCTGTGTGTTAGGGTTGTGGGTTCCGCCATGGTCGGCTGAGAGGAAGAGCAGATAGCCGTCCTTGCCCACCTGCGCGTCGAGAGCGTCGAAGAACTTCTTGATGTCGCGGTCGAGCGTGAGGAACACCTCCTCGTTCTCCTTGCCCGGCGAGCACCATGTACCGGTCTGGTGCGAGATGGCGTCGGTCGACGAGATGCTTACGCAGAGCATGTCGGTAGTACCGTTCTGTCCGAGCTTCTCGGCCTTCATTATTGCCTCAGCCATGTCGAATGTCACGGTCACGCCGTCGGCATGTACCTTAGGGTCGTAGCCCTTCTTCATGGTGGTCTGCTTGTTGAACTTCACTACATAGTCGGGCAACTTGTCCATATAGTACGAGCTGGTGACAAATCCAGCTACGCTCTTGTCATACCAGAAAGCGCCGTTGGCAGAATGGCCCGCAGGCAGAATGGCGGCACGGTCCTTTATAGCCACGCCGAAAACCTTGGCCTTGAAGTCGGTAGCCTGGCGCAGCATGTCGCCTATAGTGGTGCCAAGCATGTAGTGGGGCGACATCTGTGCCGACTTCGATGTAGTGCCTACGCCCTGCACTGAGGGGTCGTCGCAGCAGTAAACCATCTTGTCGCCGTCGCGGAAGTCGTTCGAGGCGATGCCGTTAGTGGCTGGTCCGGCTCCTGTATAGATGCTGGCGTGTCCCACACCCGTTACGGTAGGCACATAGTTCAACATCTGGTTGTCGCACGAGAATCCCTCATTGATGAGGCGCTTCATTCCGCCCTCGCCGAACTTGTCGTAATAGTAGTAAAGATAGTCCCAACGCATCTGGTCGATAACGATGCCTACCACCAGCTTCGGACGCTGCACCTGTGCGCTTGCCACGATGGCTACGCAGCACAAAAGTACCGAAAAGATAAGTTTCTTCATAATTTTTGTTTTAGTTATTTTATTTAGTTCTAATTTCTATTTTTCCGTCTCCGCCTACACCTTATTATATATATAGGGGAGTATACAACACCCACCTCCTTCAAAAGGGGTCCTTTTGCAGGGTAAAAGGAGTCCTTTTGTGCAGCCCCTGTAATTTCCCCATTGGCAAAGTTAGCAATAATATTCCGCCTTGAAACACTTAAAACGCAAAAATAGCAGCAATTTCTTTGAGGTTTCGCAAAAATGTCGTACTTTTGGATGAAATCCTAAAAGTAAACCTATAAAACGCTATGGAAAAGAAAATAACACAAGAGAACTTCGAAGAGACCTACGTCGACAGTATCGAACTGGAACGTATCGACAAGTTTGTGTGCGACGAAATGGCACGACAGATTCACCGCTACATCAAGGCGATGAAGGGTTCGAAGACCATCATGCTCAAGTTTGAGGAGCAGCTCGCCACACTCACCGTGGAGGAGAAGGAGAAGGCCATAGCACGCTACATCGACCTAAACCGCAAAGTGCTATCTGGACTCGACTTCAAGGTGGTGCTCGCACGTGCCATGGCCAACTACAGCGACACGTTCGCCTACCTTATCGAGCTTGTCAACAACAAGCGCAAGATGGTGTTCTACCTCAACCGCATTCGCGAGAAGTACGAGCAGTATCACGAAGTGTTCGAAGAAGACGGACGCTTCGGCATCAAGGACCATCAGGGCAACATCCTCATTCCTGCCCACTACGACTTCCTGCGCACGCCGTATGTCTATGTCGACGACCTGCGCACACTGCCCGTTATAGCCCAGCGCGACGGCAAGATGGGACTGATCCTGCCCGACGGCAAGGAGACTGTAGTGGCTGACTTCATCTACGACGACATTTCGCTGCGCGACGAACCGCCCTATTTCGAGGCATGGAAGGGTAGTGAAGCAACATTGATTGAGGCATAAGCCTCAATCAATGTTGCTTCACGGGTGTCGTGTTGTGGTGGTGAGATGGTGATAGTTAGTTGTGATAACACCACAACAACAAATAACACCACAACAACATCTCAACACCTCAACCCCATCTCATAACAACCTTTTTTTCGAAGAAAAAAACAATGACCGACGAACAATACATGCGCCGCTGTCTGCAACTTGCCGGCTGCGGCATAATGGGCGCAAAGCCCAATCCGATGGTAGGAGCTGTCATCGTATCTGCCGACGGACGCATCATAGGCGAGGGCTACCACCGTCGCTGCGGCGGGCCACATGCCGAGGTGAACGCATTCGCATCGGTACGCCAAGAGGACGAACCGCTGCTCAGCGACGCCACCATATACGTCAGCCTTGAGCCATGCTCGCACTACGGCAAGACTCCGCCGTGCGCCGACCTTATAATAAAGAAAGGTGTAAAGCGATGCGTGGTGGGATGTGTCGACCCCTTTGCCAAGGTACACGGACGCGGAATACAGAAGCTGCGCGATGCCGGCATAGAGGTAACCGTGGGCGTCCTCGACGACGAATGCCGCGAACTCAACCGCCGATTCATCACCTTCAACGAGCACCACCGACCCTACATTACGCTCAAGTGGGCAGAGACAGCCAACCACTTCATCGACGACGACGGACGTGCGCTTGCCATATCCACCCCCTTCACCAAGATGCTTTCGCACCGACTGCGCGCCCAGGCAGACGCCATACTCGTGGGCCGCACCACCGACGAACGCGAACATCCGCAGCTCAACACACGCCTTTGGGCAGGACCCTCGCCCCGACGCATCGTCATCGACAGCCGACGTCCCGCATTCGAGGGGCTCGACTTCAGCCGTCCCGTAGTGCCGCAACTGCTCGCATGGCTCTACGACGAGCGCTGCCAGTGGCTCATCGTTGAGGGCGGAGCAGCCACACTCCAATCGTTCATAGCAGCCGGAGCGTGGGACGAGATACGCATCGAGACGGCTCCCATCACCGTAGCCGCCGGCACACGCGCACCACAGCTGCCAGACTGCGCACGCCTGCACAGCCAGCAGATATACGACGGAAACACTATCAGGATATACCGAAAATAAGAAATGAACAACCCTATACTCCAGCTACAACAGCAGCGCCTCCTTCTCGAGATTGAATACAATCACGAGAAGGAGGAATTTCGTAAACAGACACAATCAATGGGCATCGAACGCAAGACACGGCGGGGCGATGCATGGTTTCCCGTGAGCATAGGGCGCAACTATTACAACTCGCTCAACCAGATGGTTGTGGAGGTGACACGACAACCGGGGTCGGACATCGAGCACAACTTCGAGCCCGGACGACCCGTATGCTTCTTCACGATGAAGCGCGACGCCGACGGACACGATGCCATACACTACATGTCGTTCACCGCTACGGTGAGCTATGCCGAGCAAGACCGTATGGTGGTGGCGCTGCCCGACTCGGGCCGCATTGTCGACCTGCAGCGCCAGGAGGCTCTGGGCATACAGCTGTTCTTCGACGAGACGTCCTACCGATTGATGTTTGACGCCCTCGACCGCGTGATACGTGCCAAGACGGGACGCCTGGCAGCGCTGCGCGACATATTCTACACCAAGGCTCCAGCATCACATTTCACATTCGACACACCCGTTCTGCCGTGGCTCAACGCCTCGCAGCAGCACGCCGTGGGCGAAGTGATGCGCGCAAAGGACGTGGCTATAGTACACGGTCCTCCCGGAACCGGCAAGACGACGACGCTTGTCGAGGCTATATACGAGACGCTGCGACGCGAGAGCCAGGTGCTGGTGTGCGCACAGAGCAACATGGCGGTCGACTGGATTTCGGAGAAACTCGTCGACCGTGGCGTTGCCGTGCTGCGCATAGGCAACCCCACGCGCATCAACGACAAGATGCTGTCGTTCACCTACGAACGACGCTTCGAGGCTCATCCCGACTATCCGCAGCTGTGGAGCATACGCAAGGCCATACGCGAACTGCGCCAGCAGCGACGCGGACGCACCGAGTCGTGGCACCAGAAGATGGACCGTCTGAAGAGCCGCGCCACCGAACTGGAGCTGCGCATACGCTCGTCGCTCTTCGGCGAGGCTCGTGTCATAGCCTGCACCCTCACCGGATGCGCCAACCGGGTGCTCGAGGGCGAACACTACTCCACTTTATTTATAGACGAGGCGGCTCAGGCTCTTGAGGCGGCATGCTGGATTGGCATACGTAAGGCGGGACGAGTAATACTGGCAGGCGACCATTGTCAGCTGCCGCCTACCGTGAAGAGCATCATGGCTCTTAAGGGCGGACTGGGCAAAACCCTAATGGAGCGCATCGCCGAGCAGAAGCCCGAGGTGGTGACGCTGCTCGAGGTGCAGTATCGCATGAACGAGCAGATAATGCGATTCTCAAGCGCCTACTTCTACAACTCGCGCGTACAGTCGGCTCCCGAGGTGCGCGGACGTGGCATTCTCGACTACGACCGCCCCATGATGTGGGTGGACACCACCGACGTTGACGGCCGTGAGGAGTTCGTAGGCGAAAACTTCGGTCGCATCAACCGTGCCGAAGCCGACCTTACGCTCGCCACTCTTGCCGACTATTTCGACAAGATTGGCCGTCAGCGTGTGCTCGACGAGTCGATTGATGTGGGCATCATCTCGCCCTATCGTGCCCAGGTGCAGCTGCTGCGCAAGATGATACGCCAGAGCGAGCGTCTTCGTCCCTACCGCCGGCTCATCACCGTCAACACTGTCGACGGATTTCAGGGTCAGGAGCGCGACATCGTGCTCATATCGCTGGTGCGCGACAACGACGGCGGCGACATAGGATTCCTGCGCGACCTTCGTCGCATGAACGTTGCCATAACCCGCGCCCGCATGAAGCTCATCATCCTCGGCTCAGCCGCCACAATGACCCGCCACCCGTTCTACAAGCAGCTCTACGAGTATGTGGAGAGTTTGTAATTCTGCTTTGCAAAAACGTGCGCAGAAAATGCAATTTGTCAATTTTAGGTTAAAAAATGACAAACATCATTGACAAAGATTGCGCTTTTTAGTAACTTTGCATATACTAAAAGTGTAAAACGCAATGACAATAGACATATATTCACTAATCGCATACGTTTTCAACTGCGCCGTATGTGCCACGATAGGAACTATCTTCCTGCTCACACCTTACAAAAGAGACGAGCAGGGAAAAATCGGATCATACTGCAAGACACGACTGTGCCTTGCCGCCTCAGCACTTCTCGAAGGGCTGGCAAGTCTGATGTATGCCGTGCGCATTGTCAATGAGGTGCCACATCTGGCGCTCGACCGCTTCACCGGACCGCTGTTCATGTATTTCGCGATATGCATCGACATGACAGCCATCATCTATCTGCTGCACGGCAAGCAGCCCAAGCTGCGCACATCTATACTCTTCGTCTCGCCCGTACTGCTCGTGTGGCTTATACATATAATATTGTTCATCCCCGACTACGGCTTCACCTTCTCAGCCAAGGCATACAACGAATTCATCACAACTACGCCATCTCTCATCACGTGCTATGCGCTGTATACGGTGTTCATAATCGAATTCTTCTACATTCTCAAGTCGGTGAAGCATCAGATAGTACGCTTCAAGGAGCATATCGACAACTATTGCTCGGGCACAAGCCGTAGCCAGAGCCGCTGGCTCATAGCCGTTGTCATTTCAACGGTTACATATTATATAATAGATATTGTAAGCATGTGCATCTCCGACCCCACATGGGATTCCATCGTGCTTTGGCTTCTCTCGCTGATTGTCATCGTCAACAGCATAGCATTCATCATATGCCGCAACATCTATTGGAATATCAGTCCGGCATTTGATACCGACAAGATTCCACTTCAGCGCGCCATTACTGACGACGACCCCTATCCCGAGGATGAAATTCAAGCTCAAGTGGCCAAAGTACTGCGCTACCACGAACGGGGCATACCCTATTACGCTATAAGCCAATTTGAAAAGGACGACGAGGAAAGCACTCAGCAGCCCAATTCCCCCCCCCCAACTCTATCGACAATATCGTGAACGAGTGGACCCGACGCGACGACAAGCCCTATCTGAAGGAGAGCATCACCATCACGCAGGTGGCTGAACAGATGGGGCTCAATCCCCGTCTGCTGTCCAACTACATCAACAATGTGAAGGGACGCAATTTCAACTCATGGATAAACTATCTGAAGGTGCAGGAGACCAAGGTTGTGCTGCTCGCCGACCGTACGCTCCCACTCAGCGATATAGCATATAGTATGGGCTTTGCCGACCTCGCTTCGATGTCAAGAATATTCAAGCAGATGGAGGGAATGCCTCCTTCGGTCTACCGACAGAGAAATTGACATTATTATATATATACACCCCTACATAATTTATATGCACCCTTCATACGATAAAAATCCTTTTTTACGATAGTTAAATCAGGTGACGAAATACGAAAATAGCCGTCTTATTCCTATGTAGGATTAATAAAATGTACAAAAAAATGCAGATTTGCGCATTTTGGATACTAAATTGACAAGCGACAATCCCAATTTATCTCTAAATTTGCAATCGTATAACAGTACAAGGGTAAAATCACAACACAAACTAAACAGACTTAATTAAGGTTTAAACAAACCTCTAAAAAAAACTAACAGACTTTGACTAAAAGACACCCCACCTTTGACGATAAGTTTTAACACAATAACATCACAAGACTTGAACACTTAAAAAAGAAAGTAATATGGCTAAACACGTAACATACAGATTGAGGCTGCTCATAGTAGCTCTGCTCGTGGCTGTATCGGCTAACGCCCAGCAACTGGGACTAAAGACCAATTTGCTCTATTGGGCCACTACTACACCGAACATCGGACTGGAACTTCAGACCGGTCGTAAACACACTATCCAGGCCTTCTACGGCATCAACCCCTGGAAATTCAAGGACAATAAGAGCATACGCCATTGGGTGATCCAGCCGGAATACCGCTACTGGTTCTGCCAGACGTTCAACGGTTGGTTTCTCGGCGTGCACGCTATGGGCGGACAATTCAATGCCGGAGGCATCAAGATGCCGTTCGGATTGCTCAAGGAATTCAAGAATCATCGCTACGAAGGATGGTTTGCAGGTGGCGGACTCACAGCCGGCTACCAGTGGCCATTGTCAAAGCATTGGAATCTGGAGACCTCGCTCGGTGTAGGCTACGACTACATCCACTACAAGAAGTTTGAATGCAAGACGTGCGGCAACAAGAAAGGCGAGGCACACAAGAACTATGTCGGACCCACAAAGGCTGCCATCGAACTTATATACATGTTCTAAACCGACTGCATACTCTATTAACTAACACAAAGACTCCAATATATGAAACACTACATTATATTATTAGCAGCCCTCGTCTTAAGTGTCGCCAACGTGACGGCACAGACGAAGCGGTCGGCAAGAATCCTCAACCGACAGGTAGCGGTGGAGAATATCAAGGCTACAAGAGCTGACAACCAGTTTTTCGTAGGTATGGACTTCTGCCTCGACGAGCTGAATATGCCTGCCAACCGTCGTGTGGTTCTGACGCCAACAATTGAGTCGGGCGACAACAGCGTGGCTCTGCAGCCCATCGTTATCAACGGTACGAAGCAGAAGGTGATGTACGAACGCCGCGACTACCGCAAGTATCCCGACGCAATGGCGGTGACCCGCAAGAACGGCAAGGCTCAAAGCTTCTCCTATCAGGCACAGACCGAATATGCCGACTGGATGCGCAATGCCGACATTGTAATGAAAGAAGACCTCTGCGGATGCGGAAAGGTGGACGAGCAGGAGAGCGAACAGATCAAGAAGATGCGCCAGCCGAAGGTGGCGTACATCGTTCCGGTGGCTGTAGAGCAGAAAACCTACTCTATGTCGGGCCGTGCTTACGTCGATTTCCCGGTCGACCGCACCGAACTTCATCCCAATTATCGCAACAACCCACGCGAACTTGCCAAGATTGTCGACACTATCAACATCATTAAGAAGGATGCCAACATGACAATCACAAGCATCGAGATCCACGGCTACGCCTCGCCCGAGGCTCCATACAAGCACAACGAGTATCTCGCTGCTAACCGTGCGGCTACGCTCAAGAACTATGTCAGACAGCTCGTCAAGCTCGACGACGGTCTGTTCAAAGTGAAGTCGACTGCCGAAGACTGGCAGGGACTATGCAAATACATTCGCGAGAGCAATCTCAACAACCGCAACGCCATTCTGAAGATTGCCGAAGACAACGCAACGGAGCCAGACCGACGCGAGTGGCTCATCAAGTCGCAATACCCAGAGGAGTATCGCACAATGCTCGCTACATGGTATCCGGCTCTGCGCCATTCCGATTATGTCATCACATGCAACGTGCGTCCGTTCTCTGTTGAAGAGGCCAAGCAGCTTATCAAGACCAAGCCTCAGCTGCTGTCGCAGAACGAGATGTACATGGTGGCACAGACTTACGAGCCGGGTTCGAAGGAGTTTAACGAGGTGTTCGCCATCGCTGCCCTCATGTATCCCGACGATCCTACAGCCAATCTCAATGCCGCCTGCGCCGACATCAATGCCGACAAATGGGCTGACGCGCTGCGCAAGCTCGACAAGGCAGGCGACTCTGCCGAGGCAGACAATGCAAGAGGCGTATGCTACTGGCATATAGGCAACGAGACTAAGGCTATAGAAAGCTTCAAGAAGGCTGCCGACAAGGGATGCGACACAGCCCGAAGGAATCTCGAAGACATCCAATAGACACATTATACTGACACCGACACAATACTAAACTGGACTTGACTGGCAAACCAGAACAGACAGACTAAACTCAGACTGAACGCAATCAGACTTAAAAAAAGACTTTTATTCAAACACAAAAATTAATAACCACTTAAACTTTATTGTTATGAACAAGTTTAAATTATTCCCTCTTGCACTGGCTGCAATCGCATTTAGTGCTTGTACATCCGAAGAGGTTGCCGAGAACAACCCTACCACTGGTGAAGGAACAACAAGCTATGTAGCTGTCAATATCAATAGCGTTGGAACCAGCGGTTCGCGTGCTGACGGCGACTATGTTGACGGTTCGGCCAATGAGAACAAGATCAATGCCGTACGCTTCTACTTCTTTACTGAGAATGGCGATGCCTACAAGATGACGACTGGACAGAGCTACGTTGAGAAGAATAATGTTACTGGTACAACAAAGAATGACCCTAACGTAGAGAAGATTACTGATGCAATGCTCGTGATTGAGGGCGAAACCAAGACCGCTCCTCACTCTATGATAGCTATTGTCAACCCCGCTACGATTGAATCAGGCGTTCTTAAAGCCATGATGACAAAGAATGAAGTCGAGGCAGCCGTTGCCGGACAGAACTTCAATGAGAATGGTGCTAAAGCTAAGGATTTCGTAATGTCAAGTTCGGTGTATTCTGACGGAACAAACAAGGTTTGGGTTGCCGACATCACAGGACACGTTGCTACAGACCAAGCAACTGCCACAAGCAATCCGGTTGACATCTATGTAGAGCGCGTTGCTGCCAAGCTCACTTCTACAGCAACTGGTGCTAAGGATGGCGGCAAGTTCGAGGTAGGCGAAACTACCAACGGCAAGAAGGTATTTGCTGTCATCAAGGGTTGGGGACTCGCCAAGGAGACAACCGACGCCAACCTCATCAAAAAGATTGACGCTACATGGACTGACAATGGTCTGGGCATCACGATGTGGAATCATCCTGCATATTTCCGCTGCTACTGGGAGACATCAAGCACAAATTTAGGAGAGAACAAGTCTTACAATGACTACAAGTCACAGATTGGTCAGGTTTACTACACCAATCCTAACACTACTGCCAACAACAAGCCGCAATACGTTGCTACCGTAGAGTTGCAGTATGAAGACGGTACACAAGCCGAAATCTGCAAGTACAAGGGCGTTGAGTATCTCTCGGAAGAGGCTGTGAAGAAGGCCATCTTGGCTGAGAACAAGGACTATAAGAAGCATACCACAACTGCGACTGGTACTGAAATCACAGGTCTTACAGTCAATGACATCCACTTCGTAGTGACAGGTTATCAGGTTAAGGCACAGCTCAAGGAGGGCGTTACAGTATATAAGGGTGAAGAAGAAGTTACAGCTGAGTGCAACCGGGATATGGGCAAGTCGCTTGCCGAAATCCGTAAAGAGGGTAGAGCTTACTACTACACCGACGTAGCACACCTCGGCACAGCTAAGGGTATTGTACGCAACCACTTCTATCAGATTGATGTCAACTCTATCAAGGGCTTCGGTACTCCGGTATACGATCCCGATAGCAAGTTCGTTCCTGTAGTTCCAGAAGATACACAGACTTATCTCGCAGCTCGTATCAACGTTCTCTCTTGGAAAATCGTTAAGCAGACTGTCGACCTTGGCAAATAATCAGCTAAGCCGAACGATACAAAACTCTATTAATAGAGAAGAGAAATACTACGTACTGAGATGTAAAGTTCAAGACAAAGCGAACTTAATCTCTACGTACTAAAGACGTAAACCAATCATAGGTGGGTATGACTCTACCGCCATACCCACCTACACTAACCGACACAAACGCCCGGCGACTCCGCCACCGGAACAACAAGGACGGAGGTATCGCGCCGTCAGATACCACAAGGATGACGGCAATATGAGGCCACACAAGCGGCTCTCATCAACCGACGCAGACTATACTCATTATTAATATATACTCACACATTATTAATATATTACTCTCACATACTTCACGAAACAAAAACTAAACGATATGAAACACAACAAGCGCCAAATAATTAGTGGCCTCAAGGCCCTCGCAGCTGTGATGGCTATGATGTTCACCGTGACCTCGTGTGGAATGATGGAGGACGATCAGTCGAACTGCCCGAAGGAGTTGCGCGTCAACTTCAAGTACGACCTGAACATGAAGTTTGCCGACGCCTTCCCCAACGAGGTGAAGACTGTCATGCTCTATGCCTTCGACAAGGACGGAAAACTCGCCCTGCAGAAGAAGGAAAGCGTTAAGGACATTGAAAACCGTGGCGGATATATGTCGGTCAACGAGCTTAAGCCCGGACACTACACACTCAAGGTGTGGGCGGAAGGTGAAGAACGATATGCCGATTCTTACATCTACGGCGAGCCCAACAGCCAGGACATCAGTTCGCTCACATGCCGTATCAACCGCTCTGAATGCATCATCGACCACGACCTCACCTCGCTCTATCACGGACTATTGAAGGATGCCGACCTCAATCTTGAAGGTTTCGGAGTGAAGACGGCCACTGTCGACCTGATGAAGAACACCAACGTGGTGCGCGTAGTGCTGCAGAACACGTCGGGCGAAGCTCTCAATGCTGCCGACTTCGACTTCTTCATCAACGACGGCAATGCATTCCTTGCCTACAACAACGAGCCGATCACACGCTCAACGGCACTGCCAGAGAACGACGTTACGTATGTGGCATGGTCGAAGTACGACGGCATCATCAACGGCACACGATCGGAACTGATACCCGACATCGACGGAAGCGTGACGCCGACATCGGCTGTCGTGGCTGAGTTGACAGTCAACCGACTCTTCGAAAACATGAATCCGCAACTCAGCATCTACAGCAAGGAGACACAGAAGAAGATTCTTCAGATTCCGCTCATCGACTATGTTCTGCTCGTGAAGGGCAACTACAACAAGGCAATGTCCAATCAGGAGTATCTGGATCGACAAGACGAGTACAACTTTGTATTCTTCATTGACGACAACCACAACTGGCTCGCCGCTCAAATCTACATCAATTCGTGGAGAGTGGTGCTCAACAACACAGACTTCAAATAACCCTTAAAGAAACTGACTATGCTTAGAATAAACCGCTATAAATCAACGCTGACAGTTTCGCTCATGTTCTGTCTGCTGTCCACTATGTCGTGCGGCTTCGACGACGGCTACGACAATGAGGACCAAAACGACAATGCGGTGATGGTGGCTTTCCGTATGTCGTACGCCAACGGCAATACAAGAGCAGCCAACGAGGGATGGGACGACTACGACCCGAAGGACGATGGAACTGCATACGAGAACGCTATCAATACCGAACAGTTGCAGATTAAGGTGTGCGACGAGAACGGAACAATCATCGGCGACGTTGAAAACGTCATTGCAATAAACAACGGTACGGACACTAATCCCGACTATTCCATCACCGGAACGTGGGAAAACGCCGCCGACAAGCTCTCAAAAGCCAAGAAGATAATGGTGTTTGCCAACTGCGGAACGAGCATTGTTACGCCTGGCAACATCCAGAATCTCGCCTTCACAAGGGCATCCACAACGCAATACATACCCATGTGGGGCGTCACAACGCTAACCAACGAGCTGGTGGTGGGCAAGAGCAACAACCTCGGAACTATCGATATGCTGCGCTCGCTTGCCAAAGTGAAGGTGAAACTTGCCGACGGAATGAAGGCACGCAAGTACTCGCTGGGCGCAATGCAGCTCAACAACTACAACACTTCGGGCTATTCGCTGCCACTGACATACAACACCGCTGCCAGCACAGCAGCCATTCGGTTCGACAATTCGCTTCATGCCAACAGCTCATGGGCTCAGTCGATAGCAATAACAGGCAATGACGACGAGAGCATAATGCTCTACATTCCCGAATACGACAACATCAATGCCGCCACAGACCGTAAGGCTACCATAAGCTTACAGCTCTTGCGCGACGGCGAAGAGGAAGGCAACTACACGCTGCACTTCTGCAATTACACTACAGAAGGAGCTCCCGACGCAGCCTCAACCTACAACATCCAGCGCAACCACTACTACGAATACACCGTAGGACGTACCGACGACCAGGTGAAGATAGTGCTGAATGTGAAGAAATGGAATCTCCGTCAACATGACGAGATTATTATGTAAAACGACAGACTTAACAAATACAAAAACCATAAAGCGATGACTCACGCCAAGAACATATTCACATACATGCTCGCGCTGTTCTCGACGCTTGCCCTTACTGGCTGTTTCGAGGATAGTAACGACGACTGCCAAGGCCAGGCGGAGAACAGCAAGACGCAGGTGGAGCTAAGGCTCGCCGCTTCTGCCAGCTCGCCTACTCGCGCCAGCGGCAACATCAACGGCGTTACAAGAGCGACATGGGTAGACACCAACGCTGCCCCTGAAGGAGAGATGATGCACAATTGTTTCGTTGTCATCGTCCAGAACGGCAAGATACAGAACATTATCGAGCGCGACTTCTCTACTGACGGCGAGCAGGAATCAACCGTAATAAAGACGGTAGTGGCTAAGGGTGCCGCTACCTTCTACTCGTTTGCCAACATCAGCCGTGCCGATATAGGTCTCGAAGGCATCAATTCGTTCCCTGCCGAATTGCCCGCCGGATTCGACAACATGTATTATAAGGTAGAGGGCAACACTTCATCCATCAGCGGAAACGGCATTCCGATGAGCAACAAACAGACCGCTACCATCGACGACAACACCCGAACCGTAAGCCTGGAGGTTATACGTATGATGGCAAAGGTACAACTACAGTTCACCAACGACACCGGTTACGACCTCAACGTTAAGAGCATCACGCTGACCGACATAACCGAAAACGCCTCCAACAACGTCAGTCTGCTGCCCAAGATCGAAGCAAACGAGGTTGTGCCCAACATCAATGCCGCTGCCACTTACTCCGATTTCACCCTGACAATGAACGGAACCGACGGCAAGGAGGTGAAGAACGGAGCACAACTGAACACCACATTCTACGTCAACGAGAGCGTGGCCCGCACTCCGAAATACTTCGTTCTGAGCATCAACACCAACAAAGGCACGGTGACGAAGCGCATAGCAATGACCAAATGGAACAAGATTGCACGCAACGACTACCTGATTATACCCGTAAAACTGGTTGACTACCGTATAGAGATTGAACCGCAAGTGTTCACGGCCATCGGTGTCAAACCCGAATTGAATTACAGCGACGACCGCATCACAGCCACATTCAAGTCATACGGAGAGTTCCATCTTAAGCTGCATGTGTACAAGCGCAGCAACAACGAGGAACTTACAGCATGGAGAGTGACGGGCGTTACGACGCTCGAAGCCAATCCTGCCGAAGCCGAAGACGTCTGGATATACGACGACGAACCGACCTACGACACCCGCACCAAGACGATTGAGGGATACATAAGCCCCCGCAAGGGATACGCTATCCACGAAATCAACATCCAGATAGACGGCGTAGGCTACGTCATTCCGTATCGCTTGCAGATAATCAAGGATTAGAACATATAGGTGGGTATGGCATTCCTGCCATACCCATTTTTCATTTAAACTATCACGAACATAACACCTTACGACTATGAAGATTCGCAATAACAACATAAACCGACCCGCAAAGTCCAAAAGACTGTTGCTGCAGCTCTTTGCGATGATTGCCCTTGCGGCAGCGCCCAACTGTGTTTATGCGCAGAACCTTGCTTTCCACCAGACTGGCGCAAGCGGTTTGCCACTCGACAAACACCTTGGCATGCAGCAAACCGCCGAATGGCACTACTACTATTATCTTCCTACCGGCAACACAACGCAGATGGCTCTCAACCTGCCTTTTGTAGGTTGGACGGGACAATGCAACGACCTTGAGCCTTACGGATGGATTCGTTGGTACGACTATAGCACCGACAAGAAATCAAACCAGCTGTCTGCCTACAAAGATTACTACACCTACCTTAAGAACAGTAAGGATAACAGCAGTGGCACAAACATCGGACTTAGCGCTTATAAGATAGCGTCACCGTCGACCAACTATCAAAATTATGTAGGCGTTTATTACAATAAGCCCTCCGGAGCCGATGCTGTTGACTGGGCAGGCGAGACCATTGCCTGCGATGTAAGCCGATATATTGACGGTACTATCAGCAAAAGTGGCAGCACATATTACGTCACCAAGGAGCCGACCCTTACCATTCGCTATATCTTCCACATCCGTTCGGCAGCTTATCTTGCCAATAAGATAAAGACCGCATTGTGCGAAGGCAGCGCCAAGGAATACGCCGATCTGACTCTTGAGGACAATCAGCGCATCGTATTCGGATTGAAGGACGATAATGCAACTATGACCTTGCGCACCAATCTGAACAATTCGGGCGGACAGTCTTACTGGTTCTATCCTCTCAACAACGCCACTAACGGCAAGTCGGTATATGCTACCACCGAGAACCAGAAGATAAAGGCGTCTGACTTTTCAGGTACAATCAAGCAAGCTAAAAACATTCGTTGGATTGCATACAACGAAGACCGCACCAAGTATTGCGTACTTACCAACAAAGGCAATCAGTTCTACGACTTCAAGGTGAACGATCTTAAGAACAATACTCTTGGATGGCACTACGTGAATAACAACCAAAGCGTTAATACACCTACCGATATCGGCGTAGGACATACTGCCTACATCGTAGCGTATGCTTCCGACGGCACAAATATGTGTCCGATTGCCAACTTCGAGTTGCTCCTGCATAGCGGCTATCCGAAGACAAAGCAAGAGCTGACCGACGACAACGACCTTGACCGTACGCTCACTTACTTCGACAAGAGAT
>JAIJMN010000273.1:0-2664 GCA_022735715.1 Prevotella sp.
ACCTTCTCTGCCTCATACGAAAACTCCATGTTCTCGTCAATACCAAGGCGCTTCTGCAGGTTGAGGTCGGGAATGGCATTAGGGTCGACGTTGTCAACAATCGTAAGGAATCCGTACGACTTCGACGTGAGCAACGCAAACTTGTTCATCAGTCGGAAGTAAACGCCCATGCCCTGGTCGTAGTTGAATCCGAACTTCCACATGTCGCCACCCTTCACGTTCATCGGCTTCGACTCATACACACCCGTAGAGGAGTTGTAGCGATAGAGTGTGGCAACGGGATTGATGTCCTTGATGTACGATGCGCTCAGTCCCATCACTATCTGCTTGCGCAGCCACATGCGGTGATAGTTGTACGTAGTGGTGTGTCTGTGCGAATTGCGCAGCAATGGGTTGCCTGTAGATATTGCGAGCGGGTCGATGGTGTTGCGATAGCCGAGAGTACTGATGAGGTCGGGCACGGTGGTGGTGTAGGCAAACGTGAGGTTCATATTACGCACACGGCTTATCTTCCACTTCAAGAATATCGACGGCTCGTAGGTCTGGCTTGTACGCACGGCTGTAGTGTCGAGCGGTCCGTAGCGGTAGTCGGTATTCTCACGATAGACGTTCCAGCTGAACTTAGGCATAATCATCAGAGCCTTCACAGGTGTGATGGTCGACTTCAACGTCAGTTGGTTAGTCCACTTGTGCATAAGATAGCTCATAGCATTTGTAGGATCAAGCGTTGTAGGTGTGCCGCCTACTACGTTCTGCTCGTTGTTATCGGTGAAGAAATTGCGTGTGGTGCGTGTGCGTGAATAGGTCACGTTGTCGAGAATGTTGACATACACCTTTTTGCCAAACCAATAGTCGAACGATACACCAAGACGTGTGCTAAGATTATGGTTGCTGCGGTCGTAATACTGCCATACTGTCTCGCTTCGCTTTTCGCGCAGATACTCCAGATTGCGGTTGATGTGTGTGTCCTCATTGGCTCCATTGATGTTGGTGTAGCCTTGCATAGAGAACGAGCCTTTCTTGCCGAGGAAGTGCTTCCACGTATAATCGATGTTGATGCCACGTGTCTGCTGTTCGGAAGACTGATAGTTGCGATTGCGTGTGATGAGTCGTTCGTAGAGTGCATCGCCGGGCTTGGCAGCAAGAGCAGCACTGAGCGAATGATATTCAAACAGGTTTGGCTCATAGCCATACGAGGCGCCCTTGTTCTCATCAGTGTTTCGGATTTTCTCGTATGTAGCCTTCACGTTCATTTCTATAGTGTTCAGCGAGTCGGTGTAGGCGAAGAGACGTGCCTGCATCTGTGGGGTTATCTTATGTTTGTAACGATAGCTTTCTGACACGGCAAACGTGCGTTCCTGGTTGGGGAAGAAGGTCTCAGTAGACTGACCTGTTGTGTTCCAACCGTCGCTATGTCCCATATTTGCACTGATGTCAAAACTGTTGTTGTCGAATTTGTCAGCACCCTTGGTCTGCCAGTTGTGCTGATAGTTGTACGATCCGTATTGGCTCTTGCCGTCGCCGTCGATATTAGCGTTCCTTGAAGAGTTCATGGTTCTGTCAATATAGCGGTTGGCATTGTTGGCCTGTGCATAAACCATCTGCGGGTCGTGGTCGCTGAGTCGACTTGCAGTAATGTCGAACATGTAGCGTTTCTTTGTTTGGTATTGCGCTTCAGCATTGCCATACCACTTGTCAAGAAAACCTGGCTTCACCTGAATGTCGAGCACATGGTCTTCATCACCTTCATCCTTGCCTGTATGTCGAGCCAATTCCGACTTGCGGTCGTACAGCTTCAGCTTGCCTGCCACCTCGGCTGGCAACTGACCTATAATCTGGTCGCCGCCAAACAAATTCTTGCCATTCATCATCAAGCGTATGGGTTTGTCGTTCCAGTAGAGTTTGCCGTCACGGTTCTCCACTCCTGGCAACTTTTTGATGAGTTCATCGAGACGTGCCCCCTCCTTCAGTTTGAATGCTTCGGGATTGAACACAATGGTGTCGCCCGACATCGTGATGCGAGGCATCTTTGCCGTCACCTCCACATCCTTCAGCATAAGGGCAGTAGGCTGAAGCTTTATGATGCCAAGGTCGGTAGTGTCATTCACTTCTTTACCGTAAGCATAGTCCACCTTACGCGCATTCTTATATCCAATCATGCTGAACGTGAACATGATGCGGCCCTCCCAACTTGCGTTGAGAAAGAAGCAGCCAGTGCTGTCGGTCTCAGCCTGATTCTGCATCGACCATCCTGGCTGTGGATTAATCTCGCTTCGTATTATCGCTCCAATAAGTATCTCGCCCGTCTCGGCATTAACTATCTTACCCTTGAACGTGTCGGCATGACAAACTGTCGACTGCACAAGGCTGAGCAATAACACAACAAAAAGTTTCTTCAATACGTTTTCCATACGCTGATTATTTTAAATATGGTGCCAATTCTGACGTTTTGATTATATAACGTATTAAAGCATTATTTTTGAACAGCATTAACATGCATTAACAACGACCGGTTAATGTTTCTATCAATTGCAATATTTCACTGCTGGCATTATTATTAGCGCCATGCTTGCAATATCTTACGATACCATTCTTGTCTACAACAATGGTCAATGGATAGCCCTCATTGCCCACTCTTTTGGTGAAATACGTGTCATTGGCAAT
>JAIJMN010000028.1:0-17843 GCA_022735715.1 Prevotella sp.
CATACCATTCCCCTCCCTGCTGGGGAGGGGCTAAGGGTGGGGCTTTATCCTTCTCTTCCCCCGCAGGGAGGGGTAGGGTTTTTATACATAATTAAAATCATGATAGAAAACAAAAGTACATTCCGCCATCTGAGAATGGCCCTCTTGCTTTCTTATATATGTCAGTTTGCAGCCGCCCAAACTATGGTGCAGGGCAAGGTGATTGACCAAGGAGGCGAACCTATCACGGGAGCCAACGTGAGATGGCTGGACACCAAGATTGGTGCAATAACCGATGTCAATGGCAACTTCAGCATTCCTATGCATAAGGGTAAGCTGGTGGTTTCGTATCTTGGTTACAAGACCAAAGAGGTGAACGTGGAGCAGGGAAAGAAGCTCGAGATAAAGATGGACGAGGACGCACAGAAGCTTGACGAGTTCGTTGTGGTGGGCTACGGCATTCAGAAGAAGTCGTCAATCACGGGCTCTATCGAGACAGTTAAGTCTTCCGACCTGCTCATGATGCCTACAGCCAACCTCGACAATGCACTCAGCGGACAGGTAGCAGGACTGCAGGTGATGGCGTCAACCGGCGACCCAAGCACCGCTAAAGAAGCTGACATGCACATACGAGGCATCAAAGCCAGTCCGTTGTTGGTAATCGACGGAGTGCCAAGATTTGGCACTAACACCTCCGACGGTGAAACCCGTCTGTCCGACCTCAACCCCGACGACATCGAGAGCATTACCGTGCTCAAGGATGCAGCAGCTGCCGCTGTGTACGGTTCGCGTGCTGCCAACGGTGTAATTCTTGTTCAGA
Source organism: Prevotella sp. (assembly GCA_022735715.1). Classification (GTDB taxonomy): domain Bacteria; phylum Bacteroidota; class Bacteroidia; order Bacteroidales; family Bacteroidaceae; genus Prevotella. The sequence continues at coordinate 800 of JAIJMN010000028.1, forward strand.
CAAAACGCGCAGGTGCCAATCAGAAGCTGCGCATCAACTACCGTGGACAATACAATTTGCAGGAAGCTACCAAGCTGCCTGATTTCCTCAACGCCTATGAATTTGCCCAATTGCGCAACAAGGCAATCGAGAATACAGCCTCAAGCACACTCACTCCGTACACAGCAGAGGAGCTTGAGCAAATACGAACACACTCCAATCCAAACGTATATGGCGACACCGACCTGCTCGACTATCTCGACAAGACGGGCTATTCTACCACTCACGCCGTGTCGGCAAGTGGCGGCAATCAGTTCGTAAAGTACTATCTGTCGCTGGGTTATGCTACATCCAAGGGTCTGTATAGCGGTGTTGGACGCGACCGACTCAACTATTCGATGAAACTCGACGCAACATTGACAAAGGGACTTGTACTGTCAGTAGACTATAGCGGATCAAGCTCACAGTCAAAGAACAGCAGCTACACCACACTCGATGCTGCCTACAGCTATTCTCCGCTACAGGTATTTGAATATACGAACGGAGAACTGGCAAGTATCGACGGCAAAAACCCGCTCATCAACCTGCGTGGACTGGGCGGATACATCAAGGACAACGCCAAGATCAGCACCATCAATGTCAATCTTAACTGGCAATTGCCATGGATAAAGGGCCTCAACGCCTACCTGCGCGGCACCTTCGACGACAACCACAGGATTGAAAAGCGTTATGACACACCCGTAACGCTGTACACCTACAACGCCACAACAGAGGAGTTTGACATCGACAAGAACACAGTCTACCCCAAAGCAAAGACAACTCTTGAACAAACCGACCGCTTCTACAGCAGTCAGCTGTACGAGGCAGGCCTCAACTACAACAACACCTTTGCTGCAAAGCACAATGTGGGCGCAACATTCGTGGTGAACTATCAGCGACTGAACAACCAGTATATGCGTGCCAAGAACCTCGACAAGACTTCGGTGCCCGAGACTATGGGCACAGCCAAGAGCTCTACACTATCTGGCGACGAGTCAATCAACGAACGCGCATCAATGATCGGACGTCTCAACTACGGATACTCAAACAAGTACTTTGCCGAGTTCAGCTTCCGTATAGACGGCTCAACTAACTTCGCTCCGTCCAACCGTTGGGGTTTCTTCCCCTCAATATCAGGTTCGTGGGTTGTGTCTAACGAAGAATTCTTCAAGGCATGGAACCAGAAGGTGCTGTCAAACTTCAAGCTCAGAGCTTCTACCGGATGGCTTGGCAACGACGGTTCGGTCGGTGCCTATTCTTATCTGAAGAACTATACCGAGTCGCCGGGCTACGGCTACAGCTTCGGCAGCAAGGGTTCAAGCACTGGCATATTCCGTCCGGGCTTCACAATGATGGGCTATCCCAACACCGAACTTTCATGGGGCAAGACCCACGACTACAACGTCGGAGTGGACATGGGATTTTGGGACGGACGCATAGGTATGTCGTTCGACTACTTCGTACGATATCAGACCAACAAGATTACATCTGCTCCGAGCTATCTCTTCCCGCCTTCTACCGGTACAGACGGTGCCTATCCTTCGATGAACTTCAGTAAGCTGAAGGCATGGGGATGGGACTTCACCATCACTCATAAGAACACCATCGGCAAATTCAAATACAACATGTCGCTCAATCTGTCGAAGAGCGACGACAAGTATCTCGACTACGGCGACGAGAGCAGCCAGACACCCAACCTGCGACGCAAAGGCAAGAGCAGCATGGTATGGACTATGTACGAGTCGGCAGGCCTCTTCAAGAGCCAGGAGGAGATTGACAACTGGGAACTTGACCAAGACGGACGCGGCAACTCTACGCTGGCACCTGGCGACATCAAGTATATCGACCAGAACCACGACGGCAAACTCAACTCGGAAGACTACGTCTACGTAAATAACTCGTCTTACCCTGAGATGGACGTCAGCTTCCGTCTGGGAATGCAATACAAAGGATTCTTCTTCAACGCAATGTTCCAGGGCGAGCTGGGATACAAGCAGTCGATAAGCGACAACTACACTCTGGAGAACGGCACACTGCCCAAGTTCCAGAAGTATCACCTCACCGACAGCTGGAGCGAGAGCAATCCCAACGCCCGTTATCCGCGTGTGAAGATAGCAACAACTAACGACAACAACCGCAAGACTTCGACATTCTGGATTCAAGACTGCGACTTCGTACGCCTCAAGCTGGTCAACCTCGGCTACACTTTCCCCGGAAACATCGTCAAGAAGATGAGCCTCCAGTCGTTGAGCATCGCCCTGCAGGCAAGCAACGTGTTCACCATAAGCAGTCTGAAGAGCATGGACCCCGAGTCGCTGCGCGGCTATCCTATCCAGCGCTCATACGGTTTGTCGCTCAATCTGGGCTTCTAACCGTCAGACGGTCTTAACACTATATCTAACACAACATATAGAATATGAATATACGTTTCAACAAAATACTATCGGCCGTTGCACTGGCTGCTACCACTACACTCACCACCAGCTGCGACAGCCTCTTCAACGACGCTCCAATCAATGTGATTTCGGAGAAGTCGATATGGAAAAACCCGCTGCTGCTCGACGAATACGAGAACTCATGGTATCGCAATATGAGCAACGGATTCGACACATACGTGCCAAGCTTATCGCTTTTCAAGGCACGTTCGAGATACTTCATGCCGTGGTTTGGCGACCAGATTACTGTAGGCAAGAGCAACTACTTCAACGCAGGATACGGCGATATACTGAAAGGCAACGAAACACAGATAACCAACTGGGCTGCCAATCAATGGAGCAAGTACTACACGCAGATACAGTACATAAACACCCTGTTTGAGAACCTGAACGAAGTGAGCAACGGCGACCAGAAGAACCGCATCATCGGCGAGGCACACTTCATGCGTGGATACTACTATTATATGCTGTGGCGAATGTTCGGTGGCGTGATGATTATTGACCATACCTACAACCCACTCATCAAGGAGGAGAAGTTTCCACGTGCCAGTTATCAGCAGATGGTGGACTTCATAGTGAACGAAGCCGATGAAGCTGCCAAGTATCTGCCGCAGGTTCATCCCACAACCGAGACGGGACGCGCCACTCTGGGAGTAGCCTTGATGCTCAAGGCAAAGACCTACTTGTGGGCATCGAGCAAGGTTTTCCAGAACAAGGAAGCCGACAAGACCTACCTGGGATTTGCCGACAACCAGTCGCGCAACATGCTCGAAAAGGCAAAAAAGGCTTACGAGGAGCTGTTCGCCCTACGTCAGTACAGCCTCATACCTATCACTTCGACTACGCAAGACGGCATACGCGAGGAGTATCGCAACATATTCCTCACCAAGAACTCGCAGGAGTCGATATTGGAGGTGCAGCACTCTGACGACGGCGACTTCGCAAACAAGTTCGGACACAAGCTCGACCGCGATGCAGCTTCGCCATTCTTCACCGGCAACACGGCTGCCTACACCCCCACACAGAACCATGTGGACGAGTATGGCATGCAGGCTGGCAAGACATACGATGCCGAACATCCGTACGACAACCGCGACTACCGATTCTACGCCAACATCCTGTACGACGGATGCACCTACCGCAACCACGTGATGGACATACACTACACCAACAACAAGGCGGGTGCAGACCTCACACCCTACGGTTCGGCTTACTCGGCAGGTGTCAGCAAGACGGGCTACTATATGGGTAAATTTGTCGATAAGAGTCAGACCATCGACAACAACGACACCTACGGCAGCAAGCAGAACTTCATAATATGGCGCTATGCCGAGGCTTTGCTCGACTACGCCGAGGTATGCTACAATCTTGGCAAGACCAATCTCGCCGAGGAGTATGTCAACAAGACACGCCAGCGCGTACACATGCCCGACATCGAAAACGTCACTATGGAGAGCATAATTAACGAGCGACGCGTGGAAATGGCTTTCGAGGAGACTACCTACTGGGACCTTTTCCGCTGGGGAATAGCCGAGGAGAAGCTGAACGGAGCGTCAAATCCGCTTAAGGCGATGCGCATCGACGTGACTACAAACGGCGATGCTACCACCACCAAGTACACTATCAGCAATCTGAACAAGTCGCCCGATAAAGTAAGATACTTCACCAAGCGACAGTATTATCTGCCTCTGCCATGGAGCGAAATCAAATACCACGGCGTAGCACAGAATCCTGACTGGACAGAACAGTAAAAAGAAGAAAAAGACAAAGAAATTTTAAGGCATTTAAAATGTAGCCCTTTTGCACTTCAAAAGGAGTCCTTTTTGAATTTTGAGTTTTGAGTTTTGATTTTTGAATTGTTCTCGGCTACGCCTGCGATTGTGATTTTTTGGAATTTTGAGTTTCGAGTTTTGGGGCATCCGGAAAATGGAGTGATAATATCAGCGGTTGCCCTACTCCGCTGCAACCTTCTTGAGTGTTTCGAGCGGTTTGCCCTCAAACTTATACTTCCATACGTCGGCTGTATCGACATATTCAGCCTTGTAGAGCTGCACTTCGCCTTCTTTAAGGTAGAAAGCGTAGGCTATATTGTCGGTGAAGATGACGCTGTCGTTCATGTCGAGCGACTTGCCCACGGCATACTTCTCCTCGGTGCCCAATCCATTGCGGCGTACGGTGTTGCCACGGAATATCCATTTGCGGCCCGACTGGTCGCGATAGACGCCCTCAAGCTGACGATACACGCCTATCTGCTGGATGCTGTCGAGTGCCGGCAGAGCCTTTGCCTCCATCTCACCTCGCGAGGCGAGGTGCAGTCCGTCAATCACTTCGAGCCGCGTCTGCGTACGGTCGTTGGCTGTAAGCACAATGGTGTTGCCGTCGCGAGCCCATGTTCCGGCTACGCTATCGGTGGGTTGGTTGTCGGCTATGGCAGGCACGAGCCACTTGCCGTCCTGCATGAGTTTCATCTCCATGCCACCCTCGTGAAGCGTTCCGCCCCATAGATGCCAGAATGACGATCTGTCTTCAGCCACATACACCTCACGTCCGTTCTGCCATACCGAGCCGTTCGAGAGCGACGATTGCTCACCTTTGCCGTTGCACGAGATCATAGCAGCCACGGCAATGAACATAATGGGAATGAATGATTTTCGCATAGTTTGATGGTTTTTGAAAGGTTTGTATAATAAAAAGAGGGCGTGACAAGACACTCGGAATCCGATTGTGTCTTGACACGCCCTTGCTTATAACTTTACTTTACCGGAGCTTCAGCCATTGTCTTCTTGAGCAGCTCCCAGAAAGGAGCCACTGTAGAGATGAGGCAACGCTCTGTTGTGGTGTGTGGCGAACGCATTGTAGGACCGAGCGAAACCACGTCGAGGTGCGGATATTTGCCCAAGATAACCGAGCATTCCAATCCTGCGTGGTCAACCTGTTCGATTGCGTCCTCATTGAACAGTTCGCGATAGTTCTTTTCGAGCAACTGGAGTATCTCGCTGTCGGTGTTAGGATCCCAACCTCCGTACTCTCCGCTCATCTCAACCTTCATGCCTGCCATCGAGAATGTCGACTCAAGAGTTGTGGCAATGTAGTCGCGCATGCTCTCTCTTGACGAACGTGCGAGCAGCTTGAAGTAAGCGTGGCCGCCATCGATGTCGATAATGGCGAGGTTAGACGATGTCTCTACTACCGACGGGAACACCGGAATCATGCGGAGCACACCGTTGTGGCAGCCGTAGATGGCGTCGAGCAGGTTGTCCTGAATCTCCTCTGGCACCTCAGTAGCGGGCACTTCAACGTCCTCAGTGAAGAACTGTATGTTCTCTTCGATAGTGCGATACTCGTTGTTGAACAAAGCACACCACTCGGCTACGGCTTCCTTCAGAGCCTCAACGTTCTCCTTCGGCAGTGTGAGCACAGTCTCGCACTCGAACGGAATGGCGTTGCGCATGTTGCCGCCGTGCCATGTGGCGAGGCGTGCTCCGTACTCGGCGATTGCCTCATGTACAAAACGTGCCATGAGCTTGTTGGCATTGCCGCGTCCCTCGTTAATCTCCAAGCCCGAGTGTCCGCCCTTCAATCCCTTGATAACAACCTTTAAGGCAGCGTCGTCCTTGTCGGTCTCCACTTCCTTATATTCGAGTGTGGCTGTTACGTCGACACCGCCTGCCGAACCGATAACGAACTTGCCCCATGTCTCAGAGTCGAGATTGAGCAGAATATCGCCGTTGAGTTCGCCCTCGGGCAGGTCGTTTGCACCGAACATTCCGGTCTCTTCGTCGGCAGTAATGAGTCCCTCAACGGGTCCGTGAACGAGGGTCTTGTCCTCCATGACAGCCATGATGGCAGCCACACCGATACCGTTGTCGGCACCGAGAGTGGTTCCCTTAGCCTTAACCCATTCACCGTCTACGTATGTCTGGATAGGGTCGGTCTCGAAGTTGTGTGTGCTCTCGTTGCTCTTCTGAGGCACCATGTCCATGTGAGCCTGCAGAATGATGCTCTTGCGGTTTTCCATTCCGGGAGAAGCGGGCTTACGCATAACTATATTACCAGCCGTATCCTTGAATGCCTCAACACCTACGCGGGCGGCAAACTCAAGCAGCATGTGCTGTACTTTTTCAAGATGTCCAGACGGGCGCGGCACCAGTGTCAGTGCGTCAAAGTTGCGCCAGATACATTCGGGGTTTAGGTTTTTGATTTCACTCATAACAATTGTTTTTATTAGTGATTAAAAAAAATAGTAGTATTTATTATTTATACTTTATTCCTATTGCTGTATTTTCCGCTTGCGCATGAACGAAAGCGCCGCCCAAGCCCACACTCCCATGCCTACAACGAGCAACGTCTGCACGCTGTGAACGATGAGCACGAAGTTGAGAGCGTCAACTTCGGCTACGCCATACAGCAGCAGCATTGTCTTTACGGCAAAATGCCACGGACCGGCACCGTTAGGTGTCGGCACTATGACGGCAATACTTCCGACGATGAACGTCACCATTGCACACGACATTCCAAGCCCTGCCGTGGAGTCGAAACAGAAGAATGTGAGGTAATAATGTAGGAAATAACACGCCCATATGGCGAGCGTGAAGACGACAAAGCGCACGGGACGCTTCACATTGCGTATCGACATCATGCCCTGCCAGATGCCTTGCACCGTGGCTTTCACCTTATTATATATGGCAAACCTACGCATAATGTACCACGCCAGAAGGCATACTGCCAGTCCGCAAACGGCTGTCACGATGTAGCCCGTAGTGGAAAATCCCTCCAGAAGGGCACCGATGTTGGTGCCGGTGCGGTCGAAGAAGGTATTGAACACGCTGAATTGGCATAGCATAGTAACAAGAGCTATGCCCATGACAAGCGCCGAATCGATGGCACGTTCTACCACTACCGTGCCCAAAGCCTTGGGAAACGATACGCCGTCGTAGCGGCACAACACTCCACAACGGGCAAACTCGCCGATACGGGGCACTACAAGACTGACGGCATACGATAGGAATATGGAGTAGACACATGTGGATGTGCGAGGATGTTCGCCCACCGGCTCGAGCGTAAGATGCCACCGCCAGCCGCGAAAAGCCTGCGCCAAGACGCCGAACGGGAATGAAAGCAACATCCACGTCCAGTTCATTTCGTGCAGCAAGACACGTTCTACCTGGCGAAAGTCAAAACCTCGATACATCCAATAGAGTATCAATCCGCCAAGCAGCAGCGATAATGCCACCTTAAGTGAGTCGTTTATGATTTTTTTGAACTGCATATGTATATGCAAAAATACAAAATTGTTTTATGACAGGACATCTAAAACAATTAAAATATGTTTTTAGGGCTGTCTTTTATTGTAAATGCTTGTGCGTTAACGAAAAAAGTCGTAACTTTGCACTCGCTTTTCGGCGTAACCGATGACGGGAAGAAGAGTTGCCCATTATGTTGCGCGAGAACGATAAAACAAATTTAATTATCAAATTAACAATGGATTTAATTAAAGTTGCTGAAGAAGCATTTGCAACCGGCAAGAAGTTCCCTGAGTTCCGTTCAGGTGACACTATCACAGTCGCTTACAAAATTATCGAGGGTTCAAAGGAGCGTATCCAGCTCTATCGTGGTGTAGTTATCAAGATTTCTGGCCACGGTGACAAGAAGCGCTTCACCGTTCGCAAGATGTCAGGTACTGTTGGTGTAGAGCGTATCTTCCCGATCGAGTCACCGAACATCGAGAGCATCGAGGTCAACAAGCATGGTAAGGTACGTCGCGCTAAGCTCTACTACCTCCGTAACCTTACTGGTAAGAAGGCTCGCATCGCTGAGCGTCGCGTTAACACAACCAACGCTTAATCCGTACGGACACCTAACTCGAAAAGAGATAAAAAAGGATTTTGCACGCAACCGCGTAGCAAAATCCTTTTTTTATTGTTGAAAGTTGAGAATCGAGAGTTGAGAATCGGGAGTTATTATATGTTATGGCATTTCAACTATCAACTGAAGGCTCTGCACTTTCTCCTTCCAGATAGCGCTGAAGGTCGTCGACTATGCTCTGATATTGCGGTGACGACACATAGCCTACGTTACGGCGCAACACAAATTCGGCATCGCCCACACTCGACGAGTAGCACGACAGCTCGTTGCGCTGCTGGGTGGCGTGAACACTTTGAACCGAAATCTCGCGCTCACGTTCGCGTATCAGCTGATTGCACACCTTCCTCACGAGCGGCACCACAACCTTGTCAAACAGATGATGGCCCTGAATGTACATGTAGGTTATGTCGGGACGCACGCCAAGACGGCGCAGATCGTCCTTCACAGCGGCATAGCTTTCGCGCGCACCGGGGTGCTGGCGTTGCAGCGTCTGAACCTTATGGCCCACACGACGGCGCAGATTGGCAAGAGCCTGCTGACTGTTTTCGGGCGAGATATTGCCCATTTCGATGATGTGAAGGAAGTCGCTGATGGCAAAACGGGGCGTTGCACCGGTGCGATACGACCATATATTCCACACGAAAAGCGGAAATATGGCAGTAGAAAAGTCGCGCAAGAAAGCCTCAAAGTCGAACGTCTGGCGGTCGTTGAGCGCCACCGCCACACACACAGCGTGCAATGACGGAGCGTAACACTGCATGTTCTCGATGGCATAGGCGTAAGAATGGAATATATAAGGATTGTCGAGGATGGTCTTAGACGACCCGCTGACGCCCTGTTCGAGGTAGTCGTAGTCGGCATCGACGCACGCTATCATGTCGCGCCCTACTCTGCCGGTTGCAATAAGGCTCATAATGGCAGCCTTCTTGCCTCGTTCCAGATGGTCGAGACGCGACGGCAGCATCACCTCGAAGTAGCGTTCGGAGTTCTCGAAACGCGAAAGCACCGACCGCCAGAAGAATATGTCGTCGTAGCTTTCGACGTAAGCCACGATGCGACGGCGCGCCTGACGCGAGCTAAGGCGGTTTGCCGCCTCTACATATTGCGACGTTATACTGTCGCGCAAACGTTTGGCCATAAATTGAGTTTTGAATTTTGAGTTTTGAGTTTTGAATTATTCTCGGCTGCCGCCTGCGATTATGAGTTTTGAATTTGGAGTTTTGAATTTTGAATTATTCTCGGCTACGCCTGCGATTTAGAATTGATGATTTATGAATTGTCAATTCAAAATTGAATAATTAAAAATCGGCTTTGCCGATAATTCAAAACTCAAAACTCAAAATTCAAAATTCACTTCAGCGGCTCTCAGTCCGTTATGTCGCTCACTTCGGTAACCCTGTCAGCCCATCCGTTCATTATTACGGCTGGCGAATGGGTGGTAAGGATAATCTGAACGTTAGGATTGAGCGTGAGGATAAGGTCGATGAGGCGCTGCTGCCAGTCGACATGGAGGCTCACTTCGGGTTCGTCCATAAACAGAACATAGGGCAACTGGTCCTCAACGAGCACCGTAAGCAGTATGACAAGCATCTGCTTCTCGCCGCTCGAGAGTTGATACGGACTCAAAACCTCGCCAATTTGCGAGAACCGTATTTCGTTTTCGGTGCGTATAATGGTCTTGCCCGTCTCCGAGAAGAGGTCGTCTATAAGGTCCTGAAACGTCTTCTTCGGGGCGGAGATGCGCTGTGCTTCGAGTGCAGCATCGGGACGTCCATCTTGCAGACACGCGATGATGCGGTTGCCGATGTTGACCTGATAGTCGAGATATTTGCGCTGAAGGAAGAACAACTGCATGTCGAGTTCGGTGGCAAGGTCGCTCAACGAGGTGTTGAGTTTATTGACTGCGTCGAGATTCCAGAGCGGACGATCGAACGAACGGATAACGTCGTAGCGTATCCACTTGGCATCGTCGGGCTGCACCTTGAGCCTGACGCCCTTGAGCATGTGGCTCGGAAACTCGCCACCGGCAGCCAATCCCTTCACCACCTTATTTAATATGGTGCTCTTGCCCACACCGTTTATACCGCTCAGTATGTTCACCTGGCGGTCGAGATTCCACACTACGTGGCGCTTGCCGCTCCACAATGAGTCAATCTCTATCTGTTTAATGTATTCGGCGTATTTCATTTATATATATATATTTAAGGTGCATATTCGTTTTACAAATATATGAAATAAATTGATACAATGTATTCGGATAAAACGATATTTTTATACCTTTGCACCAGTATTTGGTAAAAGGGATAACAGAAAAGGCAAAAAATGACATTTAAAACGGATAACAGACAACCTCTGATAGCACACTTATGCATACTCATGGCTTGCGTAATGTGGGGACTGATGTCGCCCATCGGCAAGGATGCCATGCAACACGGCATGGACAATATCAACCTTGTATTCATGCGAGCGGCTGGAGGTGCGCTGCTGTTCTGGCTCACTTCGCTGCTGTGCAAGCACGAACACATGCCTTGGCGCGACGTATTGGCGATGAGCGGAGCCGGATTGCTGGGACTGGTGGGCAACCAGTGCTGCTTCACCATTGGACTTAGCCTCACCACTCCTTCAAATGCCAGCATCGTGACAACGTCGTTTCCCATTTTCGCCATGATACTCTCGGCGCTGATACTTAAGGAACCCATCACCGGAAAGAAAGCCCTTGGCGTGGGCATAGGCTGTTCGGGCGCTCTGATACTTATCATGTCGAGCGCAGCGGCACACGATTCGCGCATCGGCGACATCCGGGGCGACCTGCTGTGCATATTCGCCCAACTGTCGTTTGCACTCTATCTGGCACTCTACCGGAATGTTCTGCGCCGCTATTCGCCCATCACCGTGAGCAAATGGATGTTCACCTGGGCAGCGTTATTGCTCTCGCCGTTCATGATTCCGCACGCTGTGCACACCGACTGGAGCATCGTGACGCCCGGAGCGTGGGCAAGCACGGCATTCGTAGTGTTCTTCGGCACATTCGTAGCCTATCTGCTTATGCAGACAGCGCAGAAGACTTTGCGCCCGACAGTAGTGAGTATATACAACTATATGCAACCTGTTGTGGCTGTGTCGGTGAGTCTGGCAGCCGGAATGTGCGTGTTCACATGGAAGCAGGTGCTTGCCGTGGCACTTGTTTTCAGCGGTGTCTGGCTCGTGATAAAGTCGAAATCGCGCCACGACATCAACACCGAGAAAGCTGCAGAATAACAATAGGGTGTTATTCGCTATCGTACGACGCGACGAAATAATTAGTCCGAGTGAAAGGGAAGAATACGATAAGAGCATACAAATTGCAATATATGGCTTACAAAACGTTACAAGCAGCACATGTCATGCATAAAATATGTTGAAATGGATATATATTAAATGTTAAAAACGGGCAAATCACGATTTATAATCGTAATTTTGCACTATTAAACAACATCCCTAAATCCCGTATTAGACAATAGCCCGGCATAGTCGGGATAGTAAAACCTGATAATTATATCATAACAAAATATGGACTTGTATAACTTCGATTACAAAAGAATGAAGCCTGCCGAACAGCTTCCACTGCACAAGCAGGACACATGGGAACTGACGTATATAACTTACGGCAAAGGCAAACGCATAATGGGCGATACCATTACAGATTTCGCCGAGGGCGACCTTGCGTTCATTCCGCCACATATACCACACTGCTGGAAGTTCGACTACGACCACACCGACGCCGAAGGACTCCTCGGACACTACACAGTCACATTCCGAACTGAGTTTATTGACCGCTGCACAAGTGCGTTTCCCGAACTCACCGAGCGTCTCGACCAGATCAAGTCGATAGCATCGATCCTGTCGTTCGACTCCAACACCACTGCCCTCATAGCCGACGTGCTGCGCAGAATGGCACACGAGGACCGCTCTGAACTGCTGCCCTACATGTTCCGTCTGCTCCTTATAATATCAAAACGTGAGGGAAATGCAGTAGTAGTGGGACGCACTCCGGAGGCCGACCGCACCTCTGAGCGCATAAACAAGATAAAGGACTTCTCGCAGAAGAACTTCGCACGCACCATCACTATCGACATGATAGCCGAGCACGTGGGCATGAACCGCTCGTCGTTCTGCACCTTCTTCAAGAAGGCAACGGGCCAGACCTACATAACATACCTCAACAAACTGCGCGTAGACCGTGCTTGCAGCCTGCTGCGTCAGGGCACATTCAACGTGACAGAGGTGTGCTACATGGTAGGATTCAACGACGTGCCGTACTTCAACCGCTGCTTCAAGAACAACCGAGGAATGTCGCCCAAGGAGTATGCCGACGGCGTAATATCAAAGCGCCAGGTGCTCACGACACGACAGATGGTGCCCGAACAGCGAATAAAGTAACTGCACACAGCATACAGCAACAAACATAACACATAGCAACAAAAACAGCATTTCATGACACAAAAAACGTGTCGGAAATGCTGTTTTTGTTGTTTTTTTATGCCTAAAAAGCTCATATTCATACATTTTCGGTCAATATACCACATTTGTGGTATGCCATATAACCAATTTGTGCGATTGTATGGCATACGGATTTGTCCTAACTTTGCAACCATGAAAGACAAGAAATCTACAAAAGACTTGCTTCATAATCTTCATAAAGTAAAAACACACATTTTAAAGAAAGGGCAAACACTATGAGCAACAAGAAACTCCACTTCGAAACACTCCAATTGCATGTAGGACAGGAAAATCCGGATCCGGCAACCGACGCACGTGCCGTACCTATCTACCAGACCACATCGTACGTGTTCCGAAACTCGCAGCACGCTGCCGACCGATTCGGACTGCGCGACGCAGGCAACATCTACGGCCGACTCACCAACTCTACACAGGGTGTATTCGAGGACCGCGTGGCTGCCCTTGAAGGCGGTGTAGCCGGACTGGCAGTGGCTTCCGGAGCCGCAGCCGTGACCTATGCGCTGCAGAACATTCTGCAAGTGGGCGACCATATCGTAGCTGCCGACAATATGTACGGTGGTTCGTTTAACCTCATAACACACACGCTGACCACACAAGGCATCAGCAACACCATCGTCAACGTCAACGACCTTGAGGCACTGGAGGCTGCAATCCAGCCCAACACAAAGGTGGTCTACGCCGAGACATTCGGCAATCCGAACTCGGACGTTACAAATCTTGAGGCAGTGGCAGCCGTTGCCCACCGCCACAACATACCATTCATCGTCGACAACACGTTCGGCACACCTTATATTATACGTCCGATTGAGCACGGAGCCGACATCGTAGTACACTCAGCCACTAAGTTTATAGGCGGACACGGTTCGAGTCTGGGAGGCGTAATCGTCGACGGCGGCACATTCGACTGGAAAGCCAATGCCGACAAATATCCCACACTCGCCAAGCCAGACCCAAGCTATCACGGTGCCGTATTTGCCGATGTAGCCGGCAAGACAGCCTTCGTGACACGCATTCGTGCCGTGATTCTGCGCGACACGGGCGCTACCATATCGCCGTTCAACGCATGGATACTGCTGCAGGGACTCGAAACTCTGTCGCTGCGCGTAGAGCGTCACGTGGAGAATGCTCTGAAGGTGGTGAAGTATCTGGCATCCAACCCGAAGGTGGAGAAGGTGAACCATCCGTCGCTGCCTACTCATCCCGACCACGAACTGTACGAGAAATACTTCCCCAACGGCGGCGGTTCGATATTCACATTTGAGATAAAGGGCGGTCAAGAAGCCGCATGGAAGTTCATCGATCACCTCAAGATATTCTCACTTCTTGCCAATGTGGCTGACGTGAAGAGCCTCGCCATACACCCGGCTACAACAACCCACTCGCAGATGTCGCCCGAGGAGCTGGCACAGCAGCACATCACGCCCTCGACAATACGTCTGAGCATAGGCACCGAGCACATCAACGACATCATCGACGACCTGCAGCAGGCGTTCGACGCCATTTAAGCAGGCGTGCGACACAACCCAACCAGTTAACCACAACAACAAACAAAACAGAGAAGAACTATGATTGCAAAAAAGCTGACCGATCTTATCGGCAAGACACCTCTGCTCGAACTTGGCACCTACTCGGCCAAACGCGGCATTGAAACGGCAATATTAGCCAAAGTGGAATATTTCAATCCTGGCGGAAGCGTCAAGGACCGTGTAGCACTGTCAATGATTGAGGACGCCGAACGGAAAGGAGTGCTCAAGCCCGGAGCCACAATCATAGAACCTACAAGCGGCAATACGGGTGTAGGACTGGCACTCGTGTCGGCCGTCAAGGGATATAAGTTCATTCTGACAATGCCCGAAACAATGAGTTTGGAGCGCCGTAACCTTGTAAAAGCTTACGGCGCTACCGTAAAACTCACACCGGGCAAGCAAGGAATGGCGGGCGCCATACAGACTGCCGAAGAACTGCGCGACGCCACTCCGGGCAGCGTCATACTGCAACAGTTCGAGAACCCAGCCAACCCGCAGGCTCACTACAACACCACAAGTGTGGAGATATTGGAGCAGACCGATGGCAATGTGGACATATTCGTGGCTGGCGTGGGCACCGGCGGTACGCTGTCAGGCATAGGCAGACGGCTGAAGGAGCACAATCCAAACGTAAAGCTGGTGGCTGTAGAGCCGGCATCGTCGCCCGTACTGAGCGGCGGCAACAGCGGTCCGCACAAGATTCAGGGCATCGGAGCGGGCTTTGTGCCCAAGACATACAACGCCGACATAGTGGACGAGGTGCTCACCGTGAGCAACGACGACGCCATTCGCACCGGCAGACAGCTCGCCGCTGAGGAGGGATTGCTCGTAGGCATCAGTTCGGGAGCTGCCGTATTCGGTGCCACACAACTGGCTCTGCGCCCCGAAAACCACAGCAAGCGCATCGTGACACTACTGCCCGACACGGGCGAACGCTATCTGTCGACAGTGCTGTACGCATTCGACGAGTATCCGCTCTAAAACAATAAGCAGTACCCAAGAGAACCGGAAGAGGGTATGTAAAAAGTAAAAAGAACAGAAAGGCGACTATAAATAGGAGGGTATAGCATCCCTGCCATACCCACTCAATCTACTGTAAATGAAGGCTGAGTGGGTAGGGTGGGATGCCCTACCCTCCTATTGTTTTCCCAAAGGACTCCTTTTGTCCTTCAAAAGGACTCGTTTTGCTCACCAAAAGAACTACATTTGCTGACCAAAAGGGGGCTTTTTGCATACCAAAAGGACTACATTTGCAAAGTGAAAGCAAAGGCTTGTAAAAATCACATTAATATTATACTACAAATACGTTTGTTTGAGGTTTTTTGTATAATTTTGTAACGGCGTGTCAGCAGAACGCTTTCTGCCTTCAAGCCATTAACCCAAATAACAAAAATACAATAAACAAAGACAACAAAAATCTATGACAACTTTAACTCTCGCTATCGTCGTCGCCTTCGTACTGGGATACGCCTGCATCGCCACCGAAAGCCTGACTAAAGTAAACAAGGCAGCCGTTGCGCTGCTTATGTTAGTAGCATGCTGGACGCTCTACATGTTCGATCCGCTGCAGTATCTCACACTCATGCACACGGAATACACGGGCGGCATAGCCGGAATGGCCGAGAAGGTGACCTCAATCATACAGGAGCACCTCGGCGACACCTCGACTACGCTGTTCTTCCTTATGGGTGCCATGACAATCGTGGAGATTGTCGACCAGAACGGTGGCTTCAACTGGGTACGAGGCGTGATGAAGACCCACTCGAAGCGCGCGCTGCTGTGGCGCATCGCATTCATGACGTTCTTCCTTTCGGCCATTCTCGACAACCTCACCACAAGTATCGTGATGATAATGATTCTGCGCAAGCTCGTGGCAGACAAGCAAGACCGTCTGATATACGCCTCGCTTGTGATTATAGCAGCCAATTCGGGCGGCGCATTCTCGCCCATCGGCGACGTCACCACTATCATGCTGTGGAACAAGGGACTCATCACGGCAGCGGGAGTGATAACGGAGATTATCGTTCCGTCGCTCATCTCGATGATCATACCTGCATTCATACTGCAATATCATCTTAAAGGCGAACTGCAGATGCCGCAGGTGAATGCCGGCGCCGGCGAGTCTGTAGGCGACTTCACCGACACTCAGCGCAAGGCAGTGTTCGTAATCGGTGTCGGCGGACTGATGTTTGTGCCTATCTTCAAGAGTATCACCCACCTGCCTCCGTTCGTAGGCATACTGCTCGTGCTTGGCGTATTATGGACCACTACCGAAGTGTTCTACCGCCATCTGCACCGCGGACACGACGACGAGGGTACTCAGAAGCGCGTGAGCAACCTGCTTTCGCGTGTTGATATGTCTACCATCCTCTTCTTCCTCGGCATCCTCATGGCTGTAGCCTGCCTCTCTGAGGTTGGCGTACTGGCTGCTCTGGGCAAGGGACTGAACGTAGTATTCGACGGCAACCACTACCTAGTAACGGGCATCATCGGTGTTCTGTCGAGCATCGTCGACAATGTTCCACTCGTGGCAGGCTGCATGGGCATGTATCCCGTTGCCGCTACCGGCGACATGGCGGTTGACGGCATCTTTTGGCAGTTGCTGGCTTACTGCGCAGGTGTGGGCGGTTCGATGCTCATCATTGGTAGCGCAGCAGGCGTAGTGGTTATGGGTCTGGAGAAGATCACCTTCGGATGGTA
>JAIJMN010000274.1:0-2637 GCA_022735715.1 Prevotella sp.
TGAGTGGCAAGTCCGAGTATGATGCCTGCTCCTACGATGGCTCCGCAAGTTCCCTCCATATTACCCATACCTGCAGCAAAGGCATTGCCAGCATTCTTGATGGTTTCTTCTTCCATGCCGGCGAAGTCGTGATAGGTGCAGAGCACAGCCTGCGTGCAATTATGCGAACCACAACGCTTCTTTTCAGCTGCTATTTCTTTTCTTGTTTCCATATTATTATCTCCTTGTTATTTTATTTGTTGTTTTGATTTCGGATACAAAGATAATGCTTTTATCATAGATACATAAAAGATGTCAGCTATACTTTAATAGACAAATTCTATCATTGTAATATTCGGCAATTCTTCCAAGAATGTTTAATATAACGACAACTGCGGAACCTAAAGCCGAAATGACAATCGTTTGACATTTGGGGGTACTATTCCCATTCATGAAGTAGGCTCGAAATGTTCGGAGAAAAAGCTACAATTAGTTCGGAGAAAACTTCAAATAGTTCGGAGGAAATACTCTGACTAATTAGTATCCCATTAAAATCGAGACGCTAATTTACTAATGGCAAAGACTATTGTGCATTATGACATAACAAGCAGCCTTATCTTCATTGATAGGGCTGCTTGCTAATACTTATCCTGTCACCAACTCATCAATGATGTTTTTAACACCTGTGCTGTTGATCTGCTTTCGGAAGTGGACGGTATAACCATTTGCAGTCATTGCCTTGAAGAACTCCTCAGCACATGAAATCTTGGTGTCCTCATCAGGTGAGATATGTGACTCCTTATCGTAAGCCTTCGTCTCTATCACGATGTTCAGTTCCTTGGTTCCATCAGACTTCTTGACCACATACATAAAGTCAGGACTATAGTTGCTTGATGCCACAGTAGGAATACAGATGCTGTGTGATGGAATCTTGCCATATACGATGACTTCATCTATCTCTGTCTTGATATTCTGTAATTCCAAACCTGAGTCATGAGCATAAGCATCATAGAGATACTTGACAGGTGGTTCGCCTGGCACACTCTTATTGCCAATGTATGCTTGAACAACTTCATCCTTCACTGTTCCATCAGCATTGGTGAGCTTGGTTTCCTTCACTGTGTAGTTGGCTTGCTTATAGCGCACAAAACCAACGAGCTGGTCACATTTCCAATCATCTACAGCACCTATCAATCTGGTCAACGAACTATCGTTGAACATTTCGTTGGTGAGATGATAGCCACCATTTGCTGCTTCACATATAGCCTTATGCAGAATATGAACAGGAATGTTGGTGTATCTTGAAGCTCGCTTTAGGTACTCATTATAGCTATAATGGCGGTCATGCAATGTCAATTCTGCATGAGCTCCTTCATTGGCAACTGCTACGTTTCCCTCGAATTCCAAGACTTTACGAGATGACTCTACGGTTTGAAGAGAGAATACGTGCTTATCATTGATGATTGAAGGCAGTTCGGCTTCTATCTTCTTGTCTATCGCCTTATCAAAGTACAGAACGTACTTCCTATTCAGTTGTGCCCACAGCTCTCGCAGTTCCTCAAATCTTGCCTTACGAATATGAATCTTATCATTACGACTGCTGTTACGGTTGATGATACGATTGGTATTCACGCCACTTGTAACATCCTTAAACTCAGGATATTCAATCAACATCTCGTCGAACTTCTCTGGCACCACCTTCTTATCAAAGTCGACATAACCTTTAGTCATCAGTTCAATAAAGAACTTATTGACTTCGATATTGCGCTTCTCAGCAACCTTAATGATATCTTCTGCGGTGATAGAAAGCGGACTCTTCTGATCAGCGTCAAGTTCACCATTGATTTCAGCCACCAGTTTATTGGCAAAGTCCTTCTCTGTGAAGTCTACGATGTAATTGAGCATGAAGGAAGAATCGCTGATGCGGTTTCCTGCACTATCAACGGGCAGACGCAGTCCACGACCCACTTCTTGCAGCTTGCTGATCTCTGAACCACTTGAGCGGAGCTTGCAGATGGTAAACACATTCGGGTTATCCCATCCTTCTTTCAATGTCCATTTAGAGAACAGGAATCGCAGGACGTTTGGCTTGCCCTCCTCATCCGTAAAGCTTAAGAGTTCTTTCTTGCCATGAAGAATCACCTTCACCTCGTTGGCAATATTCTCATCCGAGTCGTTATTGTCTTGTGAGAAGTATCCTGCACATGAAGCATCTATATTTTCAAGAGTGGCTCTCAGATATGCCTCGTATTCAGGAGTGTTCTGACATGTCAGTTCCTTCTTCACTCTTGCCTCCAGCATATCAATGAACTTCTTTCTCAGCCAACCGTCATTCTTGCCCTCAGGTCCGCGGAAACTTTCAATACTGTCAATAAAGAACAGAGCCAGTGTCTTGATTGGCAATCCTTCACGACAGAAGTTCTCTCGCTCAGTCTCAAAATGACGCATCAAGGCAAGTTCTATCATACCCTCCTGATAGGATACGCCATACTGATCAGGGAAAAACTCTTCGCTAGTCTGCTTCTCCTGACCATTGCTCAGGCTGACGCTGTTTTTGCTGATAGCCTCTACGACAACGCCATCCAAATCATTATCAATAGAGCCAAGACTCTCACCCACATGAAGCGTGAAAGTCTTACCCGCATTGTCAGCACTTGT
>JAIJMN010000275.1:0-2635 GCA_022735715.1 Prevotella sp.
CTGATACTCATCCACAAGATAACGCTTGAAGATTTTCTCAACAAGCTTTGCATCTATTGCTTCTATCAGCCCTTCTTTCTTGGCGTTGACCATAGCTATAAGCAGCAACGAAACAGTAGTGATTCGCTGCTGACCATCAATGATAAATCTATCTTCTGTTCCTGATTGAATACTTGATACGATACTACCAAAGAAGTGGCTCTTACGGTCACTATTATGGAGCTTCATCAAATCTTGAAACAACTGCTCGCAGTTTTCCTCCTTCCAATCGTAGTTGCGCTGATACAGAGGTATGATGAATCGCTTGTCCGATCCATCAAAGAATTTTATTAGGGGTTGTGCGTCGCCTTTCATTATAATCTAATTTAATCATTGAACAACAAACTGCTATAATATATAGCTGCCATTTTTGATGACATAATCTACTTTAAGTATTTATTAAGAATTGCTTGCTTGCGTGAAGAACAAGATTTCATCGTGTTCAATGCTGTACTAATTAATTCTTCGTATTTACTTATTTCAGAAACAACAATATGCTGTTCGTTAATTGAAATGTTAGGAATTTCATACTTAATAGTATGTTCCTTATTTCCTCTTGGCATTTTTGTTCCACTAGCTCCCGCCATCATGTGTTCAAAGAAGCTACTTTGGCTAAGGGCATGACTTACGAATGAAGGTAAATATCTATTTGTATCAAGTATTCTAAGGACTAATACGTCAGGACTGCAACCGCCTTCCATGTCAGCTAGCCAAAGCTTTTGGAGATATGGTCGTATATTGGAGATTAGAATATCTCCCTCCTTGTACTTGATGATACTTTCAATATTAGGATTGCCATCATATATTGTTACTCCTTCACAATGCTGCAACATATTGTCAGTCGAAATATATGTATTTGATTTGATATCTTTATAATGTATTCTTTCTGTGACATATCTTGCTATTCCACTTATTTTTACTCTCCCCGAATTCTTGACATTTTCTAACCTAACGAATATGTCCTTAATCTTTTGACGATATGTGTCAATCGTTATACGACTTGTATTAAACTCTTCGTCAATTTTATGGCACTCATTAACAATTTTCTTTTGGATATCAATAGGTGCATCTGGAAGTTTGTATTCTCTAACTTTAGGTACACTTAATTGAGGTGTTGTAGAACCTTCATTAACCACATTGATACAATCCATAATGTATTTTATATATTGCGGTAGGTAATTATGTGTGGGAACACAAACAATCAAACGAACAATAGGAACAAAAGGACTGTCATGATAAACACAAAAACCCAATGTTCCTCGTGCACTTATTGTAACACATGGTTGCTTAATTGTTGAAATATTCGTATATCCTAAAAGCCCTTTATCAGTAACTCCATTTGAGTATACAGGAATATTACATTGTAGTGTTTTCTCCTTAGAAAATACATCAGGCTTATCACCTCCAGCAACAATCATTTGACACATATCACCTAATTTTATAGAAGGATATTTGCTTTGATATTCAACTTCTATATTAACTGTTGTTCGGAGTCTTTTATCAAATGAAGTTAATCTAAAGTCTATCATATTTACCAATTTTGCAGTTGTTGCGAAATCTGCAATACTATCTGATATTCCGAATTCTTCACCCAAGAAATTCTGTCTGATCAAATAATTGATCTTTTCTGGATCATCATAATCTCCAGGTTTGAAAAGACAAGTATTGATAGACTCTATTCCCGAGATTTGTTGCATAGTATCATCCTCTGCCTCATTTTCTTCATCATCTTCAGAATCGGATGTGGTAGTAACATTTAAATACTTAATGCCTTCACTACCTTTGCGATTCACCCATTCGTAGCCCAAGAATTTTTTCATTTCAGTATTGGATGATGGTGACTTCACTACAAGAACAGGATTGTCTGTCTGTATAGCAAGCATAAAGAAATACATCTTTTCTTGCTCAATAGCCTTGACAAATGCATAGAATGCCTTATCTGCCTCCTTTTTCTTATCCTCTGCGGACAAAGCTCTAAAAGTGGCAGTTCTTGTTTTTGAAACATACTTTGTGCGAATAACCTTTGCTTCATCACACACGTCCTTCATTGCATTGCGTGAAGTTCCGAAAAATGAATTATGGTAAGTCTGTATAACCTCTGAATCAAGGAAAGACTCTGTCATTTTTCCGTTCAAGAACTCCTGATAATCTTCTACAGAATAACCAAGATGTTCACAGTATTGCTCCATCAATTCCGTATCCTGATAAACCTCATCTCCGTTCTCGCTTAGGTTGAACCAACACTTTATACGACTTGCGTAATGTTCAGCGTCAGGAGTATTAGTCTCCTTGCGACGAAGAAACATAACGATTGTATTTGTACCAGTCTTACCAAACGTACCTGATCCCAACTCAACAAGAGATACAATATGAAAATTTTCAAGGATAATTTCGCGTGCCTTGGCATAAATACCGCCTTTGTTCAAAACAGATACAGGCAACACAATACCTGCAACACCTCCTGCTTTCATTAACTGGGCTGCACGTTCCATAAAGAATGTCTCAATCGCCTTGTTCTTGGCCAAATTGATATTGTTGTTGAAAAGTTTATATCTCTTTCTGTCTTTCTCGTTAAGCGTTTCGAGAAATCCAGAAA
>JAIJMN010000029.1:0-17662 GCA_022735715.1 Prevotella sp.
TGCGCCGTGTGAGGGCGGGGGTTATGCTGTTAGAGGGCTGATAATGTGCCGTTTATTTGCTGATAATGTGAATTAGTCGATTGGTTCGCCTAAGAGTGTTGCCGAAGTGGAGCCGGTTATCTTCACCATGACGCGATCGCCGATGTGATGATTGTTCTTGTCGAACACTACGGCTTTGTTCTGTTCGGTGCGACCCATAAGCTGTTGGCGTGAGCGCTTTGAATAACCCTCAACCAATACTTCGAATGTCTTGCCCACATCCTTGCGGTATTGTTCTGCCGACACTTCTGTCTGGAGGCGTATGAGTTCGTTGAGGCGCTCTATCTTCACTTCTTCGGGTACGTTGTCGGGCAGATGCTTGGCTGCGTAGGTGCCCGGTCGCTCGCTGTACTTGAACATGAATGCCGAGTCGAACATACATTCGCGCACCAGCGAGAGGGTCTCGGCGTGGTCCTCGGGAGTCTCGTCGTGATAGCCCACGAACAGGTCGGTGGTCAGACCGCAGTCGGGTATGATGCGGCGTATTGCTGCCACGCGCTCCAGATACTGCTCGCGTGTATACTTGCGGTTCATCAGTTTGAGTATCTTTGTAGAACCGCTCTGTGCCGGGAAGTGTATGTGTTTGCAGAGGTTGGGCTCGTCGGCTATGGCGTGCAGTATGTCGTCGGTCATGTCTTCGGGGTTGGATGTGGTGAAGCGCACACGCATGTCGGGCACGCTCTGTGCCACCTTGCGCAGCAGTTCGGCGAATGAGCATCCGCCTTCGATGCGCTTTCCGGCTGGAGTCAGACCGTAGCTGTTGACGTTCTGGCCCAGAAGAGTCACCTCCTTGAATCCCTTGTCGTGCAAATCCTTCACCTCTCGCAGTATGCTTTCAACGTCGCGCGAGCGCTCACGTCCTCTTGTGTAGGGCACAATGCAGTAGTGGCAGAAGTTGTTGCAGCCTCGCATGATGCTTACGAAGCCGCTTACGCGTCCTGCACCGATACGCTGCGGAACTACGTCGCGGTAGGTTTCGGTGGTAGACAGTTCGATGTTGCAGGCGTTTTGTCCGTTCTCGCACTGCGCAATCATGTCGGGCAGGTTGAGATAGGAGTCGGGTCCGCACACGAGGTTGGCGTGGTGGTTGTCGATAAGGTCTTGGCGCACGCGCTCAGCCATACATCCTAGCACTCCAATGATGAGGTTCCGGCCCTTCTTCTGTTCGGCGTGCAGCGTCTCGAGGCGTCCATATATCTTGTTCTCAGCATTCTCTCGGATGGAGCAAGTGTTGAGGAATATGGCGTCGGCGCAGTCCTCGTCGTCGCAGAGTTCGTAGCCTGCCATCTGCATAATGGATGCTACCACTTCAGAGTCGGCCACGTTCATCTGACAGCCGTATGTCTCTATGAATAGTTTCTTCATCTATATAATATATGTATGTTACAGGTGTGTATAATCTGTAGGTAAGTTTATTCCTTGGCGGCGCGCTTCATCTCGAGCTTGTAGAGGTCGCCACGGCGGTCGCGCAGGTTGCGTACGGCGCCGTATGTGTGCAGTTCGTTGAGCAGCGAGAGGTCGACATCCGACACGAGAATCATCTCGGTGTTGGGCGTCGCTTCTGCGCGCTTGCCGTCGTTGGGGAATGCGAAGTCGCAAGGAGTGAACACTGCCGACTGCGCATATTGTATGTCCATGTTGTGAACGCGCGGCAGGTTGCCCACACTTCCGGCTATTGCCACGTAGCATTCGTTCTCTATTGCGCGTGCCTGGGCACATACACGAACGCGTGAGTAGGCGTTCTGCGTGTCGGTCATGAACGGAACGAAGAGTATTTTCATTCCGTCGTCGGCCATCAGACGCGAGAGTTCGGGGAATTCCACGTCGTAGCAGATTACAATTCCGATGCGTCCGCAGTCGGTATCGAATGTCTGTATGTGCGAACCGCCCGAGAGTCCCCAGCATTTCTGTTCGTCTGGCGTGACGTGTATCTTCTCGTACATGTCTACCGTACCGTCGCGGCGGCACAGGAAGCCTACGTTGTAGAGCGAGTTGTCCTCCTTGAGGAACGGCATCGAACCGGTTATGATGTTGATGTTGTATGATATGGCGAGCTCGCGGAAGCGGTCGCGTATCTGCTCGGTATACTGTGCCATGGCGCGTATGGACTGAGCCTCGCCCATATCGTTGAACTTAGCCATGAGCGGCGCGTTGAAGTATTCGGGGAAGAGGATGAAATCGCTCTTGTAGTCGCTCACCGAATCGACGAAGAACTCTACCTGTTCGAACAGGTCATCGAGCGAGTTGTAGGGTCGCATCTGCCACTGTACCAGTCCGATACGAACTGTCGGGCGCTTGTCTACATACGAATCCGTAGGCGGCTGATAGTAGATGTTGTCCCACTGGAGCAGTGTGGCGCAGTGCTTCGACTCCTCGTCGTTGGGTAGATAGTTGCGCATGACGCGGCGCACGTGAAAGTCGTTGCTCAACTGGAACGTCAGCACCGGGTCGTATATTTCGCGTGAGCGTACGCGTTCGATATATTCCTTGGGTCGCATCTTGTCGGCATACTTGTGATAGTTTGGTATTCGTCCGCCGAACATGATAGCCTTGAGATTGAGTTTTTCGCAGAGTTCCTTGCGATACTCGTACATGCGTCGTGCCAGACGCAGTCCGCGGTAGTCGGGATGTATGAACACCTCAATGCCATAGAGTATGTTGCCCTTGGCGTTGTGTGTGTTGAATGTCTCGTTGCCGGTCACCTGCGCGTAGGTGTGGTCGCCCTTCACCATATTATAATCAACAATAATAGACAGCGCGCATCCCACTATCTTGTCGTCGACGATTATCACCACCTGTCCCTCGGGGAATATTGTGATGAGTTTCTTGATTTGAGCTTTTGTCCAGAACACGTCTTCGTCGCCATAGATGCGCTTGAACGAGCGTGCGAGCTGATCGTAGTCCTCCATCTGAAGGTTGCGCAGTTCTACTTTGCTAATGTTGTGAGATTCCATTTTCTATGTTGTTTTGTTGTATTAAGATGTTGTGATTTTGTGGTGTTGTGATGTTGTTGGTTTGTAATGTTGTCATTATATATAATGTGAAAAAGCAAATCACACCATCTCAACACTACAACTTATCAACCCTAAAAAGTTTTCGACAAAAACTTTTTAGCCACTTCCCATATTACCATACCAGCCGTTACGCTGACATTGAGCGAGTGTTTGGTGCCGAATTGTGGTATTTCGAGACATCCGTCCGACATGTCCACCACTTCCTGATGCACTCCCTTCACCTCGTTGCCGAGCACTACTGCGTAGCGTCTGTCGGGGTCGAGCTGCAGGTTCTGAAGCTTGGTCGACCCCTCCACCTGCTCGATGCTGTACACGAAGAAGCCGTCGTTGTGGAGCGACTCTACCGCCTCGGTGGCAGTGGGGAAGTAGCGCCACGCCACGGAGTCTTCGCCTCCGAGTGCCGTCTTGTGAATTTCGGGGTGGGGTGGGGTGGCTGTGATGCCGCAAAGGTAAACCGCCTCGACGCGGAAAGCGTCGCCCGAGCGGAACACCGAACCCACGTTGTGCAGCGAACGCACGTCGTCGAGCACTACGATAAGGGGCAGTTTGGGTGCCTCGTGAAACTCGTCAACCGAGAGTCGTTGCATTTCTATAGTACGGAGTTTGCGCATATTATTCTTTTTATGTGCAAAATTAGATAAAAATCCCGAATTACAAGACGATTATGGCGAAAGTCGAGGTAAAAAACCCTTTACAAAAAAATAATGACTAACTTTGTGCAAAGTAGAGTATAAAATAAGCAAATTAGAATATCAAAAGTGTATGAAGATATTTTTCTCGCATAAAGAAGAAGTTTGGAACTCGTGGTCGCATGGCGCGGGTATAATTCTCGGTGTGGTGGTAGGCACGGCGTTCCTGGTATGGTGCGGATGGGCACGTAACGGTTGGGCAACGGCTGGTATCATCCTATATCTGTTCGGAATGCTGTCGAGCTACATCGCTTCCACCGTCTATCACGCCCTCTCGGCATGGTCGCCGTGGAAGGAGAGGCTGCGCAAGTGGGACCATGCAGCCATATACTGGCACATTGCGGGTTCGTATTCGCCCATCACTCTGGTGGCGCTGCGCGAGTATGGCTATTGGGGATGGGCGCTGTTCGTCTTCATATGGTTGTCGGCAATTGCCGGAACCATAAAGAGCTTCATCGGACTGAAGGGCCACAGCTACGTAGAGACGGCATGCTACGTGGTGATGGGGCTGAGTGTGCTCGTGGCGTTCGGTCCGCTGATGCACTGTGTGGGTCCGTCGGCTATAGTATGGATTATAGCCGAGGGTGTGGCTTACATCACAGGTGCCGCCTTCTACTGCCTGCGCAAGCAGCGGTATATGCACACCGTATTCCACTTCTTTGTGCTCGCCGGTTCGGTATGTCACATCATTGCGGTGTGGGATATTTTGATGAGGTGGCTGTAGAAAACTGCGGACGTTTTGCAAAAGGAGTCCTTTTGCGTTTCAAATGTAGTCCTTTTGATGACCAAAAGGTGTCCTTTTACAATGCAAAAGGACTACATTTTTTTGCTTGTCAGCCTATAGCCGAACCATGATATAGCTTTATACTAATTTTACTCCATTGCGATGGCAGAATGCCGTGAGGTTTTCTGTCGTGTCTTTGAAACTTAATGTGTGCATAACGTCGTAGAAACGCTCAAGCATTTCTTTTTTGCTTTTAGTGTGCCTCCAGCCAGTTTTCGCCCCAGCCTGAGTCGGCAACGAGCGGAACCTGAAGCGGATAGGCGTTCTGCATTTCTTCGAGCACAATCTTTTCTACGCGTTCCTTCTCCTCGGGCAGAACCGAGAAGTTGAGTTCGTCGTGCACCTGCAGAATCATTTTCGACTTGATGCCCTCGCGGCGGAAACGCTCGTAGATGTGTACCATGGCAATCTTGATGATGTCGGCAGCCGAACCTTGTATCGGAGCATTAATGGCGTTGCGCTCGGCAAAGTTGCGAACGGTGGCGTTGTGCGACGTGATGTCGGGCAGATAGCGGCGACGGTGGAAGAACGTTTCGGCGTAGCCGTGCTCGCGTGCCAGTTCCTTCGCCTTCTCCATATAGGCTTGTACCTCGGGGAATGTCTCAAAATATCCGTCGATGAGCTGCTTGGCTTCGTCGCGGCTTATGTCCAGTCGCTCTGCCAGTCCGAACACCGTGATGCCGTAGATGATGCCGAAGTTGGCGCGCTTGGCTTTGGTTCGCTGGTCGTGACTCACGTCTTCTATCTTCTCCTTATATATACGTGCTGCTGTGGCGGCGTGGATGTCGTAACCCTCGCGGAACGCCTCAATCATGTTCTTGTCGCCCGACAGATGCGCCATGACGCGCAGCTCGATCTGTGAATAATCTACCGAGAAGAACAGACAACCTGGTTCGGGAATGAAGCACTTGCGTATCTCCTTGCCGTCCTCGCCACGAACGGGTATGTTCTGGAGGTTTGGATCGGACGAAGAGAGGCGTCCCGTGGCTGTAACTGCCTGATTGAACGATGTGTGGATGTGTCCCGTATGAGGATTGATTAGCTTCGGAAGGGCGTCGACATAGGTGCCGAGCAGCTTCTTCAGACCTCTATGGGCGAGAATGTCGTCAACGATCGGTGCCTTCGAACGAAGCTGTTGCAGCACCTCTTCGGATGTGACGAACTGTCCGGTCTTGGTCTTCTTGGGCTTGTCCACAATCTTCATTTCGCCGAAGAGCACCTCGCCCACCTGCTTGGGCGACGCTATGTTGAACTCGTGTCCGGCGAGCTTGTATATGTTTTGTTCAATCTGCTTCATGCGATCGGTCAAGGTTCGCGATGTCTCGGCAAGAGCCTTGGTGTCGAGCCGCACTCCGTTCATCTCCATTTCTGCCAACACCGGCACGAGCGGCATCTCGATGTTGTAGAACAAGTCGTCAACGCCAGCCTCCTTGAGGCGCGGCTTCAGCACGTTGTATAGGCGCAGAGTGACGTCGGCGTCTTCTGCGGCATAGTCGCAGATGTCGGCAGGCGAGATGTCGCGCATATTCTTCTGACCTTTGCCTTTGGGTCCGATGAGTTCGTCAATGTGTACGGTCTGGTAGCCGAGCAGCGTTTCGGCGAGAATGTCCATGTTGTGTTTCTGCTCAGGTTGGAGCACGTAGTGGGCAATCATCGTGTCGAACATCGGTGCGGCGAGACGCACTCCGTAATTCATCAGCACCTCCATGTCGTACTTGATGTTCTGTCCGATCTTGAGGATTTCGGTGCTTTCGTACAGCGGTTTGAATATGTTAACAATCGTTTGAGCCTTTTCACGTTCGGCAGGAATTGCCACATAAAATGCCTTTCCTTTCTCAACGGCGAAGCTCAAACCAACCAATTCTGCGTCGACAGGGTTGATTGAAGTGGTCTCCGTGTCTAGACTGAGAATTCGTTTTGTAACAAAAAAATCAAATAATTTGCGTGCTTCTTCCTCATTTTCAATGAGTTGATAGTCGTGAGAGGTCGTTTTTAGGCTCTCAAAACTCGAAAAATCTGAACCAACTGCATCATTGGTCGGATTTTCGGCAAATAAATCGAGTTGTGGATTAACAACTTTTTGCTGTTGTTGTGGCTTCTTTACAAATTTGTCGAGAAGACTCTTAAATTCCAGTTCGGTGAAGATTTCGGCGAGTCGTGCTGTGTCCGGCTCCTCAATCTTCAATGCGTCGAGGTCAAGGTCGATAGGAACGTCGGTGCGTATGGTTGCGAGGAACTTCGACATGCGTATGTCGTCGACAGCCGACTCAACCTTTTCGCGCAGCTTGCCTTTAATCTTGGCAGTCGAGGCGAGCATGTTGTCGATGCTGCCGAATTCGCCTATGAGTTTGGAGGCGGTCTTCGGACCCACGCCGGGGCATCCCGGGAAGTTGTCGGCAGAATCGCCCATGAGCGCAAGGAGGTCGATGACCTGGGTAGGGGAGTCGAGTTCGTACTTGGCGCACACCTCGTTGGGGCCCATAGTTTCGTATCCGCCACCGTGACGTGGTCGGAATATGAACACGTTGTCGCTCACCAGCTGACCGTAGTCCTTGTCTGGTGTGAGCATATAGGTCTTGATGCCGGCGGCACCAGCCTTGGTTGCGAGCGTACCGATGACATCGTCTGCCTCAAATCCGTCCACCTGGAGCACAGGAATGTGCATCGCCTCAATGATAGTCTTTATGACAGGCACCGAAGCACGGATGTCTTCGGGAGTCTCCTCACGCTGTGCCTTGTACGCAGGAAACGCTTCGTCGCGAAAGGTCTTGCCATGATCGAACGCCACACCGATATGCGTGGGCTGCTCTTTGGTGAGAATCTCGTTGAGAGTATTGACAAATCCCATCACGGCCGAGGTGTTCATGCCCTTGGAATTGATGCGCGGATTTTTGATGAACGCATAATATGCACGGTAGATGAGCGCGTAAGCGTCGAGAAGAAATAGCTTGTCCATTTTTATTATGTTGTAATGTTGAAGTGTTGAGGTGGTAAACACCTCAACATATTTACTATTATATGGTGTAAAATTACAAAAAAAATGTCACTAATAACGGCAAAATCCGTAACTTTGTACGAAATATTATAATACAATGGATTATCTGTCAATCATTAAGAACCCTATAGAGGCGGAACTCGCCGACTTTATAAGTCTTTTCAACCAGTCGCTCTCGCACGAGGACGGACTGCTCGGCTCGGCGCTGGAGCACATCCGCAAGCGTGCAGGCAAGCGCATGCGCCCTATGCTGATACTGCTTATGGCTAAGAACTTCGGCACTATCAACGAGGCTACGCAGAATGCTGCCGTTGGATTGGAGCTGCTCCACACGGCTTCGCTCGTTCATGATGATGTGGTGGATGAGAGTGAGGAACGTCGCGGTCAGGCTTCGGTCAACGCCACTTATGACAATAAGGTGGCTGTGCTTGTGGGCGATTACATCCTTTCGACAGCCCTTCTGTGTGTAGCACGTACTCATTCGGAGCAGATTGTTACTTATCTTGCCGAGCTGGGACGCACGCTGTCGGATGGCGAGATACTCCAGTTGTCGAACATCGGACGCAAGGACATCTCGGAGGACGTTTATTATGACGTGATAAAGCAGAAGACCGCGGCTCTGTTTGAGGCGTGTGCAGGCATCGGAGCATTGTCGTCGGGAGCGACGGAGGAGGAAGTTGAGGCGGCGAAGCAGTTCGGCCAGAACCTTGGTATTATCTTCCAGATACGCGATGACATATTCGACTATTATGATTCTGCCGAGATAGGCAAGCCTACGGGCAACGATATGGTTGAGGGTAAGCTCACGCTGCCTGTAATATACGCCGTGAACAATGGTGGAAACGAGGATATGCGTCGTCTGGCATTGAAGGTGAAGGAACACTCGGTGAGTGCCGATGAGATAGCGCAGCTTGTAGATTACACCAAACAAATGGGTGGTATAGAATACGCCGAGCGCCGTATGTGGGAGTTCCACGCACATGCCCAGCAGTTTATTGATGATAGAGTGGGGCAGCCGGACGTGAAGGCTGCGCTCCAGACTTACCTGGATTATGTGATAAAGAGAAACAAATAGAAAGTGAGGGGCGTAAGCTTGCTTGCTAAGAACTAAGCCTTATTGGGCATTCTTAGGCCTCTCTAAGCCGTGATTGAAAAGGCTTAGAGAGGCCTAAAAAGGCTCAGTGAGGCTTATAATTTCAATATCCTCTATAATCTTTTCTTGCCTTTGTCATTTGTTCTCTCATTCCGCCACTTTCCACAAACTTTATTTCCAGCTTTTCTATAAGCTTGTTTAGCATCCAGTCAGTTTGATGAATTAGGGTTATGGCGATATTTGCTATAGTTTCATCAGAGCGTTGTGTTATTGCTTTTCTATAGAAAGCGCTGTCGTTATGGGTGGCGCAAGCACGTTTGGCTTGTGCAAGTTGCGGGTCGTCAGGTAGCCATTGTACCAATCCCCTTACTCGTATATAATCTTCATAATCCACTAACAATTCCTGCAAACTGGCTTTCGCCACGTTTGTTAGTTTTATTTCTGTTTCCTTAGAAGTGTTGCCAGCCGCCGCTCCCTCTGCTATGTTCTGTTTCCCTGAACGTGCTGCTTGTACCATTTGGTCGATTGTACGGTCACCTTTTTCAAGATATTTATGAGCAAAATAGTATGTGACATCGTAAATACATTCTGCTTTCTGGTAAACCAAAAGATTCTTGTACGAGCCTCCATGGGGAAGAAAGGGTTTAGGTGTAGGCATAAGTTTGATTTTTTATGGTTAGTGAATTGGGATTAATAGAGGGGGTAGGTAGTGGTGTCAGAGCCTTGCTGGGCTGTTATCTGGGCCTTGCTGGGCTGCTATCTGAGCCTTTTTATGCTGCTATCCGAGCCTTACTAAGCCTTTCTATGCCTTTTTGTGCCAAGGCTTAGAAAGGCTTATAGAGGCTTAGGAAGGCACAGAGAGGCTCAGTAAGGCCTCTTTTTCTCAGCAAGCCCTAATTCTTTAGAAGAACTTGATCTGCTCGCCCTTAATCTCGCTCAACAGCATGTTGGCGAGGCGTGATGTGCCCAGTCGGAACCACTTGTTGGTGAGCCATTTTTCGCCCAACACCTCCTTTACAATAGTATAGTAGATGATGGCATCCATAATGCTGTTGATGCCGCCAGCGGGCTTGAAGCCTATCTGGATGCCCGTCTCGTCGTAGTATTCCTTAATCGCCTGGCACATAATGTAGGCTGCTTCGGGTGTGGCGGCAGGCTGAAGCTTGCCCGTCGATGTCTTGATGTAGTCGGCACCAGAGTACATAGCCAGCAGAGCAGCCTTCTTGATGTTGGTGGCAGTCTTCAGAGCACCTGTCTCGAGTATAACCTTCATGGGCACCGTTTCGCCACATGCAGCCTTCAGTTCGGCTATGTCGTCGCACATTCCTTCGTAGTCGCCCGAAAGGAACTTGCCCACCGGCATAACGATATCAATCTCGGTGGCACCGTCGGCAACAGCCAGCGATGTCTCGGCAATCTTCACCTCGATGCGAGCTTGCGAAGAAGGGAACGATCCACTGACGCAAGCTATCTCCACACCGTCCACCTCCAGCGATTCAGCCACGGTGTTGGCGAAGCACGGATAGACGCAGACGGTAGCCACATGGGGCATGTCGGGATACTGATTGTCGAAGTCGTTGACGCGCTCGGTGAACGCCAGTACGCTCGTGTCAGAATCGGTTGTCTTAAGCGTAGTAAGCTCGATGCTTCCGAAGAGGAATTTCTTAACGTCGATAGTGTCGTTAGCCGACACCTTCTCGGCAATGATATTGCGTACAGCATCGCGCACGGCGTTGTCGTCGATAGCGGTATTGTATTTGGTAAGAGCAAGTTCGTACTTGCTCGTCTTCTCTTGTCCCATAGTCTCCTCGTCGTGGAGTATTACATCTTTAATTATTCCCATAGTTTTATGCTTTTGTTTTTATTGTTATCTATAGTTGATTATCTGAGTTTGGGGTTGTTCTTATGGCGCAATTTGTCGCGGTTGGTCTTCTTCTCGATACTCTTCTGCAGCGCCTCCGTAAGGTCTACGCCTGTCTGATTGGCAAGGCAGATGAGCACCCACAGAATGTCTGCCATCTCCTCCGAAGGGTCGTGCGATTCGCCCTCCTTGAAGCTCTGGTCGCCATAGCGTCGCGCCATGATGCGCGCCAGTTCGCCCACCTCCTCGGTAAGGCAAGCCAGATTGGTGAGTTCGGAGAAGTAGCGCACGCCATACTCCTTTATCCAACGGTCTACCGTCTCTTGTGCTTCCTTGATAGTCATATTGCTTGATTTTAGATGTCAACAGGCAGTCCCAGCACCATTAGATAGACTGTGTAGACAAGCCATACTGCGAGTATAGCAACAAGACATATACGGAATATCACGCCAATCTTCTTGCTTCGCGACACGCTGTGGAAAGGACGTGGAAACTCTATATAGGTCATGATGCTGAAACCTATAAACAGCAATGCGCAACCCGTAAATGCATACAACGGCTTGTTGGCTCCCCACGAGTCGCGGGTGAACATCAGTACCAGTCCTACAGCTTCGAGCAGTAGGGCAGTATTTGAAAGATACTTCTTCATAAGCTAAATTATTAAGTGGTTCTTAATGTCAGTTATTTACGGTTATTATATCTCGTTATTTACGGTTATTATATCTCGTTATTTCCCGCTTATTCCTTGTTCTTGGTGTCCATGCAGATAGTCACGGGTCCGTCGTTCAAGAGTTCCACCTTCATGTCGGCTCCGAACTCGCCCGTTCCAACCTCACGGCCGAGCGCATCCGACAGTTTGCGACAGAACTCCTCGTAGAGTGGAACCGAAATCTCATGACGTGCGGCACGAAACCACGACGGGCGGTTGCCCTTCTTGTACGAAGCGTAGAGCGTAAACTGGCTCACCACGAGCGCCTCGCCGTCCACATCGATAATCGAACGGTTCATTACTCCGTTCTCGTCGTCAAACACTCTCAGAGCTGCCACTTTCTTTACGAGCCAGTCGACATCTTCAGTCGTGTCCGACTCTTCAATGCCGAGCAGCAAGAGGAATCCGTTGCCTATTTTCGACTTTATCTCGCCGTCTATCGTTACAGATGCGTGCTGCACACGCTGTATTACTGTTCTCATTTATGTATGTAATTGATACGTTAATTATTATGCTGTTTACAAAGTTAATCATATTAAATGTAAAATGAGTGTAAAATTATTCCATTTTCTTTGTTATATCATTTTTAATTAATAATTTTGCAAACAGAATGGTGGCCTGCCTAATGGTACGACGGCAGACCGGTTTTTAAGCAATGTTTAAAGGACTTTTAGTTTTTAGTATAATTTGATATAAGGATTGACTTGTATAGGCTCGTGAGAGTCGAAGGCAAGATTTTTTGAAGATTTAAGATCTTCTCTGTGTGTGCGCTGGAACCGTGAGGTTTGGGCGCATTTTTTTTGTTTGTACCCAGGAGGCTATAGTGTCATCCTACTGTTTGATTGTCCTCTAAATACGGTATGGATATCGGCCCCTTTCAAAAGGAGTCCTTTTGCGATACACCTTGATTTTCTTTGCCCAAATGCCTTAATATCCTTGGTCTGCAACAGTCTTCTTTTTGCCGATTGTGACCATTACTTCTTGCCCAGACTTTCCATCAGTTTCGTCGCTTTGCTCGTCCCGATGACTCCCGAAAGCATCTCGAACGAAGCCTCGCGTATTCGCTTCACGCTCTTGAACTCGCTGAGCAGCTTCTCGCGTGTGGCCGGACCGATGCCCGGAATGTCGTCGAGAGCGCTGTGCAGGGCGTGTTTTGAGCGCTTGTCGCGGTGGAACTGTATGGCGTAGCGGTGTACTTCGTCCTGGATGCGTGTGAGCACGTGGAAGAGTTCGGAGTCCGTCTTCAGGGCAATAGTCTTGGGAGGGTTGCCATATAGCAGTTCGTTGGTGCGGTGGCGGTCGTCCTTTGCCAGTCCGGCAATTGGAATGTGGAGCCCGAGTTCGCCCTCTACCACCTGTCGCACCACGCTCATCTGACCCTGTCCGCCGTCGGTTATGATGAGGTCGGGCAGGGTAGTGCCTTCCTCCATCATGCGTGTGTAGCGTCGGCGCACCACTTCCTGCATCGAAGCGTAGTCGTCGGGGCCCTCAACGGTCTTGATGTTGTATTTGCGATAGTCCTTTTTCGAGGGCTTCATACCCTTGAACACTATGCAACCAGCTACGGCGTCGGTGCCCGAAATGTTGGAGTTGTCGAAACATTCTATCTGATACGGCAGCTTGGCGAGCTGTAGTTTCTGCTGCAATTCCTTCATAAGACGTGTCTGTTTCTGCTCGGGATTGAGCTTTTCGGCCTGCTTCAGTCGGTCGAACTTATACTGCCGGCAGTTCATTTCGCCGAGTTCGAGCAGGTGTTTCTTGTCGCCTCGTTGCGGAACGAAGAACTGCGCCTCGTTCAGTTGCCACTCCATATCGAACGGAACGATTATTTCCTTCGCCTTGCTTTGGAAGCGTTCGCGTATTTCTGGGATAGCCGTCAGCAGCAGTTCGCGGTCGGTTTCGTCCAGTTTTCGCTTGTATTCGAACGTGAAACTCTGGTTTACGCTGCCGTTCTTGACGTGGATGTAATTGATGAAGGCGGTGCGGTTGTGCTCGTCGTCGACAATGGTGAACACGTCAACGTCAGTTATCGTGTGACTGACAACCTCGCTTTTGGCGCAGAAACTCTCGATAAGCATGTATTTCTGCTTCAACTCCTCGGCTTCCTCAAACTTCAGTTCAGCCGCCTTTTGCTGCATTTCCTCGAAAACGTGCTTCGACAATTCGCGTGTGTTTCCTTTCAATATCTCACGCGCCTGGGCTATTGATGCCTGATAATCCTCCAGCGATTGCTTGCCGCAACATGGCGCCTTGCAATTGTGTATGTGATATTCCAGACACGGCTTGTACTTGCCCTGCTCTATACCTTCCTTCGTTATCGGCATTCGGCAAGTGCGCGGCTTGTAGAGTTTGTGTATGAGTTCGAGCACAGCAAACATGCTGCCAGTATGCGAGTAGGGTCCGAAGAACGTTCCGAATCGCTTGTTTATCTGTCGCGTCTTGAATACGCGCGGCAGATATTCGTTCGTGATGCATATGCTGGGGTAGGTCTTGCCGTCCTTGAGCAATACATTGTAGCGTGGATTACATTTCTTTATGAGACTGTTTTCGAGCAATAGCGCATCCTCTTCGGTGTTGACCACCGTGTAGCTTATGTCCTCTATCTTCGAGACAAGCACCTTAGTCTTGAAGCGATCCACCTCTTTGTGGAAATAAGATGACACGCGCTGCTTCAGACGCTTTGCCTTGCCCACGTATATAATGGTATGGGCGGCATCGTAAAACTGATAGCTGCCCGGCTTGTCGGGCATGTTCAGCACGATGTTCTTGAGTCGTTCTATGCGCTTCTCGTTTTCCTCTCTTGTCATGTTGCTCGTTGTTTTGTTAGAATGTCGTTGCCTGTAACTTGCTTGAAACTAAGAGTTTTGCCTCCTGTTGTTTCACGTGTAACTATAACCTGTACGTCCTGTGTGGCACTGCCCAGATAGCTTTGGGTGTAAGCTTAGGGTTGGTGTGTATATGACAAGAGGAGGCTTCATGCCTCCGATACATCCGCCTGTGGCTTCGCCTGTATCGGAGACGAGACGCCTCCTCTTTCGTTTGTCGTTTCTTTGATATCCGTACGGCTCTTCATTAAATCTGAATGAGCGACGTAATCTCTATATCGTTGTCGAAGCTTTCGCGTCCGTTCAGTCCCTCGTTTATGAGTTCGATGATGAAGTTGCAGTAGACTTTCTTGGGTTTGAACTTCTTTACGAGATTGCAAGCTGCCTGCATTGTGCCGCCAGTAGCGAGCAAGTCGTCGTGCAGCAGAATCACGTCATTCTCGTTGATGGCATCCTTGTGGATTTCGATAGTGTCCTTGCCATACTCCTTGGCGTAGCTTTCCTGCACGGTGTCGCAAGGCAGTTTGCCGGGCTTGCGGCATAATACCACTCCAGCATTCAAGCGCAGGGCGAGGGCAGACGACATGACGAAGCCGCGCGACTCGATTCCTACAATCTTCGTAATGCCCTTGTCTTTGTAGAGATCGTACATCTCGTCGCAAATCTCTTTAAGGCATTCGCTGCTCTTAAACAATGTTGTTACGTCTCGGAAGTTTACTCCCTTCTTCGGCCAATCTGGAATGCAACGCAGATTGTCAAGCAATAGTTTGTTGTTCATTATCAGTTGTTTTTATTAAATTCGTTGTTCTTTTTGTTTCACGTGGAACGAGGTACGGCGGCGAAGCTGCCGCAATTAGGAATTTTGAATTTTGAGTTTTGAATTGTGCTCGGCTACGCCTGCGCTTTTGAGTTGTTCAATTATGAATTGCTCTTGGCTGTGGTTTCGCTTTTGGATTGTTCGATTATGAATTGAAGAGTTGTGCAATTGTATTTCGATGTGGCTTTGTATTGCATGCTTTTTTTGCGCTACGATTTATTGAATCGGTTTGCTGCTCAGGCTATGGCGGGGACGCCATAGCCTCCTATGGTTTGTTTTGCATTGCTTGTACATCCCAACTTAGAATTTGTGGCTCTTAAATTCTTTTCTCATATTTTTGAAGTCCGTAACTCCTAATTCAGAAGTTTGCAATTCAAAATCGCAGGCGTAGCCGCGAATAATTCCACATTCAACACTCCACATTCAACATTCTCTCTATCGATGCATCAGAACCAGCAGTACGTTGATGTCGCTTGGCGACACGCCTGGGATGCGCGACGCTTGTCCGAGAGTCTCTGGATTGATGCGCATGAGTTTTTGTCGGCCCTCGGTAGATATCTCGTGGAGCTCTTCGTAGTAGAAGTGTCCCTTGATACGGATGTCTTCGAGGCGGTGCATCTTGTCGGCTATCTGTCGTTCGCGCTTGATGTAGCCGTCGTACTTGATGAGTATTTCGGCAGCTTCAATGATTTCGTCGCGTCTTGCGTCGTCGATATCAAGCGCAGCACGGAGTGGGGCGATGGCAGAAGCGAGTTGGTTTATGGAGAGCTGGGGGCGTGCTATCAGACTTGATATTGTAGCGCCGAACTGCATAGGAGTAGTTCCGAACGATTCGAGAGCCGCGTTTACGGCGCGAGGCTTCACGTTGGTAGAGTTGCAGAAGCTTACGATGCGTTCAATCTCCGCCTTCTTTTTAAGCCAATGGTTGTAACGTTCGCGCGAGGCGAGTCCGAGCTGGTAAGCCTTTTCGGTGAGTCGAGCGTCGGCATTGTCCTGACGGAGCAGTATGCGGTATTCGGCACGTGAAGTAAACATGCGATATGGTTCGTCAACACCCTTCGTTGTGAGGTCGTCGATGAGCACTCCTATATAGCCTTCGTCGCGCTTCATGATGTAAGGTTCGCCACCGCCGCAGAGTAGGGCAGCGTTGATGCCCGCCATAGTACCTTGTCCGCCCGCTTCCTCATATCCCGTCGTGCCGTTGACCTGACCTGCGAAGAACAGGCCCTTTACTATCTTCGACTCCAACGAAGGCTTTAGCTGGGTCGGGTCGAAGTAGTCGTACTCTATGGCGTAGCCCGGTCGGTAGACTTTTATATCACGGAAAGCCTTTATTTTCTTCAAGGCAGCGAGCTGGACGTCCATCGGCATGGACGAAGAAAAACCGTTAAGATACATCTCGTTGGTGTCCTCGCCCTCAGGTTCGAGAAAGAGCGGATGCTGATCCTTGTCGGGGAACGTCACGAGTTTGGTTTCTATAGAGGGGCAATAGCGTGGACCGGTTGACTGAATCTGTCCGTTGTAGAGGGGCGATTCGGCAATGGCTGCGCGCAGAGTGTCGTGCACCTCCTTATTAGTATATGTAGTCCAGCACGGCAGTTGTTGCAGATGTCGCGGGGCAGTCATGTACGAAAATCCGTGATAGTCAGTTTCGCCGGGTTGGCATTCCATATCCTCGAAGTGTACGGAGCGTCGGTCTATGCGTACCGGTGTGCCCGTCTTCATTCGCTGTGAAGTTATGCCGTGTCGGGTGATGCTCTCGGTGAAGTGCAGTACGGCAGGTTCGGCACATCGTCCGCCAGGCACTTGCTTGCGTCCCACGTGCATCAGTCCGTTGAGGAAAGTGCCCGCTGTGATGATTACAGCTTTAGCGCGGAACGTCACGCCCCACACCGTTTCCACTCCAACCGCTTCGCCGTTCTCCACCAGGAGTTCGCAAGCCTCGTCCTGCCAGATGTCGAGTCCGTCGACACGGTCGAGACGTGTGCGCCATTCCCAGATGAATTTGCCACGGTCGCATTGTGCTCTTGGACTCCATACGGCAGGTCCCTTGCCGCGGTTGAGCATACGGAACTGTATCGATGTGGCATCCGTCACGAGACCCATCTCGCCTCCCAGCGCATCAATCTCTCGTACAATCTGTCCCTTGGCGATTCCTCCTATGGCAGGGTTGCAGCTCATCTGTCCAATCTTGTTCATATCCATCGTCACAAGACATGTCTTTGCGCCCATTCGTGCTGCCGCTGCTGCAGCCTCACATCCGGCATGTCCGCCTCCGATGACTATAATGTCGTAGTTGAAAATCATAAGTATTGCTTGTCGGTGTTAAATTGTGCGGCATGGCTCAGAGCCATACTGCGCATGTTTCATGCTCGCAAAATTAAGAATAAAAAATGATTTTTGAAGAGAAATAGTTTGATTTATCATCAAATTTCAGTATTTTTGCAGACTGTAAGGATATGGCTTATACCTATTATATAGTATAGTGTGACGAGGGCGGTGCCATATTGCAGCAAACTACGCAATACAGCATCACTAAAAGTCGCATTCTACCGTATGATTTCCGCAGAAGTATCGGCTGTAACCCTATATGAAATTGTGTTACCTTAAGGAATGAAACATCAATAATTCTAACAGTTAATAATTTAAATTTCAAATCATTTATGTGGTTAATCAATTCATCTATCGGTAGAAAGGTGGTGATGGCCTTGACTGGTGTCGCCCTTGTTCTATTCCTGACATTCCACATGTCAATGAATGTTGCTGCTCTCTTCTCAGGAGATGCTTACAACATGATCTGTGAGTTCCTCGGTGCCAACTGGTATGCCGTAGTAGC
>JAIJMN010000276.1:0-2611 GCA_022735715.1 Prevotella sp.
CGATAATGGCGAACGTGTGCCTCTGACCATTGCCGATGCTGACATAGAACGCGGCACGATAACCATTGTTGTGCAGAAGGTAGGCCTTTCATCAACAAAACTGTGCAGTCTTAATGAAGGCGATTATATCACCGACGTTGTTGGTCCTCTTGGCAATCCTACTCACATAGAAAACTTCGGTACAGTAGTATGTGCTGGCGGTGGAGTTGGCGTAGCTCCTATGCTTCCCATCATTCGTGCATTGAAGGCTGCTGGCAACCGTGTATTATCGGTTATTGCCGGACGTAGCAAGGATCTTGTAATCCTTGAGAATGAGGTGCGCCAAAGCAGCGACGAACTTATCATCATGACTGATGACGGATCGTATGGCGAAAAGGGTGTTGTGACAGTAGGTATCGAGAAATTCATCAACCAGGAAGAGCATGTTGACAAGGTATTTGCCATTGGTCCTCCTATTATGATGAAGTTCAGCTGCCTCATGGCACAGAAATATAATATCCCAGTTGAAGTTTCATTAAACACAATCATGGTTGACGGCACAGGTATGTGCGGAGCCTGCCGACTATCTATTGGCGGCAAGACCAAGTTTGTGTGCATCGATGGTCCGGAGTTTGACGGCGCACTTGTCGATTGGGATGAAATGTTCAAGCGTATGGGTACATTCCATAATGCTGAGCGTGAGGAAATGGAGCATTACGAGGAGCATTTGCGTGGTGTAGAGAAAAATGTTGTAACTACAGGATGCGCCACTTGCATGGATGTAGAGCCAACCAATGAGACTATTGAGCAGCTTACCGACCGCAACGCAGAATGGCGTAAGGAATTGCGCGCAGCCATAAAGCCAGCCGACCGAAAGGCTATAGAACGTGTACAGATGCCTGAACTCGACCCTGTATATCGTGCAACAACACGTACCGAGGAAGTGAACAAGGGACTTACAAAGGAAATGGCTGTGCGCGAGGCGCATCGCTGTCTCGACTGTGGCAAGCCTGCCTGTGTTGAAGGTTGTCCGGTTAACATCAACATTCCTTCGTTTATCAAGAACATTGAGCGCGGACAGTTCCTTGCAGCTGCCAAGGTACTGAAGAGTACATCTGCCCTGCCAGCTGTATGTGGCCGCGTCTGCCCTCAGGAGAAGCAATGCGAAAGCAAATGTATCCATCTGAAGATGAATGAACCTGCCGTAGCAATCGGATATCTGGAGCGCTTTGCTGCCGACTTTGAGCGTGAGAGTGGAAACATTGCCATACCCGACATGGCACCAAAGAACGGCATTAAGGTAGCCGTAGTAGGTAGCGGTCCTTCTGGATTGAGCTTTGCCGGCGACATGGTAAAAATGGGTTATGAAGTACATGTTTTTGAGGCTCTGCACGAAATAGGAGGTGTACTGAAATATGGTATTCCTGAATTCCGTCTGCCCAACCGCATCGTTGACGTAGAGATAGAGAACCTGAAGAAGATGGGGGTTGTCTTCACTACCGACTGCATCATAGGCAAGACAATCACTACCGACCAGCTTGAGGCTGAAGGCTTTAAGGGAATATTTGTAGGTTCTGGAGCCGGATTGCCTAACTTCATGGGTA
This sequence comes from Prevotella sp., assembly GCA_022735715.1. Lineage (GTDB taxonomy): Bacteria > Bacteroidota > Bacteroidia > Bacteroidales > Bacteroidaceae > Prevotella. The sequence goes on from JAIJMN010000276.1 coordinate 1,584, forward strand.
TAAAGGGCGAGAATGCTCTAAACATCATGTCGTCGAATGAATACCTGACACGTGTGAACCTCATGGATGCAGCCAATCCTCTCACCGATACTCCTATCAACATAGGCAAGCATGTGCTTGTCGTAGGTGGTGGCAATACTGCTATGGACTCTTGCCGTACGGCTAAGCGTCTTGGTGGTGACGTGACACTCGTTTATCGTCGCTCAGAGGCAGAGATGCCTGCACGTCTTGAGGAGGTGAAGCACGCCAAGGAAGAGGGAATCAACTTCCTCACTCTTCACAATCCGATAGAATACATTGCCGACGAGAAGGGAGCTGTAAAGGCAGCTGTACTTCAGGTAATGGAATTGGGCGAACCGGATGCAAGCGGACGCTGCAAGCCTGTTCCGGTAGAAGGCAAGACCGTAACGATAGATGTTGATCAGGTGATCGTGGCTGTAGGCGTATCGCCCAACCCGCTTGTACCCAACTCGATCAAGGGACTTGAACTCGGTAGAAAGAACACTATAGCTGTTAACGAACAGATGCAAAGCTCACGACCAGAGATATTCGCAGGTGGCGATATAGTACGCGGTGGAGCAACTGTTATCCTCGCTATGGGCGACGGTCGTAAAGCGGCTGCTGCCATGGATGAGAGACTGAGAAATAATTAATAAAAACAAAAGCCCTACCCTCCGCCCCTCCTCCGCAGGGAGGGGAGTAATATGTACAGATTGCAGAAAAACCTCTCCTCCCTGCGTGAATGGGCTGGAAATGGGGCTGTTATAATTTAACTAATATGTCAGGATTTTACACAATTATCTTACTTGTCCTCTCTAACATTTTCATGACTTTGGCATGGTATGGACATTTGAAACTTCAGCAGACAGGCGTGTCAAGCCATTGGCCATTGATTGGTGTCATTATATTTTCATGGGGAATTGCTTTTTTTGAGTATTGTTGTCAGGTACCAGCCAACCGTATTGGTTTTCAAGGTAATGGAGGTCCCTTCTCACTTGTACAACTGAAAGTGGTGCAAGAGTGCATCA
>JAIJMN010000277.1:0-2596 GCA_022735715.1 Prevotella sp.
AACGCGAATCTGCTCGTTCACGCGGTACTGGTTTTTCATTTTGTCATTCTTCATTAAACTATTTTTGATAAAGCTGTATTTAAAAGCGGGTGCAAAGTTACCCTTTTTCGGCCAATCGGCAAAATATTTATTGTGTTTTTTTGCCTTTCAGCCCCAAAGTTCGGAGTTTTTAATTAATTTTGCATCATCTTCAAGCAATATTTCAAACATTATTATTAAAAAAGATGATGCAATCTATGTTTATGGACATTATGCCGTCGCTGCATTTCACGGGACTTGTACTGGCTGTCGGCACGTTTCTCATCATTGGGCTGTTCCACCCTATCGTCATCAAGGTGGAGTACTATTTCGGCACTCGCCTGTGGTGGGTGTTTCTGGTTGCGGGCATTGGTTTCATAGCCGCTGCCATGCTTGTGGCTAATGTCATGGTGTCGGCCCTGCTGGGCGTGGTGGGCGCCTCGTGCCTGTGGAGCATTGGCGAGATTCTGGAGCAGCGCCAGCGCGTCAAGAAGGGATGGTTTCCGATGAACCCCAAGCGAAAGGAGGAGTATGAAGACTGAACTCATCATGGTGGGCAAGACGGTTGACAAGCTCTACACCAAGGGCATCAGCGACTATCAGGAGCGCATCGGCCACTACATGCCGTTCAACATCACCGTGATTCCTGCGCTAAAGAACACCAAGAGCCTGTCGGAAGACCAGCAGAAGCAGGCTGAGGGCGAACTGATTCTGCGCCTTATCCAGCCGTCGGACACGGTGGTTCTGCTCGACGAGCATGGTGCCGAGCGCACGAGTATGGAAATGGCTACGTGGCTGACGCGCAAGCAGCAGACGGCACGCCGACTGGTGTTCATCATAGGCGGACCGTACGGATTCTCAGCCGACGTGTATGGCCGTGCCGACGAGAAGATTTCGCTCTCGCGCATGACGTTCTCTCACCAGATGGTACGACTGATATTCACCGAGCAGCTCTACCGCGCCTGCACTATAATTCGCGGCGAGAGCTACCACCATGAATAATGTTGAATTAGGAATGTTGAATTAGGAGTTGGTTGCCTACGGCAATTTTGAATGTTGAATTTTGAATGTTGAGTTGGTCGCCTACGGCGATGTTGAATTGTTCAATGATGAATTGTAGGGAACAAAGCTACAATTCAAAATTCAAAAATTCGTCATCGCAGGCGCAAGCCGAGAACCATTCAACATTCCACACTCCACATTCAACATTCAAAACTCATCAAACCCCTAAGAGCGGCAGAATTGACGGGGTGAGGAGCGAGGTGAAGATGCCGTTGAGCGTGAGTCCGAGGCTGGCGTAGGCACCGTGCACCTGACTGTGGTCCATCGACGTGGCTGTGCCAAGGGCGTGAGCCGCCGTACCCATAGACAGCCCCTGTGCCACGGGATTCTTCACGCGTGCGAAACCCATTGTGCGATAGCCACATACGGCACACAGCAGTCCTACAGCCACCACTACGGCAGCCGTGAGCGACGGAATGCCGCCAACAGCCTTGGTCACCTCCATGGCGATAGGCGTTGTCACCGACTTGGAGGCAAGCGACAGGATCACCTCGCGCGAGGCTCCCATCTCCTTGGCAATCCACACCACCGACACTACGCCTACGACGCAGCCTGCCAGTTCGGAGAGGAGTATCGGCGTGAGCTGCTTCTTGATGGTAGACAGCTGCATGTAAAGGGGCACACCCAGCGCCACAACAGCCGGACGCAGCCAGAACTCAATCATGTGGCCGCCCTTGTTGTAAGTCTCGTAGTTCACACCCGTAATCTTCAGAAAGGCTATGATGCACACTATCGACACCAGTATGGGGTTCATTATCACCCAACCCGTCAGTCGGCGCAGCAGCTTGCCTACGAAGTAAGAGCCGAATGTGAGGGCTATCAGAAAAAATTCGTTTGAGAAATATTCCATTGTTTTCGTTATCCTTTTTTATATTTATCCCCTGGGGACATCTATCTTAGTTTATTCCTTTGTCTCACCCTTTATCTTGTCCTTTGCCTTGCCGTAGCATTGGTGAACCCATCCCGTCACGGCGAGCACGAGCACGGTAGAGATGACCGAAGCCGCCACGATTGGCACAAACTCGGCCTTGATTACGTCGAAGTAGAGCATTACAGCCACTCCAGGCGGCACGAAGAAGAATCCGATGTTGCTGACAAGGAATTCGCTGATGCTGCGCACCCACTCAAGGCGTATTATCTTGAGCTTGAGCAAGAGCGTGAGCAGTAGCATGCCGATTATGCTCGACGGCAGGGGGATGTGGGTGAGATAGATGAGGAGTTCACCCACGGCAAGGCAACCGAATAGGATTGCCAACTGACGAATCATCATAGTGTTCTAGGATTACAAGTGTTGATTATTCACGTTAAAACTTATGTTTAGAGACGGCAAAGGTAAGGATTTACGGCCAATGAAACCAAAGGAATGCAAATATAATACAACAGAACACAAATATAGTGATATAAATCAAATTTACAGGGCTCACCCGATATATATAGGGGATTAAGCGTATAGTTTTGTAAGTCTGAAAAGAAAGAAATTTATATCCGTTACTCCTCTTAAAGCAGCTCTAAACGC
>JAIJMN010000278.1:0-2587 GCA_022735715.1 Prevotella sp.
GAAGAATATGATGCTGCCGACCGTGAGATTACTTACCGTGCTAAGGTGGAAGAGCGTAAAGGGGGTAATGTGCTTAACCTCTATTACGCTTTCGTTCCTGAGGATGTAAAGAATTTCTCGAAGTCGACATTTGCCTGCTATTTGGTCAACGATAGTAACTATTATGTACATTATCTATATATGAGTGTAGACGGCCATTCGTTCCACCTGCGTGGCGAGGGCGAGCTTGAACCCAATACAAAACTCTATGTTGAGAGTTTCGCCCTTGAGCAACTCAACGAGATTGACCGTGTACGATTCCAGCTTCTCTCGTTCAAGCGTGACAAGGATTTCGTAGCCAAACCGGTTTGCGATGTTCAGTTCCGTATTGACAAGGTGAAGTTCTACAAGTTGCACACCTTCCAGCCTAACGACTTCTTCGAGACTCCTGCTCTGCTCTACCCTGTTGTGAAAAACGATGAGGTGGCACAGCTTAAACCTATTGAGGCGGAGAAGCTTATATATGTTGAGCCGACAGAGACGGAAACCAAGAGCAAGAAAGACTCTAAGTCGAACGTTTCTTACAGCAAGTTGAAGGGACTTGAATCGCTCAATACCCCAAAGCACGCCAAGTCGAAGAAGTCGTCCGACGAGCCACTTGTTGTCGACCTCCACGCCGACGAACTCCTTGAGACTACTGCAGGAATGGGCACGTCAGACATCTTGAACTATCAGCTTGACTACTTCCGCCGAATTCTTGAGGAGAACAAGCACAATAAGGGACTCCACATCGTGTTCATTCATGGCAAGGGTGTGGGTGTGCTTCGTCACGCTATAATCAACGAGTTGCGCTATCGTTATAAAAATTATCCCTATCATGACGCATCTTTCCAGGAATATGGTTATGGCGCTACACAGGTAACAATCAGATAATAAAGAAATGAAGTACGGTTACATCACAGTTGCGTCGGCCATACCTTCGGTGAAGGTTGCTGATGCCGATTACAATATAAAGCAAATAGAGAGTCTTACAGCCCAGGCTGAAGGCAAGGGAGTAGAGATAATCGTGTTCCCGGAACTGTCAGTTACGGGCTACACTTGCCAGGACCTTTTTGCCCAGCAGACACTTATTGAACAAGCCGAAATGCAGATTCTGCAGTTGCTTGATTTCTCTCGCAAGCTCGACATAATCTGCATAGTAGGAGCGCCAGTGTGTATTGGTTCAGGACTGTACAACTGCGCTGTAGTGTGCCAGCACGGCAATATTCTCGGCATAGTGCCCAAGCGCTATTTGCCCAATTATGCTGAATTCTACGAAAAGCGTTGGTTTGCTTCCGTTGATGATATAGTACGTCCTACAGAAGTACGCTTTGCAGGCAACACCATCACCGTACAACCTGGTATTCAGTTGTTCCAGACCTGCGACGGAGTGAAGTTTGGTATCGAACTGTGCGAAGATCTTTGGGCTCCAGTTCCGCCTTCTAACGGCATAGCACTTGCTGGAGCCGACATTATTCTCAATCTTTCGGCCAGCGACGACCTCATAGGCAAGAATGCCTATCTACGCTCTCTCATCTCTCAGCAGAGCGCCCGACTGATATGCGGTTACGTGTACAGTTCGTGCGGATTCGGCGAGAGTACTCAGGACGTGGTCTATGGCGGCAACGCTTACATATGCGAGAATGGCGCTATGGTGGCAGAGTCAGAACGCTTCTCTCTAAACGAGCAGCTCGTAATCAGCCAGATTGACGTAGACAAATTGCGTACAGAGCGCCGCAAGAACACATCGTTCGTACAGGCAAGTGCCAAGAACGAGAGTCCTGTAACAATTGTTTCGACAGAAGCTGTTGAGCCTCGCGATTTCGTACTCTTGCGTAACGTCAACCCCCATCCGTTCATACCTACAAGTGGCGACATGTTTGCTTCTTGCGACGAGATTTTCTCCATTCAGGTGTGCGGACTTGCCAAGCGTCTTGTACACACATGTTCCAAGCGTGTCGTGCTAGGCATAAGCGGAGGCTTGGACTCAACTCTTGCCTTGCTGGTATGTGTCAAGACATTCGACAAGCTGGGCTACGACCGTAAGGGCATTATTGGTGTTACGATGCCGGGATTCGGCACTACCGACCGTACTTACAACAATGCCATCTCGCTCATGCAGAGCCTCGGCATTACCATACGAGAAATACCTATTGCCAAGAGCGTAACGCAGCATTTTGAGGACATTGGCCACGACATCAACGTTCATGACGTGACTTACGAGAACGGTCAGGCTCGCGAGCGCACACAGATACTTATGGACCTCAGCAACAAGTTGGGCGGCCTCGTTATTGGTACAGGCGACCTTAGCGAACTGGCACTTGGCTGGGCCACGTACAATGGCGACCACATGTCGATGTACGGAGTAAATGCCAGCATACCGAAGACCCTCATACGCTACCTTGTGGGCCATGTGGCCAACAATAGTGTTGACGAGCAGTCGCGTCTGACGTTGCTTGATATTATCGACACACCGATTTCGCCAGAACTAATCCCAGCCGACGAGGACGGCAACATCAGCCAGAAGACCGAAGATCTTGTGGGCCCATACGAGCTGCACGACTTCTTC
>JAIJMN010000030.1:0-17585 GCA_022735715.1 Prevotella sp.
ATTCGAGGATGTGAATTTAATGTTTAACTCGAGGGGAACGAAGTAAACTGTAGAAGGGTATGGCGTGGACACCATACCCTTAGCAACTTTCATTTACAAGTCCTTCACTCAGCCTTATTGATAGTCGGTTGAGTTCGGTTTGACTAGTAGCTTACCTTCACCCCTACATAATAGCTTCTTGGCAGAGACGGACCGTAGATGTAGCTGGAGTCGCGGTTCCATCCCTTGTCGAAGTCGTTCTGATAGGCGTTGGTAATGTTCTGTATGCCGGCGTTAAGCTGGAGCGTGAGGCTGTTGTAGACGGGGAAGTCGTAGGCCAACTTCATGTTCACTTCCATAAACTTAGGAGTGTTCACAGCCACGGGATTATCAACGCCCGAACCGGCAGAGTGACCAACGAGCATGCTGCCCGTATAGTTGCCCGTAACCGAAGCCGTGAAGCGCTTCACGGGGGTAAAGCTTGCCGTGAAATAACCATAGGTGTTAGGAGTACGCATCATCTTCTTGTACTTCTGCTCAGGTACCTCGTCGTTCCACGCTATTGCTTCGTCGTAAAGGCTCTTCTGTAGGGTTAGTCCTGCCTGGAGCGTAAACCATCTTGTGAACATCGCCTTGCCCTCAAGGTTCAGTCCGAACACCTTGGCTCCATAGGCGTTGTAGCGTTCCTGCACGGTATTGCCCTTGGCATCGGGCTGGTCGAGCTTGCGAAGGGCAAACACATTGTTAAGGTCGGTATAGAATCCCTCTATGAGGAGATTGGTCTGAACAGAACCGAACTTATGGTACAAGTCGGCCGAAAGGCTGAAGCTGTTTGAACGCTCCTCCTTCAGATTGTCGGCCAATACCGTAACCAGTCGCTCGCCTCCTACTACGCCCACATGCAGATCCTCGTCGAATGCCTGAGGGGCACGGAATCCGCCAGCATAGGTGAGGCGCAGATTGATGTTCTCGGTAGGGTTGAAACGTAGGTTGGCACGTGGCGAGAAGATGATGTGGTCCATAAGGTTGTGCTTGTCCAGACGACCACCAAGGAGAAAGCTCCATTGCTTGTTCTTCCACTCGTTCTGGAAAAAGAAACTTCCGATGTTCACATCCTGCTTGAAGTGGCGGTCGTAGCCGAGGATTACATCCTTCAGTCCATCGTGGTTGTACTCAGCACCGATAGTGAGGTCTGACGGCATAAAGAGCAGTTTGTCGAACGAGTGCACATACTGCGTTCCTGCCACGTAAGTAAAATCATGAGTAGTGCCGTATGCCTTCTCTGCCGTTTCCTTGTCTTCTTCCGTTCCCTCTCCAATACCGCCATAATAGCTTTTGCGGGCTGTGGTCTGGAACGAGAAATAGGCCGACAGACGGTTCTTCTCGTCAGGAGAGTAGAAGTCGTAGGTGAGTCCGCCACCTTGAATGTTGTGCTCCACCTGCTCGGCGATATTAGCCTCATGGGCTATCTGGTCGAGTTTGTTGCCACCACGGCGGAATTCGTGAATGCCGTGATACTGAAGGTTCAGCTTAGAATAAGGACTGAGGCGTAGATAGGAATTGAGTCCGAATGTCTGGTTGTTCAGTTCCGGCAACTCCGTGTAGCCATCGCCATCATAATCGTAACCCTGTCGGGTGCGAGTCTGTCCGTAGGCATACACACCAGCCTTGTTGTCGTCAGTCACCAGCGAGACATTGCCCGTAGTCACATTGTCAAAGCTATTTGAACCGCCATGCGACATGAATATATGGCCGAAGGAAGCCGAATTGCGAGTTGGCTCCTTGGTGATGATATTGATGGTGCCGCCTATGGCAGATGCGCCGAAGAGGGCTGAGCCTCCACCACGTACCACTTCTACACGGTCAATCATATTGGCAGGAATCTGCTCCAGACCATACACCCCATTCAGAGATGAGAAAACGGGACGCGAATCCACCAGTATCTGCGAGTAGTGGCCGTCAAGTCCGTTGATGCGCACCTGGGTGAATCCGCAGTTCTGGCAGTCGTCCTCGGTGCGCACACCCGGCTGGAAGTTGAGCCCCTGCGCCAGGCAGGTCGACTGTGTAATGTCGAAGAGTTTGCCGCCAATCACGCTCACCAAGTTGGGAGCCAGTCGGCGCTTGGTCTCGTTACGATTGGCAGAAACTACCACCTCGTCAAGACTAAAATCGCTCGGGCTGAGAGTGAAGTTCAGTTCCTTGCTGGTGTCTTGCTTGATGGTTATGCTCTGGCTTTGGGTGGAATACCCCATATATTTCGCCTCGATGACAAACGAACCCTCGGGCAGGTTCTTTAGAAAGAAGTGGCCGGTCTTGTCGGTTGTCGTGCCTATGGTAGTGCCCTTAATCTGGATTACTACGTAAGGCAGGTGTTCGCCCGTCTTGGCATCCTTCACGTGTCCGTAAACGTTAGCGTCAGTATTCTTTACAGGTTCGTTCGTAACGGCGCTTTTATTGACAGAGGAAGTAGCGACTCTGTTGTCGTCCGTTACAATACTCTTGTTGCTTACTCCGGCTGCATGAGCCGCAAATGAGACTGTCAATGCGCCCGAAAGGAGCATCAACTGACAATTATTTGATTTCATTCTTTGTCTTTATAACTGATGATAATAATGATTATAATGAAGGGACATGTCGCCCCGTGTCATACGCATTGGTGTGAGCGCATGACTAAAGTTGATGAAAAACAGAATTCTTCATCATCTTGAAAAAACTACAAAGAAAGAAGTACGGGTGGTGCACGAGTGGAATGAATGTCGCCCTGGCGGGTCTTGACAAATGGACAAGACGTGACTAAAGCGACATGAACCATAGCTATGAATACAGCTATGCGTACGGTAGTAGGTATCACGTATGGCAGGCTGTGCAGCTGGCAGAGCACGCAATCGTGAGCGAAATTCTGACTGGCTGTAAGATGTCCGTCGTGGTGGATATGATGCTCACACTCGTAACAGTAAGACGTAGCGACAGCTCCCTCCGCCTCCGAGTGGTGGTGGAAGGTAATGGCTGTCATCATTGGCAGATACACCAACATCAGCAGCCATGCAAACCTCATACGTCTATTGTCGAATTTGGGCATTATTCTGAAAAACCTCTTACAAAATTAATACTTTACTTTATATCTTCAAAACAAACAAACATTTTTTAAGTTAACTAATTCCAACTTTTCGGGTCAACAGATTCTAATTGAAATATTACAGTTGTTTGGATTTTGTAGATTGACAAAAATACCGTATATTTGCCGTGAAATCCAAAATGCAACATTATATATTTAAACATATACTTATTAAAACGTTACAATTATGAATGTAGGAGATAAAATTCCTGAGGTTCTTGGCTTCGACCAAGACGGACGTGAGATTAAGGCAAGCGACTATCGTGGCAAGAAAATCGTGCTCTACAGCTATCCTAAGGCCAATACAAGCGGATGTACAGCCGAGGCATGCTCGTTGCAGGCGCATAAGGACGAACTGGCTGCAGCTGGCTACGAGATAATTGGAGTGAGCAAGGACAAGCAGGCTCTTCAGAAGAAGTTTGCTGATGCCCAGGGGTTGCAGTTCCCGCTTATTGCCGATACCGAAACCACTCTGTTGCAGGAGCTGGGATGCTGGGGCGAGAAGGTGACCTGCGGTAGAAAAACCATCGGAATACTTCGCACTACTTATCTTGTCGACGAGAATGGCATCATACAGAAAATCTTCACTCCCAAGGAAATCAAGACTAAGATACATGCCGAGCAGATACTCGACTATATCAGCAAGTAAGGTTCGGACGATTAAGGTTCGGACGATTAATGCTTAGGCTATGAAAAAGGTTGTGTTGGCCTTCGACTCCTTCAAAGGCTGCATCTCGGCACGGGAGGCTTGTGAGGCGTGCGCCCAAGGTGTGCGTGAGGCTTGGCAGGATGCCGTGGTTGTGCAGATTCCCTTGAGCGATGGGGGCGAAGGACTGGTGGAGTGTGTCAGGCGGATGTTGCCCACACGGAGCGTGACTGTAGAAGTACACGGTCCTCTAATGGATAAGGTGAAGGCTGAATACGCTATTTCGGCAGACGGCAAGACCGCCTATATGGAAATGGCGGCAGCAAGCGGAATTACGCTCGTGCCCCCGGAACGTCGCAACCCTCTCAAAGCCACAACTTATGGTGTGGGCGAAATGATAGCCGATGCCGTGAAGCGCGGTTGCCAGACAATCGTTATGGGTATTGGCGGTAGCGCTACCTGCGATGGGGGACGTGGCATGATTGATGCTCTGGGCGACTGCCGTTGTCTCGATATGGACTGTCGGGTGATTGTAGCTTGCGACGTCAACAATCCCTTGTTTGGCAAGAACGGAGCTGCTTATGTCTTTGCCCCGCAAAAGGGTGCCACGCCCGAGCAGGTGGAGCTGCTCGACGGGCGGTTGCGCGCTTTTGCAAAGGAGACCGAACTGGTGGGACGTGCCACTCCCGAGCTTGCCCTTTGTCCGGGTGCCGGAGCAGCTGGCGGACTTGGCTACGCCCTCCTTGCTTATCTGAATGCCGAGCTGCATTCGGGCATAGACATTATGCTTGATATTGCCGACTTTGATGCTGCGATCAAGGATGCCGACCTTGTCATTACGGGCGAAGGGAAGTCGGATGGGCAGACCTTGATGGGTAAGGTGCCGCATGGCGTGCTGAAGTGTTGCCGGAAGGCCAATATACCAGTATGGCTGCTCTCGGGCATGATAGACGATGCTACGGGCAGACTGACTGAAAGCTTTGACTTGGTAAGGAGCATCAACGAGGGCGACAATCGTCCGCTCTCGGTATTGATGCAGCCGGATGTAGCTAAACAGAATCTAAAAGAGAGGGTAATGCTCGAGATATGAACACAAATTACCACGAATTAATCCGTAGACAATTCATGAATAATTCACGGATAATTCGTGGTAATTTGTGTTATTTGAAATTTATGCTTTGCTTTTTTGTTTTCTTGCTGCCACGACGATATATCCCAGCAGCACCAGGAATACCACGAGGATACAGATCATTTGTGTGGCATATTCTTGTGGCTCTACCCAGAACTCACGGAAGAAGTCGAGTCGTCCGAGCACTTCTACCGGCACCCAGAACACCACTACCGTAGCTATAGCCATGCGTATGTTGGCACCCCACGACGACAGGCGCAGCTGCTTCTTGAAGATGAATATGCTGCCAAGCAGACAGCCTGCCGCTACGATGCTGGTGACGGGATGGCGGTCGCCAAGGAAGTTGTTGTCGTAGCAGAACATCAGCAGCAGATAGCTTGACCAGAGTATCATGTTCAGTTCCATGAACGTCACTAAGCTTGTGTGGCGGGTCATAGGACGTGCCGCTATCTCGTTCTTGCGCGAACCGAGCAAACGGCGTTGCCACCAGTTGATGAAGTTGCAGCCGTTCTTCGTGGAGAATATGTAGAGTGTCATCATCATCATCCACATGCCGAACGAGGCAGGCAGAATAAGATATTCGGGCTTGGTTACCACCTCACCATTAACAATCTCTGGCTGCGTGCCCCATCGTGTAGCGTAGTACTGGAAGAGGAACTCCACCCATCCGGTCCAGAACAACAGACCTCCGATCAGTCCGAAGACGGTCTGCTTGATGTCGCCCTTGACGAACACCCCCGTTATTACTATTAAGAGTCCCACCAGTCCCATAAGGAAGGCAGAGTAGTGCAGCACCACGGGCGTCATGGTCTTTTCCATTATCATCATCAGAGCATGTCCCAAGGGCATGGTAAAGAGTACCACGAGAAACGATGCTATTGCTTTCCACCAATTAGTTTTCATAATCATTTTTTAGTGTTATTATATTCGGTATAATTTGTCTGTATCTAATTTGTCTTTATCTTATTTGAAGAATTTGTCTATATCTATCGACATTCCTATCTGAAACGTCGCTCCGTCTGTTGTCGGACAGTTCAGATAGTAATGTGCCATGATATTACCTGCCATAAGTGTGGCGAAAATAAGAGTAAAGATTTTCTTCATATAATCCTAAAATGTTAATGTACGTATTGCTTTTAGTTTGTCCGAGTGGCTTGATGAATGCCACCTTACTTTTCGGAGTGCAAAGTTAGTAAGCTTCCAAAGGGTGCGCAATACTCAAAAATAGGTAAACGGTATGACCGACATTTGAAGATTTTTAGCTAATTTTGCAGCATTATTTCACAATAAGCACAACAAACAGATATGATCACAGTAGATGGACTGACCGTCGAATTCGGTGGCACCACCCTTTTCAAGGATATTTCCTTTCAGATAAACGAGAAAGACCGTATAGCCCTTATGGGCAAGAATGGCGCAGGCAAGAGCACTCTGCTCAAGATTATTGCAGGAGTGCGCAAGCCCACACGTGGCTCGGTTTCGGCTCCTAAGGATTGCGTCGTAGCTTATCTGCCACAGCACCTGATGACCGAAGACGGACGTACCGTATTCGACGAGACGTGCCAGGCTTTCGCTCATCTGCACGAGATTCAGACCGAGATAGACCGCATCAACAACGAACTCACAACCCGTACCGACTACGAGAGCGAAGAATACATGCAGCTCATAGAGAAGGTGTCGACTCTCTCAGAGAAGTTCTATGCCATCGACATGACACACTTTGAGGAGGATGTGGAGAAGACTCTGCTGGGTCTCGGATTCGAGTGCTCTGACTTCAACCGGCCTACGAGTGAATTCTCGGGAGGCTGGCGCATGCGTATAGAGCTTGCCAAGCTGCTGCTCAAGTCGCCCGACGTGCTGCTGCTCGACGAGCCTACCAACCATCTCGACATAGAGTCGATAGGATGGCTCGAGGACTTTATCATCAACAGCTCTAAAGCCGTAGTCGTTATCAGCCACGACCGCAAGTTTGTCGACAACATAACGACTCGTACAATAGAGGTGACGATGGGCCGAATCTACGACTACAAGACTACGTACAGCCAGTATCTGGAGCTGCGCAAGGAACGTCGCGAACAGCAGATGAAGAAGTATGAGGAACAGCAGAAGATGATAGCCGAGACAAAGGACTTTATCGAACGCTTCAAGGGAACTTACTCCAAGACCTTTCAGGTGCAGAGCCGTGTGAAAATGCTTGAAAAACTCGAACTCATAGAAGTGGACGAAGAGGACACAAGCCACCTGCGACTAAAATTTCCGCCAAGTCCGCGTAGTGGAGCCTATCCCGTACAGATGAGCGACGTGGCTATGGCGTTTGGCGACAAGCAGATATTCAGCGGAGTGAACCTTACCGTTGAGCGTGGCGACAAGATTGCCTTCGTGGGCAGAAACGGAGAGGGTAAGTCGACTCTCGTAAAGTGTATTATGGGGCAGCTGCAAAACCAGGGTAAGCTGGAACTGGGCCATAATGTGCAGATAGGCTACTTCGCCCAGAACCAAGCCTCGCTTCTCGATGGCGAGCTTAACGTATTCCAGACTATTGACGATGTGGCAAAGGGCGAAATTCGCAACAAGATACGCGACCTGCTGGGCGCATTCATGTTCGGAGGCGAAGATTCTACCAAGAAGGTGAAGGTGCTTTCGGGAGGCGAGCGCACACGTCTGGCTATTCTCAAGCTCCTGCTCGAGCCGGTCAATCTGCTCATCCTCGACGAGCCTACCAACCACCTCGACCTCAAGACCAAGGATGTGCTGAAGCAGGCGCTTCAGGACTTTGACGGCACGTTAATCGTAGTAAGCCACGACCGCGACTTCCTCGACGGCCTTGTCAGCAAGGTGTACGAATTCGGCCACGGCAAGGTGCGCGAACACTTGTGTGGCATCTACGAGTTCCTCGAGTCGAAAAAGATGGAGAATCTGCAGGAACTTGAACGAAAATAACTGTAGCTTATTATAACAAAACCGCATGGCTTGCATATTCATCGCTATTCGTTTCGACGAAGTCTTCAAGAAAGCTCTTGTAGGGTTGCAGAATGCTTTAAGGGCAAAGGGCGTTAGCGGCAACTATTGTCCTTACGGCAATTTGCACATGACGCTTGCCTTTATAGGCGAGAAATACGATTTGCCGAAGATTCGCAAGGCTGTGGGCGAGGTTGAGTTTGAGCCTTTCGTAATGTCGTTGGGCAGACTCGGAACTTTCTCCACAAGGTCGGGAGTAGTGTGGTGTGGAGTGAGGAAAGACGGACAGGTAGCAGCTTTGGCCAGTCAGCTGCGCCAAAGGCTTTCTGCTTACGGCATTCCTTTTAGTGCCATGCCGTTTTTGCCACACGTCTCATTAGTGCAGCATCCGTCGCGTATAGTAACGGAAATAGACGTTCCGGAGGCTTCAATAAAGGTAGAAAGAATAAGTGTAATGAAGTCAGAACGGATAAATGGAGAATTGGTTTATTCTGAAATCTGATAAAAAGAAGAATAGCGGAGGTTTGCAACCCCCGCTATTCTTATATATGAAAACTGTTCGGTTTTCTTTTTCTTGCTAAGAAGCATTTTTGTTCCTCCTAAGGAGCAATCTTATTCTTCTTGAGGAGCAATCTTATCCCAAATCGGTCATTAGAAGCATCCAGTAAAAAACTTCGTATCAAAGCATGATACGATCATTTCAAGCCATGATACGATCATTTCAAGCCATGATACGATCGTTTCAAGCCATGATACGATCATTTCAAGCCATGATACAATCATTTCAAGACACGCAACATATATTTATATCACGATACTGACATTAGTGTCACGATTGTAAAGGGACCATAGTATCATATTACATAATACTTGGCATCAATCAAGAACGCACATGAAATCTACGTGTCATGTAGTGTATTTCTTTTCCCTCGTTCTTTATATCTATACGTAAGCATATCCGCGATACTAATGACCGATTTGGGTTTATTCTTCTTGAGGAGCAATTTTATTCCTCCTCGGGAGTGATGAGCTTGTAGCCCTTACCGTGGATGTTGATGATTTCAATCTGGTCGTCGTCCTTGAGGTGCTTGCGCAGCTTTGTGATGTACACGTCCATAGAGCGTGCGTTGAAGTAGTTGTCGTCAATCCATATGGTCTTGAGGGCAAAGTCGCGTTGCAGAATCTCGTTGGCGTGGCTGCAGAGGAGTGCGAGCAGCTCATTCTCCTTTGTGGTGAGCTTGGTCTGCTTGTCGCCGATTGTGAGCAGCTGCTTCTGTGTGTCGAATGTGAATCGTCCGATGTGGTAGATGGTACTTTCCTTGCTCTTCTTGCCACGTACACGACGCAGGATGGCCTCAATACGGAACACGAGTTCTTCCATTGAGAACGGCTTGGTGATGTAGTCGTCGGCACCAATCTTGAATCCTTCGAGGATGTCCTCTTTCAGAGTCTTGGCTGTGAGGAATATGATAGGTATCTCGGCGTTGGCCTGGCGGATTTCCTGTGCCAAGGTGAATCCGTCCTTCTTGGGCATCATCACGTCGAGAACGCAAATGTCAAACTTTGTCTTCATGAAGGCACGGTAGCCAGCCTCACCGTCGGGGCAGAGCTCGGCAGAGTAGCCCTTGGCCTGCAAGTATTCACGTAGAAGCATACCGAGGTTCTCATCGTCCTCGCAAAGCAGAATTTTCAAATTGTCGTCCATAGTTGTAGTATTTAAATTGTTATTAATTTCTTGTTAATTGTTTGTCTCTATTTTTGTTTGTTAGACGTTTTGAGGCGTCAGAAAGTTTAATCCTTAATGATTGGTAATTTTATGGTGAACTTTGTTCCCTTGCCCAGTTCGCTGTCTATCGTAATGTCGCCGTTATGGAGCATTATGATTTTCTTGACGTAGGCCAGTCCGAGTCCGAATCCCTTCACGTCGTGCACGTTGCCCGTGTGTACGCGGTAGAACTTGTCGAACACCTTCTTGAGGTTTTCCTTCTTGATGCCCAATCCGGTGTCGCGTACCGAGAGGTAGAGGTGGTTGTCGTCGTTCCACGTGCGCAGGTAGATGTTGATGGGCTGGTCGGGCTTGCGATACTTCACGGCGTTGTCGAGCAGATTGTTTATCACGTTCTGGAAGTGAACCTCGTCGACGTAGAGAGCCGAGTCGACAGCTTCTATCTCTGTATAGATCTTGCCTCCTGTATGCTCTACACGCAAGGTGAACGAGTTGGCTATGTTCTCCACCATTTCGTTGAGGTCGAGACGTTTCTTCTTGAATACCGCCTTCTTGCGGTCGAACATCGACATCTGCAGCACTTTCTCCACGAGGAATCGCAGACGTTTCGACTCGTCGTTGATTACCTTTCCGAGGTGCTTTGTCATAGCCGGGCTCTTGGTGACGCTCTCATCGTTCATCATCTGTGCCGCAAGCGAGATGCTGGCTATAGGGGTCTTCAGCTCGTGCGTCATGTTGTTGATGAAGTCGTTCTTTATTTCCGTATAGCGCTTCTGGCGGAATATCACCACGATGGTGAATATGAACGTTATGAGCAGTACCATGGTGAACGCTACCGACGGAATCATGAAGCGTACAGACGAGTAGATGTATGAACCCATGTCGGGGAAGTGGATGCGCACAACGCCCATCTTCGACTGCGGGTCGTTGCGGAACAGCACCTGCGAGTAGGTGAACTCTTCGCCCTCGTCGGTATAGTCAGGACAGCGGTAGACCTCACGTCCGTCTTGTGTGCTGACTGTGAAGTGATAGGTGATGTTTATGCCGTTGTTCATCAGTTCTGCCTTCAGGTCCTGATCGAGCAGCTTGAAGTTGATGCGCTCCTTGAGAGGCTTTTCTGAGGCTGAATAGAGTATGGAGTAGACCACCTCGTCGAGCAGGGCTTTCTGGTAGACATAGCGGTTCTTGACAATCTGCTGCATCGACTTGGCTGCTTCGCTGAAGGAGTTCTTGTCCGTGTGCAGTATCATCGCCTTGGGCATCTGCGAGGGTCGGGTGGTGATGGTCTTTAGCTCGAACGACGAGTATATTGTGCCGTCCTTGCCTATTACCGAGTATTGGTGCGACTGCTGTATGCTGCCGTCGAGCTTGCCCGAGATAGTGCCGATGGAATCCTTCTTGAACGAGCGTCGTTCGGTCTCGTTCACGTCTTTCTCAAGATAGCGCAGGGTCTCGTTGAGCTCCAGATTGCGCGAGGCTTGATATAGTGCGCGGTTGACCGACTCGTCAAACTGCTCCTTCTTCATGTCCACCATCTCCTGAATGTATCTTAGCTGCAGATAAAGCAGGGCGAGGAACGAGAAGCCCATGATAGAGGCGATTGTCCATATAGTTCTTTTCTTCATGCCTGATGTGTGTATTTTTTCTTGTTTGCAAAGATAGATTAAAAAGTGAAACGACAGAACTTTTTGTTTAACAATTAACCCTTGATTGCGGAATATTAACTAAAAAAGGTGTTTATAATTGCCGTATGCAAATTATAAACACCTTATTGCTGTTCTTGTAGTTTCTTATCGTGTGGAGGTGAAACCCTCGAGATTGCTGTATTTGCGGCTCATCATCCGGTTGTAGATATTGCGCAGCCACAGGCGGTTGGTCAGCACGAACACCAGTCCTATGGCGAGCATTATGCAGTATGTAGTGTTGTCGCTGAACATGGTCTGCAGAGTCGTGACTATGATGTTTGGCACGATGAATATTACGCCTACAATAATCATCTGCACGTAATTGCCTTCGAGTCCGCCCTTCGACGTAATCTTTTCGTTCATTGGTGTTGTCTGTCGCGTGTAGACTGCCGACTGGAATATCACGAAATATTGGAATCCCATGGTGTAGACAGCATAACTGGCGAGCATCACAATCGACATCTTGCCGGCAAACACCATTGGCAGCATCAGTACGAACGGCAGCAGGAGCATGCCCGAATAGAAGATGTACTTGGCGTGGAGCAGGGCGAGGATGTTCTCGCGTCTTACAAACAGTCCGTCTACATAGTTGCCTTCGTAGCCCATCATCTTGACGAGAATCGTGGCTCCCGGAAGGATGAAGATGTAGAGTGCCCAGAAGTTGGTCATTCCCGGCGAATCGTAAATGTCGGTTGTAATGATGAGCAGACATAATATTATGGTGAATATTATGCTTGAGACAATTCCCTTGCGTGGATTGCGGTTGCGTATGAGCTGCTTTATCTCCAGCTGGAGGAATGTGCCGAACTCGCCGTAGCGTTCAAGGAAGTTGAACTTCATGACGTGTGCCACGGTCTGCGTCTTCTTGGTGCCAACCGTTTCCTTGCGTACTGCCGCATATTGCACACGGCGGTTTAGGATGATTAGCCCCGACAATAGCACCACCATTGCAAGCAACGGCCATATGCTATGCTCCCCAATAGCCTCGCCAGGCAACGAATAGATGCGTGCGTATTGCTGCAGTCCGGCATCTGTGCCGAGATAGAGCGGGGCTGATACAATGGCGTAGAATCCGATGGGCAGGAGCCACCACAGATAGGAGCGGTTGATGAGAGTGCGTGTCATGCTGTACCACTGGCTGTTGGCCACAGCGGCAAGTAGCGTCACCACCACGAGGTAGACCATAGTGAGCAGTCCGTAGCTGAACCCTACTGACATGATAGAGTAGGGGACTATGAGCAGTAGCCACGTAAGATTGCCCCACGACGTGAGCGACGAGAATATGAAAGCGTCGACGCAGGCATATTTGGGCAATGGCAGCAGCATGTACGGGCGTGCTATCTGCGCAGGAGTCTGCTGCATTGTAAACCTCATCAGGAAGTCGACGCACATGACGGCTGGCAGCAATACGCACATCAGCTCCACGCTTGTCATAGAGCGCGTGTCGTTGGCTATCATGGCAAACAGTACAGCCAGCATCATCAGATAGCCAGCCGTGAACAGGAATGCTATGCCAACCATTACTTTAGCAAAGCGGTTGGTCTCGTAGTCGATTGCCCTTCGGTCGGCAAGCCGGCGATGCTTGAGCAGGCAGCTGATGGTCTGCCATAGGGTAAGTCGTGTCTGCATAGTGCTTAGTGGTTATGGTGGTGGATAGGGGTGGAGAAGTAGAATCGTGCTTATCTGAGGTCGATGACCTCAGCCGACGGATAGTCCTTTGAATTGAAAGCAAAGAGACTGTCGGACAGTTTCTTTGCCGAGAAGTTGCTTATCGTGACCGTATACCAGCGTCCGTTGTGCTTCATCTTGACGCGCGACGGCACGTAAGTCTTGCTGTTTACCGTGACGTACATCTCCTGGATGCTGCGTTTCTGGTTTTGCGCCACAAGGTGAACCTCGTAGCTGCTTCCAGCCTTAGTCGACGACATCGTGTAGCCCGTCTTGTACACATTAATAAATGTATAGGGGTTCATCATCTGCTGCTGTGCCTGTGTAGGGGTGCTGATGTTCACCTCGTTGTTCTTCTTCATGTAGGTCCATTGTGTCTTGCCGTTGAACCAAACTATTGCCTGCGGAGTGCGTGCGTTGAACTTGCCTCCCTTTACGGCTATTGTGCCCGACACGTTGCCGGTGGTAGGATTGTTGAGGGTGAACGACGCGCTTACGCCACTCTTATGTCCTATTACCTTTGATGTCTTGTCGAGTATGGCACGAGCCTGCGCTGGGTTCGACTGTGCCATTGACTGTACGCTTGCTACTACCGCCATGGTGGCTGCAAGCAGAATGCTTAACAATGTGTGTTTCATAATCATTTACATTCGTTTGAGTTGTCCTATAATGTTATCCAGTTGGCTCTCGTCGGCTATGAGCACGTCGCGTGGCTTGCCTCCGTGTGCCGCTCCTACTATGCCAGCCTTTTCGAGCTGGTCCATGAGTCGTCCGGCGCGGTTGTAGCCTATCGAGAACCTGCGTTGTATCATGCTTGTGCTGCCCTGTTGGCTGACGATAACCGAGCGTGCCGCCTCTTCAAACAGAGGGTCGATAGCGCCGATGTCGCCCGATGAGCCTGAGGTCCCGTCGCCGCCCTCGTCGTTCTTGGGTTCGGGCAGATGCATCGGGCAGGTAGGTCCCGACTGCTTGGCGATGTACTCGTTGATTTGTACAATCTCGGGTGTGTTGATGAATGCGCATTGCACACGAGTGGGCTCGTTGCCGTTGAGATAGAGCATGTCGCCCATACCGATGAGCTGGTTGGCTCCGGGTCGGTCGAGAATAATGCGCGAGTCCATCATCGAACTTACCTTGAATGCTATGCGTCCTGGGAAGTTGGCCTTGATGTTACCGGTGATGATTGACGTGGTAGGGCGCTGTGTGGCTATGATCATGTGTATTCCCACAGCACGTGCCAGCTGTGCGATACGTGCTATAGGCATTTCCACCTCCTTGCCGGCAGTCATGATGAGGTCGCCGAACTCGTCGATGATCACTACAATATACGGCATGAACTCGTGTCCGAGTTCGGGGTTGAGCTTATGTCGCAGATACTTGTCGTTGTATTCCTTCAGGTTGCGCGCTCCAGCCAGCTTCAGCAGGTCGTAGCGGTGGTCCATAAGGGTGCAGAGGCTCTTGAGCGTGCGCACCACCTTTGTCACGTCGGTAATGATAGGCTCGTCGTCGTCGTCCACCTGCGCCATGAAGTGGTCGGCTATTGGTGCGTAGACGCTGAACTCCACCTTCTTCGGGTCGATGAGCACAAGCTTCAGCTCGTTGGGGTGCTTCTTGTAGAGCAACGATGTGATGATGACGTTCAGACCTACCGACTTACCCTGACCTGTGGCACCGGCTACGAGCAGGTGAGGAATCTTGGTGAGGTCGGCCATAAACACCTCGTTGGTGATGGTCTTGCCGAGTGCTATAGGCAGGTCGAACTTGGTCTCCTGAAACTTGCGTGAGTTCAGTATGCTCTCCATCGACACGTTGTGGCGCTTCTTGTTAGGCACCTCGATACCTATGGTTCCCTTGCCTGGTATCGGGGCTATGATGCGCACTCCGAGAGCCGAGAGTCGCAGGGCGATGTCGTCCTCAAGATTACGTATCTTGGTAATGCGTATTCCCTCGGCAGGAGTAATCTCGTAGAGGGTGATGGTAGGTCCTACGGTGGCCTTTATCTCACGTATGTCGATGCCGAAGCTCTTGAGCACCTTGACGATTTCCTCGTTGTGTGCCTTCACTTCTTCCATGTCTACGTAGGGCTTGCCGTCGTTGGAGTCCTTGTTGAGCAGGTCGAGTCCCGGGTAGCGGTATCTTGTGAATGGCTCGAGCGGATTGATGGGAGTGTCGATGTCGTGGTTCTGAGTGCTTATGTTGCCGTTTGCCTTGTCTTCCTTGCCCACTTCTACTGTGAGCTGGCTGTCGGCACCTGCAGGGCTTTCTTTGCCCTTGGCGTTGTCAGCCGTTTTTGCAGCAGGCTTTGCCGGCTTGTCTTCGGGTTTCGGGTTGCCCATGTCGGTAAGGTCGATAACCGAAGTGAGTTCTATCTCGTCGTCTTTACCCTTGTCATCGGTCTCTTTCTTGTTGCTGGCTGCTGTCTTGACGTTGGTATCATTCTTTAGGTTAGAGCTGTTGTCGGTCTTTTCCTGGTCTGTGCCGTCCTCGTCAGTCTCGTCCTCGTCGTTATTGTCTGTCTTCTCCACTATGCTCGACACGGCCGACGATACGGCACGTCCGGCGTTGGCTGTGCCCTTGGCAAGCGGATTGAGCACACGGCGGAAGCAGGTGATGGTCTGCGTGCTGATGAATGTCAGGAGCGCTATGGCTGTGAAAAACAGTATGGCGGCAAGTCCCGGAGGACCTATCACGTTCTCGATATACTGCACGCTCAAGGCTCCGTGTCTGCCACCGGGATTGAACACCAGTTCGCCCGTGAACGGCGCCACCACCTTGGCGAGGAATATCGACAGCCAATACATGGCTATTGCCATTCCGAAGAACCATTTCCACATGTTTGCCATGCAGATGCGCATGAGCCTCACTCCGGCAATCACAAGGAATGTGGGGATGAGGAAAGCTGCAAATCCGAAATTCTCGGTAATGAAGAAGTAGGAAATCATAGCTCCCAACGAGCTGCAGTAGTTCATGAAGATGCGGTCTGTATTGAGCCATTCGCCGGGGCGCATGCTTTCGAGTATGCTCTGGTCGGCAGCGCCGGTGGTGAGGTATGACGACATCGCCACAAACAGGTAAATAGCGAACAATATTATAAGCAGTCCCAAGAGAAAATCGGTTCTCTCGCTTTTCAGAAAACTCGAAAGTCCGAGTGCTTCCTTAACGTTAGCGGGTTTGCGTTCCGCCTTTTTCTTTGCCATTTTATTTAGTTTATATTTTATTACACATTGGTTCATTCTCTGCAGAAAATATCTTCGCAATAGAATAATAATGACAAAATTAGTGGAAAAAACTCGTAAAGCACCATAAATTCATAACTTTTTTCTAATTTTGCAGTATCTTTAAATGTTCGGAATGAAAAAGACAATATACAACAAGTTTGACAAAGCTGCCATTAATGCCCTTCCATTAGTGGAGTATCCCTATAAAATCAACGTCATCTTGAACGAATACGAGGCAGAGCGTGCCGTCGATTATTTGCTCACGTGTGACATTCTTGGCGTCGACACAGAGACGAAGCCAGCCTTCCGCCGTGGCCAGAACCATAAGGTGGCTCTGCTGCAGGTTGCCACTCGCGACCAGTGCTTCCTCTTCCGCCTCAACCATATAGGAATGCCCCAGTCGGTCATCCGGCTGCTGTCCAATCGCATGGTGCCCATGGTGGGACTGTCGTGGCACGACGACATCATGTCGCTCCACCGCCGTGCCGAGTTCACGCCCGGATGGTTTATCGACATTCAGGACATAATAGGCAATCTGGGCATTGAGGACAAGAGTCTGCAGAAGCTCTACGCCAACCTCTTCGGCGAGAAGATAAGCAAGCGCCAGCGGCTCACCAACTGGGAGGCCGACATCCTCTCCGACAAGCAGAAGGAATATGCCGCCATCGATGCATGGGCGTGCATAAACCTCTACGACGAGATAATGCGGCTTATGGCAACAAGCGATTATGAGCTGATAAAGGTGGCTGAGGAAGAAATAAAACTATAGAAATATGTATAAGAAACTATATTTGAAGAAAGGCAAGGAAGAGAGTCTGAAGCGCTTTCATCCTTGGATATTCTCCGGAGCCGTAGCCAATGTGGACGAAGGCGTGGAGGAAGGCGAACTGGTGCGTGTCATCACAGCCTCGGGCGATTTCATTGCTGTCGGAATGTTCCAGATAGGCAGCATCGCTGTGCGTGTGCTCTCGTTCCGCGACGTTGAGATTGACGCTGAGTTCTGGGCCTCGCGCCTGGCTTCGGCATGGGAGATGCGCAAGGCCATCGGACTTATAGGTCGTGCCGACAACAACACGTTCCGACTGGTGCATGGCGAGGGCGACAACCTGCCGGGACTCATCATCGACTGCTATGGCGATACTGCCGTGATGCAGGCCCACTCGGTAGGAATGCACGTCTTTCGCAATGAGATATGCGAGGCGCTCGTCAAGGTGGCAGGTGGCGCAATAGCCAATGTCTACTACAAGAGCGAGACCACTCTGCCCTTCAAGGCCGACATTGAGCACGAGAACGGATTCATCTACGGCTCGATGGGCAGCGACGTGGCTATGGAGAACGGACTCAAATTCCACATCGACTGGCTCAAGGGGCAGAAGACGGGATTCTTCGTCGACCAGCGTGAGAACCGCCATCTGCTCGAGACCTACTCGTGCGGACGTTCTGTGCTCAACATGTTCTGCT
>JAIJMN010000031.1:0-17490 GCA_022735715.1 Prevotella sp.
TGGGTCAAGGATTTTATGTGCCTCATTTTTATTATACTGATGTTTAGTTACCTTTTGCGGAGATATTCATTTTTGTTTTATAGAGGAAAGGTAGTAAGTTTTTCTCAATTTAGACATTTTTTTTGTAATATTGCAGTCCAAACCTATAATAAGATAATGTATGTACAGAATTGACAAGAGCAGAAAACATTTCTGGCGCAATATGTTCACCCGTATGGCGCTGGTGGTGGTGACGGTGACGGTGATAGTATGGTCGCTGCCACGCAACGAAGGTCAGCGATTCAGATACGACATCGGCAAGCCGTGGATGTACGGCTCGTTCATTGCCAAGTTCGACTTTCCTATCTACAAGACCGACGAGACCATAAAAGCCCAGGAGGACTCGCTGCTGCAGACCTACCAACCTTACTACAACTACGACAAGACGGTGGAGAAGAAGCAGGTGAGCAAGTTCCTCTCCGACTTCCACGACGGCATTCCCGGACTGCCACATCAGTACATCGACATCATAGCCAAGCAGCTGCATCGGTTGTATCAGACCGGAATCATGGACACGCCCGAATACAACGAGATATACCGCGACTCCACTTCGCTGGTGCGCGTGGTCATAGGCAACAACGCACAGACCATGCCGCTCGACGAAATCTACTCTACGCTGTCGGCTTACGAGCAGATATTCCTCGACGACGTGGTAGCGCAGCAACGCCCGTTGTTGCAGCGCTGCAATCTGAACAACTACATCGAGCCTAACCTTATATATGATAAGGAACGCTCGCTGACCGAACGCAACGACCTGCTGTCGTCCATACCGCCTGCCAGCGGAATGGTGATGAGCGGACAAAAGGTGATTGACCGTGGCGACATTGTCGACGAATACACCTACCGCGTGCTTAATTCGTTCGAACGTGAGATAAAGCGCCGGTCGGCAACGCAGAATGAGATAACAAGCACCATTATCGGACAGATAATACTTGTGACCCTTATGGTGACACTATTCACCATATATCTTGCCCTGTTCCGACGCGACTACTTCAACAAGCCGCGCTCCATCGCCATGCTCTACTCGCTCATTACGCTATTCCCGGTGATAGTGGCTATAATGATGCGCCACAACTTTCTGAGCGTCTACATAGTGCCATTCGCCATGGTTCCGATGTTTGTGCGTGTGTTTATGGATTCGCGCACGGCATTCATCTCGCACGTCACGATGCTGCTTATATGCACCATCGCCGTGAGATACCAGTACGAATTCATCATCATTCAGATTGTAGCGGGCCTGATAGCCATCTATTCGCTGCGCGAACTGACACGCCGCGCCCAGGTGTTCAAGACCGGAATACTCGTAGCAATGGGTAGCGCACTGGTATATCTGGCTCTGCAGATGATTCAGGACAACGACTTCACCATTATGGATCATGACATGTACTACCACTTTGTGGTCAATGGAGTGCTGCTGTTGCTCGCCTATCCGCTGATGTACATCGTCGAAAAGATGTTCGGATTCGTGTCGAGCGTGACGCTGTTTGAGCTGTCCAACACCAACCGTGGACTGCTGCGCGACCTCTCGGAAATTGCTCCAGGCACCTTCCAACACTCTATCACGGTGGGCAATCTTGCTGCCGAGATAGCCAATAAGATCGGTGCCAACTCGCTTCTGGTGCGTACCGGTGCGCTGTATCACGACATAGGCAAAATGGCTGACCCCGTATTCTTCACCGAGAATCAAGCCGGTGTCAACCCGCACGACCACCTCGACTACAAGGAGAGCGCACGCATCATCATCAATCACGTCACCGAGGGCGTGAAAATGGCTGAACGTGAGAATCTGCCTACCATCATACGCGACTTCATCGTGACTCATCACGGCACGGGCATGACCAAGTTCTTCTACATTAAATATCAGAACGAGCATCCCGACGAAGAGATTGACCCGAAACCGTTTGAATACCCGGGTCCCAACCCGTTCACACGCGAGCAGGCAATCCTAATGATTGCCGACGGCGTAGAGGCTGCTTCGCGCTCAATAACAGAATATACAGAGGAGAACATCGCCACTCTGGTAAACAAAATCATCGACGGCGACGTTGCCGACGGCTACTTCAAGGACTGCCCCATCACATTCCGCGACATAGCCCTCGCCAAAATAGTACTCATCGAACGCCTTAAAGCAATATACCACACACGTATATCGTATCCAGAGGCGAAGAAGTAAAGGCAATACAAATATTGTACATGCAGTAAAAAAGTGTTACAAAACGAAAATTGATTATAGAAATTTCAGAGGCGGTTTTTATCGGTTTTTCAACGTAAAATACCACCCCCTATCTCCATCCGAGGCTTCTTTGCATTGCAAAAGGACTACTTTTGGAATGCAAAGGAGCCTTTTTTGTAAAGCAAAAGGGGCCTAAATGGAGGGTAAAAACGGTCGTTTTGCGACGAAAAGGAGTCCTTTTAACGATATCTTTTTTGCACACTTGCTACGCTTACGTAATAACAACGTGTGTATCAACAGCTTACCGCTGCACGCGCAAAACTCGAGAATTTCGAGTTTAAGATTTCCTTGTGCGCTCAACCCATAGTTTTGAGGGCTTAAAAATGCAAATATTGTGATGAGACGGTGATGCGCTGAGAGGGTGATATAGCCATTGGCAACATACAAAGAAGCGGCAATCACACGATAAATTAATATCGATGCGATTGCCGCATAACCACTTGTTACCGAAACTTAAGATATATGGCGGAATTTTAAGCAATTTATTCGTTAAGACTTAGAAGTTGATGTCCAGTCCAACTCCAAACACATTGTTGTTGCGAGTAAAGTCGGCTGAATAGTTGCCATTCTGTGTCTTCATTGTGTCGTAGAAAGTATGGAAGTAGGCTACTTGCAGATCCATCTTCTTTGAGAGGTGGACTACGCCACCTACACCTACCGAGTTAGAGCTAACCACGAACGACTTGTCGTCCATGTAGTCGTCGGTCATGCCGTAGCTTGTGCGCTGCCAGCCGGTGCTTACGGTGAACTTCTTATTGAGATCGTACTCTACACCTGCGCTGTACTCGAATGTTCCGCGGTCGAGCTTATCCTGACGGTTGTTGTACGAAGTAGCGTGCTTGTCGTCAAACCAGTGGAAACCTACGTTGATACGCAATTCGTCGATTGGCTTATAGCCTACACCTACAGTGAGAAGAGCAGGAATGTCGCCCTCAATCTTCTTGCCGTCCTCGTATTCGCCGATTGCTTCTGTAAGCTCTGAGTCAAATTGCTGCTTGAGACCAAGCATTTTTGCCTGTACTGAAGTATTACCCAGCACTTCAGCAGTCTTCTTCTGGGCAGCCGCAGCAGCTGCCTCAGCTCCCATACCCATGCCAACAAACTTGTTGGTAAGAATACCATTCATCTGTGTGGCAAGGTTGCTTGGAAGGTTACCGATTGACGGAGACTGGTTTACCGACTTGTTCTTAAGACGCATACGGGTCTTGAACTCATACTTAGCCGAGAAGTTCCAGCGGCCAGTCTTAAAGTCTACGCCAATCATCGGAGTGAATCCGAGTCCGGTCTGGTCGCAGCTGAGTTCTATATCGGCTGCATTGGTCTTGGTAGGGTCAAGAACCTGATAGAGAGGCATGTTGCCTACCTTGATGTCGCGTACATATCCGTAGTAGCTGCACAATGCATATACGGTACGCACACCGCCATATACAGCGAAATTGTCATTCACCTTATATGCTGCACCTATCGAGACACCGTAGTAATACTGACGGCCGTGCATATAGCTGTCGTAGGTATACTTGCCTGTATTTCCAAAAGCCTGATCGGAAGTAAACATAGTAGCACCAAGAACATCATCTATTTTATCAGCAAGTCCGCATGCTCCCACAGCAGTCTCGCTCACAATCTTCTCGAACGAACCGAGTCCGTTGTCGAAAGTACACTTTCCCCCGCCACCGGCAAGCGCCAGATTAGCCTGGAACGACCAGCGTCCTTTGTTGTAAGCATATTGTAGTGAGGGAATGACGGGGGCGAAAGCCTTACCCTTGAAAGTACGTGGAGTGATAGGATTGTTCACGTTGTTGGTGAACAACTGGTAGTCGTTCTTGATAGAACGGTCCTGATAAGCCAACTGCCAGTTGAGCGAGAGGTGATGACCCTGACCCAAAAACGCAACGCCAGCTGGGTTGAAATAAACGCCGTCAATGCCGATTGACGCCTCACGGCTCATCATACGGTTGAAAGCTATGTTCTGATTGGTGTTTGTAAGTAGTCCTCCTGCAAACGAAAAGCTGCTTGAGGCAATCGCTGCTGTCAAGCAAACTGTCTTGATTTTGTTCATCTTAATTTAATTACCTTTAAAATGTTGGTTGCAAAGGTAATCAGATTGTTCTATTCTTCCATTCAAATTGGAGCTAATTTAACGTCCTTTAACAGAAAAAGCAGAAAACCTTGCACAAACAAAGGGTTTTGTGCAAGGTTTCGGTATGAATTTATCAGAAACTGAGGTTTTATTTATCTGAAAACAGAGATTTAATTCCCTCATTTTCAAAAGGACTACATTTGAAAACCATGGTGAATTATTCCGTGAAACCACCTTATTATATAAGTGTTTTAGCTGTTTTTGATTGGCGTTTTAGCAATATTTGAATTGCAAACAGAAGGAAAAACGATGAAATAAAATAAATAATAATACAAATCGGTATACATTCGATTAAAAAGTAGTAACTTTGCAAACGATAGAATTCAAATCAAAACACATATACAAGCAGTATGATTTTATTTTTCATGACTCCAAGCAAGAGCGTGATCGCTACAGAAGTGGATCACCAGCTCTCACAAGATGAGATCAATGAACTGTGTTGGCTTTACGGCGGTGCTACTCTCATTGAGGGTGAAACCGTCGAGGGCTTCTTCGTGGGCCCACGCCGCGAAATGATTACTCCATGGAGTACGAATGCCGTAGAGATAACTCAGAATATGAGCCTCCACGGCATTTCGCGTATAGAGGAGTACTTCCCCGTCGACTCGAAAGATGCCGACCACGACCCCATGCTTCAGCGCATGTATGAGGGTCTGAACCAGGACATCTTCACTGTCAACCACCAGCCTGAGCCTATCAAGCGCGTGGAGAACATCGAGGAATACAACGAGCAGGAGGGTCTGGCTCTGTCGGCTGAAGAGATTGAATATCTCCATAAGATAGAGAAGGAATTGGGCCGTCCGCTTACAGACTCTGAAATATTCGGTTTCGCACAAATCAACTCTGAGCACTGCCGCCACAAGATTTTCGGCGGTACATTCATCATCGACGGCAAGGAAATGGAGTCGTCGCTGTTTGCAATGATCAAGCAGACCACCAAGGAGAACCCCAACAAGATTCTCTCTGCTTATAAAGATAATGTGGCTTTCGCACAGGGTCCGGTCGTAGAACAGTTCGCTCCGAAGGACCAGTCGACATCCGACTACTTCCAGGTGAAGGACATCGAGAGCGTCATCTCGCTCAAGGCTGAGACTCACAACTTCCCTACTACCGTGGAGCCGTTCAACGGTGCCGCTACTGGTACGGGCGGTGAGATTCGCGACCGTATGGGTGGTGGCGTTGGTTCATGGCCTATCGCCGGTACAGCTGTGTACATGACAGCCTATCCACGTCTTCATGACGACGACAACCAGACACGCGACTGGGAGGACATCATGCCCGTCCGCAAGTGGCTTTATCAGACTCCGGAGCAGATTCTTATCAAGGCTTCGAACGGAGCAAGCGACTTCGGCAACAAGTTCGGACAGCCGCTCATCACCGGTTCGGTGCTCACATTCGAGCATCAGGAGGGCGCTGAGAAGTATGCTTACGACAAAGTCATCATGCTTGCAGGCGGTGTAGGCTACGGCACAAAGCGCGACTGCCTGAAGAAGGAGCCGCAGAAGGGCAACAAGGTTGTCGTTGTTGGTGGCGACAACTATCGCATCGGTCTCGGTGGCGGTTCTGTATCGTCGGTTGATACCGGCCGTTACAGCAACGGTATCGAGCTGAACGCTGTTCAGCGTGCCAACCCTGAGATGCAGAAACGTGCCTACAACCTCGTTCGCGCATTGTGCGAGGAGGATGTAAACCCTGTAGTTTCTATCCACGACCACGGTTCGGCTGGTCACCTCAACTGTCTCTCGGAGCTCGTAGAGGAGTGCGGTGGCGAGATTGACATGACCAAACTGCCTATCGGCGACAAGACTCTCTCGGCTAAGGAGATTATTGCCAACGAGAGCCAGGAGCGTATGGGCTTGCTCATCGACGAAAAACATATCGACCACGTACGCCGTATTGCAGAGCGCGAGCGTGCTCCGCTGTATGTAGTAGGTGAAACAACGGGCGACGCCCACTTCTCTTTCAAGCAGGGCGATGGCATTAAGCCGTTCGACTTGGACGTTGCTCAGATGTTCGGTCACTCACCTAAGACCATCATGCGCGACGAAACTGTAGAGCGTCACTATAAGAATGCCGAGTATACTCACGAAGAAACATCGGAGAACGGTAAGGACGATGTACTCGACAAGTACGTTAGCTGCGTGCTGCAACTTGAAGCTGTGGCATGTAAGGACTGGTTGACCAACAAGGTAGACCGTTCGGTAACGGGTAAGATTGCACGTCAGCAATGTCAGGGTCAGATTCAGTTGCCTCTGTCAGACTGCGGCGTCGTAGCTCTCGACTATCGTGGAAAGAAGGGTATTGCTACCGCTTTGGGTCATGCTCCGCAGGCTGGTTTGGCTTCGCCTGAGGCTGGTTCGGTTCTCTCTGTAGCCGAGGCTCTGACCAATATCGTTTGGGCTCCTCTTGCCGACGGCATGAACAGCCTTTCGCTTTCAGCCAACTGGATGTGGCCATGTCGCTCGCAGAAGGGCGAGGACGCTCGTCTGTACAGCGCCGTTAAGGCTCTGAGCGAGTTCTGTCTGGCTCTGAAGGTTAACGTTCCGACTGGTAAGGACTCGCTGTCAATGAGCCAGCAGTATCCAAATGGAGAAAAAATCATCTCTCCGGGCACCGTTATCGTAAGCGCAGGTGGCGAGGTTTCGGACATCCGCAAGGTTGTTTCGCCAGTATTGGTTAACGATAAGAACTCTTCACTCTATCATATTGACTTCTCGTTCGACGAGCAGCGTCTTGGAGGCAGTGCCTTTGCACAGAGCCTCGGATTCGTTGGCGACGACGTTCCTACCGTAAAGAATCCGGAATACTTCGCCGACTGCTTCAACGCAGTTCAGGAAATGATCGAGAAGGGTTGGATTATGGCAGGTCACGACATCTCTGCCGGCGGTCTGATCACAACATTGCTCGAGATGTGCTTCGCCAATACTGAGGGCGGTATGCACGTCAATCTGCACAGCCTTGCAGGCAACGACATCATCAAGATGCTCCTTGCCGAGAACCCGGGCGTTGTCATCCAGGTTTCAGACAAGTACAAGGAGGAGTTCAAGGACTACATGGAGGAGAACGGAATCGGCTACGCCAAGATCGGCTATCCTACTCCTTCAGAGCGCACCATCGTAATCAAGAAGGATGAATACATTCATACCTTCGACATCGACGCTCTGCGCGACACATGGTACAAGACCTCTTACCTGCTCGACCGTGATCAGAGCTTCAATGGTTGTGCTGCAAAGCGCCGCGACAACTACAAGAAGCAGCCTGTAGAGATGAAGTTCCACGACTCGTTCAAGGGCTCACTCGATAGCTACGGAATATCTGCCGACCGTCGCACAGCGTCGGGCATCAAGGCTGCCATCATCCGTGAGAAGGGTACAAACGGCGAGCGTGAGATGGCTTACTCGCTCTATCTTGCAGGCTTCGACGTGAAGGACGTGATGATGACCGACCTCATCACCGGCCGCGAGACACTCGAAGACGTCAACATGATAGTATTCTGTGGTGGATTCTCCAACTCCGACGTGCTTGGTTCGGCAAAGGGTTGGGCAGGTGCATTCCTCTTCAATCCGAAGGCTAAGGAGGCTCTTGACAAGTTCTATGCACGCAAGGACACTCTGTCACTCGGTATCTGCAACGGCTGTCAGCTTATGGTTGAGCTCAACCTTATCAATCCTGAGCACGAGCACCGCACACGTATGTTGCACAACAACTCACACAAGTTTGAGAGCACATTCCTCGGTTTGGAGATTCCGCAGAACAACAGCGTGATGTTCTCTTCACTAAGTGGCGACAAGCTCGGCATCTGGGTAGCTCACGGCGAGGGCAAGTTCTCATTGCCAGAGTCAGAGGACAAGTACAACGTTGTGGCTCGCTACAAGTACGCAGAGTATCCGGGCAACCCGAACGGATCAGACTATAACGTAGCTGGTATATGTTCAGCCGACGGCCGTCATTTGGCAATGATGCCCCACTTGGAGCGCGCCATCTTCCCATGGCAAAACGCTTGGTATCCTGCCGAGCGTCGTCAGGATGACGTTACTCCTTGGATTGAGGCATTCGTCAATGCACGCAAGTGGATTGAGAACAATAAATAATTAATAAAGCCCCACTCCCAACCCTCCACAGAAGGGAGGTAACGGTATGCCAATACCGTCTGTTGGGAGTGGGGCTTTTTCTGTTTATGGAATGGTTTTTATATGTACATCAATTTATTCCGTATCTTTTTTAAAATAGGATTTTTCACTCTTGGCGGCGGTTATGCTATGATTCCACAGATTGAATCGGAGATAGTAGACCGTCATAAATGGATGGATCGCAAGGATTTTCTCGACCTTATAGCCGTGGCACAGACGTGTCCCGGAGCATTGGCTGTGAATATGAGCGTGTATATAGGCTACAAGCTGCGCAAGATGGGAGGTGCCGTGTGCGCCACACTCGGCGTAGCACTACCCTCGTTTGTGATAATATTGCTCATAGCCATGTTCTTCCATCAGTTTCAAGACAACGAAGTGGTACGCTCCGTATTCAACGGCATACGTCCGGCTGTAGTAGCTTTGATATGTGCACCTGTGTTCAGCATGGGTCGTGCAGCCCGTATCACATGGATAAACTGCTGGATTCCTATAGCCTGCGCGCTGCTGATATGGCTGCTTGAAGTGAATCCTATCTTCGTTCTTACTGCAGCAGGAATGTGCGGATATTTGTATGGACTATTAATAAAACCAACCGAATGATATTTCTGAAACTCTTTTTCACCTTCTTCAAGATCGGTCTGTTCGGATTTGGAGGCGGATACGGAATGCTGTCGCTCATTCAGAGCGAGACGGTGACGCACAACGCATGGATGACATCAGCCGAATTTGCCAACATTGTGGCAATAAGCCAGATGACGCCAGGCCCCATCGGCATCAATGCCGCTACCTATTGCGGCTACACTGCTGTACACAATGCTGCCATGGGCGAGACAATGGCTGTGCTGGGCAGCGCCACTGCCACACTGGCACTGGTATTGCCGTCGTTCATTCTGATGATTATGATTAGTCGGTTGTTCATGAAATACATGAACTCAATGGTGGTGCAAAGCATCATGTCGGGTCTGCGCCCGGCTGTAGTTGGGCTTATTGCCGCCGCCGCATTGCTGTTAATGAACAGCGAGAATTTCTCGGCACCGTCAATAAACCCCTGGTATTTCGGCATCAGCATTTATATTTTCGCAGCTACACTCATTGGTACAATGGCACTAAAAATAAACCCTATACGAATGATATGCTGGGCGGCGTTTGCCGGACTGATGCTGTTGTATTAAATTAATATTCTGCCTCGTTTGCCAAATGCCAAGTTGTGAGATATGAAGCGCGTGTTATGTCCGTAAGCTTCGGATAGTTTATGGTCGACGCTTCGTCTGACGGCTGGTTGTAATGAGGCTGTCCGCCAGTGTGAAACCACACGATAGGCACTCCCTTAAGATGGAACGACTGCTGGTCGCTGCCGCCAACGGGATTCTCCCAATCACGATAGTCGGGCTCGAAAGTGCTGAAGTGATATTTATTGATATCGCTCTTGAGCCACTCACCCAGTTTGGGATGAGCCGCAGTGAAGAAGTACATCAGATACTTGCTGCTTGTACCGCTGCCCACCATGTCGAAGTTGAGATAGCCCTTCACCTTCGACATTTCTGCGAAGTGGTCGGTGAAGTATTGCGAACCGAGCAGTCCAAACTCCTCGCCGTCCCAGAAAGCGAACACCACAGTACGTTCGGGCTGCACTCCACTCTCTACAAATGCCTTCATAATCTGCAATACGGCAGCTACGCCCGAAGCGTTGTCGTCGGCACCATTATATATCTTGTCGCCAGCCACGTCGTTGTACACGCCCTCATGATCAAGATGAGCGCCCACTACAACATATTCGTCGGTCTTCTTGCCAGGCAACACTGCGAGCACATTACTAAGCGCCATCGACTGATATACACCTTTCTTTATATTAGCAATCGAGTCGGCATTGACATAATAACGCACACCTCGCTTCAGCTTCTGCACAGCGCACGCCTCAAAAGGCTGTTCGTACGAGTCGCCCAGCAGAGGCTTCAGTCCAGCCTGACGTATCTGCGAAATGATGTACTGCTTGGCTATACGCGATCCACGTTCGCCCGCACGTCTGCCCTCAAGCAGGTCGTCGGCGAGGAAACACACATGAGCGCGCGCTGCATCCTCGGTTATTGATTGCATTCCGGCTTCAATCTGAGCCGTGAGATTCTTGTTTGCCTTTGCCGCAGTTTTCTTTGCGGCAAAGGCATTAGTGGTCATGGCAGCCATAACGACAGCCGATGACAAGATTACAGTCTTGATGTTCATCCTGATTATTAACGTTTAAGTTTATTAGAATTCCATAGAGAAAGTCACACCACGGCGCATCATATCCTTAGCCAGCGGACGCATACGCTTGATGAACGACTCCCACGAACGGTTCTGCTGCTGGCTCCATCCTGCCTCTGCCAAGGCTATAGAGCGCGGATAAGCCTGATAGTATATGCGCTCTGGCGATGTGATGCACTCGCTCCAGAGCGTTCCGGCTACGCCGAAAAGATTGTTCTCCTCAAACTGCTTGTCGTGTCCCCAAGCCGGGTCGAGAGCGTATGTAGCCTTAAGCGAAGTTACGGGCATGCCCCAGTTCACCTCAGGCATATCGCCCTTAGCCATTGGATAGTCGAAGTAGCAGTGCTCGCCTGGGCAGAGCATGATGCGTGCATTGTTCTCAACGGCAGCCTGCAGAGCCTTGTCGGTGAGTCCGTTGCGCCAAGCGAAGGTGACGCATCCCGGCTGAATCTTCTTGAAGTCGGTCTCATACCAGAACATCGGAGTCTTGTGATAGGTGTCGCGCAGGAGTTCGATAACGCGGTCGAACATATATCCCTGCAGCTTCCAGTTCTCCGAACGGTCGGTAGTTGTGATGCCGAGTTTCTTCTTCAGAGCCTGGCATTTGGGGCAGTCGGTCCAGCAGTCGAGCGCCGGATTGCCAGCCTCATCGCCTCCAAGGTGGATATATTTTGACGGGAATATGTCGGCAATCTCCTTGAATACGTTACCCAAGAACTCGTATGTGAAGTCATTACCCGGGCAAAGCAGCTCGTTGGAAACGCCGCATGTGGTACGGATGGGCACCTGGCGCTGATGACAAGTAAGTTCGGGGAAGACGCTGATGGCTGCAACCTCATGTCCGGGCATCTCGATTTCGGGCACAATCTCAACATGATAGCGTGCGGCGAAGCTCACCAGTTCGCGCATTTGCTGCTGAGTGTAATATCCCTTGTACGGCATCAGCAGGTCGTCCTGGCCCCAACGCGATGAAGCCTGAGCCGTAAGCTGCGAATACTTCTTTATTTCGATGCGCCAAGCCTGGTCGTCTACGAGGTGCAGGTGCAATGCGTTGAGCTTATAGCGAGCCATTTCGGGAATGAAAGCCTTCAGCTCGTCGAGCGGAATGAATGTACGTGCAGGGTCAACCATCAATTCGCGCACATGAGTGCGAGGTGTATCCTTGACGGTGAGTTGCGGAATGGCGTCGACACACTCCTTGTTGCCCGAACCGAGCAGAATCTGATCGAGAGTCATCAGTCCCCAGAACACGCCGCGCGGAGTCTTACCCTTGATGTTCACGCCCTTGGAATCGACAGCAAGAGTATATGCTTCGTCGTCGTCGAGCGACTGGTCGATAGCGAGGACGAGCTGCAATCCGCGCTGACGGCTGTTCACGATGTTGCCAATACGGTCAGTGAGCATCTCGCGGGCACGCTCCACTTCATTGTTCAGAACAGTTCCGTCACCGTCCATATGTGCTACAACGATGTTCCAGGCGGTATGCACATTGAGCGCCTTTGCACCCTTCTGAACGGTCAGAGTCTGCGGCATTGGGGTTAGACAGAGCATCGGATCGCTCACTTCCTTGGCCATCTTCGGCTGGGCATAGAACCGGCTCCAGCCGGCAGCCTTCATGTAAGCCTTCTCCGAACCCTTCGGAACGATGAGCTTCACGCTGCCCGGCTCAACGCCGTAGAATGAAGAAACGTCTGCCTTGGGCGGCACTTTCGAATTGACCTTGACGGTCTTCAGTGCCGACAGGCGTGCAAAAGCGTATTCGCCAATGACGGGAGCACCCTCTATTGTTAGTTCGGTCATGCCCTTACATCCCGAGAAAGCGGCAGCACCTATGCTCTCTACCGATGCCGGGATAGTGATGTTCTGCAGTTTGTCGCAAGCGAAGAAAGCCTGCGTACCGATGGTCTTCAGCACCTTTGGCAGCGCAATATTGAGGAGTTGGTGGCGCGAATGGAACGCATTCTTCGGAATCTCGGTGCTCTTAGCGTCACTGAGGTCGATGTCGCGAACTTGAAAACAGAGGTCGCGCATCTGTCGGTAGTCGCCCTTACGGTCGGTAGAGAGTTCGCCAGTGAGCTTCAGGCTTATCGCCATCGACTTCTGTTCGGGCTTCAAATTGTCCATACGCTCTACGGTCTGTGCCGACATAACCGCTGAGAGGATTGTCGTAGCAGATAATAGCAGTAGTCTTTTCATTTGTCGTTTATTTATATGATTGTTATATGTTTGTTTTGTAAGATTGTTGTATGTCTTGTCCTTTTTATCGATATTATCTGCAAAGATACAACTAATTATGCATAGCACGGCACAAGCGGCAACGAAAATTGAAATCAATAGGAAAACAAGGGATATACAAAGGGGAAAGATTTGTGTGAAATATGGAGCAAGCAGCGGTGCAATAAACGAATGACAAGAATGTATCGTCTGACTGCTCAGGCTATGGCGGGGACGCCATAGCCTCCTACAGTTTCCGCATTCCGACTCCCAGTAAACAACGTCTGGTTTGCTGTTGTTTACCCTTGTCTTTTCAAAGTTTTCCCTTTAGGTTTTCAACTAAGAGCCATTGGATTTTTCACTTTTCCCTTTTCACTTTTCACTTTAAAATCCGATGGTTTTTCAAAAGGACTCCTTTTGGCTTGCAAAAGGATTCGTTTTGGCTTGCAAAAGGACTCGTTTTGATGAGCAAAAGGACCCCTTTTGGAATGCAAAAGGAGTCCTTTTAGAAATGTATAGTTTAAAGCATTGACTTTTATAGCTTTTACCTTTACGGAGCGCATTGTTTTTTTTGTGGATTATTACGAGGTAAAGTCAAATGTTAAGCAGCACACCCCGAAGGGGTAAAAGCGTTAATTATCAATGCTTTTGCCCCTACAGGCGGTTTGCTTTTATCAATCCGTAAAGGTGGTGTGTCAAAAGTCGAAAAGACAAGAATAGAGCTATTAGTAGGAGGGTATAGCATCCCTGCTATACCCACTCAATCTACTGAAAATGAAGGCTGAGTGGGTAGGGCAAGGATGCCCTACCCTCCTACATTTGTTGCATTCAACCCATATAACTTCCATTTTGACACACTCTCCTATGAGTTTATTGGGCTTTCAGCCCGCTTTGTTACAATCCGGCTATTGTCAAGCCTGCCATTACGATGCTAACCATCGACATCAGCTTGATGAGGAT
The DNA here is from genome assembly GCA_022735715.1 of Prevotella sp. Taxonomy (GTDB): domain Bacteria; phylum Bacteroidota; class Bacteroidia; order Bacteroidales; family Bacteroidaceae; genus Prevotella. The sequence goes on from JAIJMN010000031.1 coordinate 13,958, forward strand.
GTTGAGCGACGGACCTGAGGTGTCCTTGAACGGGTCGCCTACGGTATCGCCTACGACGGTGGCCTTGTGGTTTTCGCTACCCTTGCCACCGTAGTTGCCCTCCTCTATCATCTTCTTGGCGTTGTCCCAGGCTCCACCTGAGTTTGACATGAACACGGCGAGCGTAAATCCCGCAGCCAGTCCACCCGTAAGCAGACCCAACACGCCTGCCACACCGAGCACCAGTCCCACAACAATAGGGATGATGATGGCAAGCAGCGACGGCAGTATCATCTCGCGCTGGGCGCTTCGTGTGCTTATCTCTACGCAACGGCCATAGTCGGGCGTAGCCTTGCCTTCGAGTATTCCCTTTATCTCGCGGAACTGACGGCGCACCTCCTGCACCATCGACTCGGCTGCACGACCCACGGCTCCCATAGTCAGTCCGCAGAAGAGGAATGCTGCCATGGCTCCGAGGAACGCTCCTACGAGCACCTTAGGATTGATAAGGTTCACCTGGAAGAACTCGATGAAGTCGACGGTCGAGGCATTCGTCGGGTCGAACACGTTGCCGGCTGCATCGATATATTGCTTGCCGTTGTCCACGGCACGTATCATGGCTATCTTAATCTCTTCGATGTACGATGCCAGCAGGGCAAGGGCTGTGAGTGCAGCCGAACCTATTGCAAATCCCTTACCGGTGGCTGCGGTAGTGTTACCGAGTGCATCGAGAGCGTCGGTACGCTCGCGCACCTCCTTGCCTAAGCCGCTCATCTCTGCATTACCGCCTGCATTGTCGGCTATCGGACCGTAAGCGTCGGTGGCAAGGGTTATGCCGAGCGTTGAGAGCATGCCCACAGCGGCTATACCTATGCCGTAAAGACCGGTACTGATGGACTTGGCTGAGAGCGACATGTCAAATCCGTTGGCGCAAAGATAGCTCAGCATGATGGCTACCGAGATGGTAACAACCGGCACCATCGTCGAAATCATACCCGTGCCTATACCTTTTATAATAACAGTGGCAGGACCTGTCTGCGACGCTTCGGCTATCTTCTGCGTCGGCACATAGCTGTGCGAGGTGTAATATTCGGTGGCTTGACCTATCACGACACCTGCTATCAGTCCGCTTATGACCGAAAACGAGAGTCCCAACCAGTTTTCGATGCCAAGCATATAAAGTATTACGAACGTGGCAACTGCTATAAGGCAGGCGCTGACATTGGTGCCTAAGCCGAGCGAATGGAGCAGTTCCTTCATCGTTGCGCCCTCCTTGGTGCGCACCATGAAGATGCCTATGAGCGAGAGGAATATGCCGATGGCTGCTATAATCATAGGAGCTATGACGGCACGCAGCTGCATGTCGCCGTTCATAGCAAATGCCGTGGCTCCAAGAGCGGCTGTAGATAGTATCGAACCGCAATAGCTCTCGTATAGGTCGGCACCCATACCAGCCACGTCGCCAACGTTGTCGCCTACGTTATCGGCAATGGTTGCAGGATTGCGCGGGTCGTCCTCGGGTATGTTAGCCTCAACCTTGCCCACGAGGTCGGCTCCAACGTCGGCGGCCTTGGTATATATACCGCCACCCACACGGGCAAACAATGCCTGAGTGGAAGCACCCATTCCGAAGGTAAGCATAGTGGTGGTGATGGTGACGAGGGCAGTCGACTCGCCCTGATAGACGGCATTCAGCACTATAAACCATATTGCAATGTCGAGCAGTCCAAGACCTACAACTACCAGACCCATTACGGCTCCGCTTCGGAAGGCAATCTTCAGTCCCTTGTCAAGCCCCGTTCGCGCTCCGTTGGCAGTACGTGCCGAAGCATAAGTGGCGGTTTTCATGCCAAAGAAGCCTGCCAGTCCTGAGAACAATCCGCCCGTAAGGAATGCGAAAGGCACCCACGGATTCTGCACCTTCAGCACATAAGCCATAAAGGCAAACACAATGGCAAGCACCACAAAGACAATAGCCACAACCTTATACTGCTGCTTCAGATAAGCCATGGCGCCCTTCCTGACATGCTCGGCGATCTCTTTCATTCGGTCAGTACCCTCTTCCTCTTTCATCATTGAGCGGAAGAAAAACCATGCCATTCCCAATGCTACAACGCTGGCTATAGGAATCAGCCAAAAAACTAAAGGGATGTTGTTCATAAAAAATATGTTTAATGGTTAGTAATAATTCCGATTGTTCGGTATAGCATATACTGATTATGCAAATATAAGGAATTTATCAATACGAAAGAGGGGAAAACATAATATTTATTTAATAAATCCTCTAATTTAATGTATTTCGCAGGGGTGGCAACATTTACAAATAGAAACGCTGATAAAAACATGGCGGTTTGAGGAAATAATCGTATATTTGAACTTGGAAACCAAAGATAGTGCAAATCGAATGCAATGGAGCTTGCTCCGATTGCTGAGATGCAGCCTATGTTCTACAAAGATAATGTATTATGGTAGAGACTAACGATAGAAGATTGCCCGTAGGCATCCAGTCTTTTGAGAAAATAAGAAAGGAAGGATACCTTTATGTTGACAAGACAGATATTATCTGGCAACTTGTCAACATAAATAAAACGTATAATTACCTGAGCCGCCCACGCCGCTTTGGCAAGTCAGTGCTTGTTGATACGCTCGAATCCTATTTCTTGGGAAAAAAGGAACTGTTCGAAGGATTGAAGATAATGCAGATGGAGAAGGAATGGGTGAAGCGACCTGTAATCAGACTCGACATGAGTCGTGCGGGTGCAGAGCCGGAAACACTGCGCTCTTATCTCAATAATGTTTTCAGACAATATGAAAAAGAATATTCATTGGTTCCTAATCCTACAGATAGTCTTGCCGACCGCTTCAATGCAATAATCGTGGGGTCGTATGAGCAAACTGGACAACAAGTTGCTATTCTCATCGACGAATACGACTCTCCATTGCAACATTCATGGAAAACTCCGCACCACGAAGCATGTACCTCTATCTATAGAGAGGTGTTTGCCATATTGAAAGCAGACGACAAATACGAGAAGTTTGTCTTCATCACCGGCATCACCAAGTTTACACAGATTTCTCTTTTCTCTGTGCTAAATAATCTGAGCAATATTAGTTTTGAGCCGGAATATGCTGCCATCTGTGGTATTACTAAGGAAGAGGTTTTACGTGATTTTCAACCAGAAATCAGCAAATTGGCTGAATATGAAGGATGGACTTTCGACGAGGCTGTAGCACAATTAACAGCCTACTATGATGGTTATCATTTTAGTCGCCGCAACATGGTGGATGTGTTCAATCCGTTTAGTCTCATCAATGCTTTGGCAGATTCGGATCTAAAGAACTACTGGGCTTCGTCGGGCGCAACTTCATTGTTGCCTAAGTTTGTGGATGACCTGGATATTCGCTTGAAGGATTTTGATCATAGTGCCTTGTTGAGCACCATCATTGAGACTTCAGACGTGACGGGTGGTGGAGCTGAATTGTTTCTCTATCAGTCGGGTTATCTTACGATAAAGGGTTATATCAACGGAACCTATTTCCTTGGAATTCCTAAC
>JAIJMN010000032.1:0-17476 GCA_022735715.1 Prevotella sp.
ATGCAGTAGATAACTAACTAAATCGTAACCTATTACTATCAAGAGCGATTAACCAACGCTCATTTCCAATAAATTACACTCTTTTCGTAACTTCACACTACAAAAGTACATTCTTATTGCTTATCAAATTGTCAATGGCTTGCCATTATGTTTTACATTTAGCAACATTTGCACATAACTTGTTTTTTTTAACAGAAAAAAATTACATCACGAATATAAATACCTAAGTAAAAACCGTAAATTTGCAGTTACTAATTACCACACTATGAATATAAAAAATCTACTACGCATAACGACATTATTGGCTGTATTGTTGAGCTCGACAATACAATACGCCAACACTGCAAATGACAATCTCACGCAATACGTCAACCAATACATCGGAACCGGAGGACACGGCCATACCGTTATGGGCGCTAACACTCCCTTCGGACTCGTCATCGCGGGCCCGACAGAGCCGCTACGCGGATGGGACTGGACCTCGGGCTATCACTATAGCGACAACGAAATAATCGGATTCGGCCACATGCACCTCTCGGGAACGGGCATCGGATGCCTCGGCGACATCGCTTTGCTGCCCGTGAACAACCCCAGCCAGCGCTCCGTTTTCTTCACTCACGACAACGAGCGCATGCATCCCGGCTACTACTCGCTGCGACTTACCGACCCCGACGTGCTCGTTGAACTTACCGCAACGAAGCGTTGCGCCATGCACCGCTACACGTTCGGCAAGGAAGCCAAGGCACAGCTGGCTCTCGACCTGGCACAATGCATAGGCTGGGACACTCCTACCGACTGCATGCTGTCGCAGGAATCGCCCACACGACTTATAGGTTATCGCCGCTCAACGGGTTGGGCTAAAGACCGCCGCATCTATTTTGCAATGGACTTTTCACGCCCCGTACACGTTGAACGTGCCGACTCAATGTACCGTGCACTCCTTTCGTTCGACAATTCGGACAAGCCGCTGCTCGTGAAGGTGGCTCTCTCACCCGTCGAACCGGACAAAGCCAAGGCTAATATGGAAGCAGAAATGCCGGGATGGGACTTCGACGCAGCCGTAAGCAAGGTTGACGACGAGTGGAACCGACAACTCTCGCGCATCAAGATCGAGACCAACGACAACACACGCCGCCGCATCTTCTACACAGCCATGTATCATCTGATGACATCATGCATGACGTTCAGCGATGTAGACGGTCAGTATCGTGGCGCAGACGGCAAGGTTCATCGTGGCGACTTTGTCAATTACACCACGCTTTCGCTTTGGGACACTTACCGTGCGGCCCATCCTCTCATGTCGTTCCTATTCCCCGACATGCAGCGCGACTTCGTTCAGACCTTCCTCAACATCTATCGCCAGCAGGGACGATTGCCAGTTTGGCACCTCATGGGTGGCGAAACCGACTGCATGATAGGCAATCCGGGAGCCATAGTGCTTGCCGATCTCACGCTTAAGGGATTTGCCAAGGGCTACGAGAAGGAAGTGATGGAGGCTATAAAGGCCACTCAGAACATCGACATACGCAGCCTTGACGTGCTGAAGAAGTACGGCTACATTCCATGGGACAAGGTTCCTACCAACGAGACGGTTGCCAATGCGCTGGAATACTGCATTGCCGACGACGCAACGGCTAAGGTTGCAGCCTTGCTCGGCAACGAAGCTGACCGCCAGTTCTTCTACAACCGCTCGCGTTCGTTCTCGAAATACTTCGACCCCGCTACCGGTTTTCTGCGCGCTATAGGCACCGACGGCAAGTTCCGCACGCCGTTCAACCCCTTCAACGCAGAGCATCGCTCCAACGATTATACAGAAGGCAACGCCTGGCAGTACACGTTCCTCGTGCCGCACGACGTACACGGACTCATCAATCTGTTCGGTTCGGACAGCAAGTTCATGACCAAGCTCGACTCGTTGTTCATCGCCGAGGGTGACGCAGGAGCCAACGCGTCGCCCGATATGTCGGGTATGACGGGCCAATACGCCCACGGCAACGAGCCGTCGCACCACGTTATATATATGTACAACTACGCCGGACGTCCCGACAAGGCTGCTCCGCTGCTCCGCAAGATGCTAACTGAGATGTATCACGACCAGCCTGACGGACTGTCGGGCAACGAAGACGTTGGTCAGATGTCGGCTTGGTACATCACTTCGGCTCTGGGACTGTATCAGGTCGATCCCGTCGGTGGACGCTATGTCATCGGTTCGCCGTTGTTCGGGAAGGCTTCGGTAAGCGTAGGGGACAGCAAGACATTCACCGTAGTTGCACGCAACAACTCCGATCGCAACATCTACGTGCAGTCGGTACGCCTCAACGGACGGCCATACAGCAAGTCTTACATCGACTTCAAGGACATAACACGCGGCGGAACGCTTGAACTCACAATGGGAGCAAAGCCCTCGAAGTGGGGAACAAAGCGTGCCGACCGCCCATAAAAACAGCAATTATAAATCTAATTTCTACTGTTATGAATCTTCATTTAAGTTCACAGATTGTACTTAACAAAGTACCCGAGCAGTACTACCGCCCTCGTACGGCAGTTGAACGTTCGGAAATGACACGTTGCGAGAAAATCTTTACCGATGTATATCCTAAAATAGAGGAGGGTGTGAAGGTAATAGCCGACGCTGTGGAGAAGGAAATCAAGCGCTCAAAGCAGGCTGGCAAGAAGTGCGTTCTGGCTCTCGGCACAGGTCTGTCGCTCACTCCTATCTATCAGGAACTGGTGCATCGACACAAGGAAGAGGGTCTGAGCTTCGAGAATGTTGTGGTGTTCAACGCCTACGAATACTTCCCCCTCAACGCCGACAGCAAGCATAGTGCAATCGGACAGTTGCGCGAACGCCTGCTCGACCACATAGATATCAAGGCAGAGAACATCCATACTCCCGACGGATACATTGCCCAGGACGACGTGTACGAGCATTGCCGCACCTACGAACAGCTCATTGCTGCCGAGGGTGGCATCGATATTGCCATGCTCGGAATAGGCCGTATGGGTAATATTGCATGTAACGAGCCGGGCTCGCACATATCATCTACAAGCCGACTGATACTCATCGACCAGATGTCGCGCGACGAAATGACCAACAGTTTCGGCACTCTTGAGCAGGTTCCGCCATGCTCTATCACCATGGGCATTCAGACTTTGCTCTCTGCACACAAGCTTTTCCTCACCGCATGGGGCGAAGAGAAGGCTGATATCGTGCATAAGATAGTAGAAGGCGAGATTACCGATACAATACCGGCAACATTCGTCCAGACACACAACGATGCCAAGATGATATGCGATCTCGCTGCCGCCGGCAAGCTGACACGTATCGTCCACCCGTGGCTCGTTACCAATTGCGAGTGGAACGACAAAACTATACGCGCCGCAGTGGTTTGGCTTTGCCAACTATTGGACAAACCTATCCTCAAGCTTACTAACAAAGACTACAACGAGAACGGCCTGTCTGACCTGCTGGCACGCTTCGGCTCGGCTTACAACTGCAACATCAAGATATTCAACGACCTCCAGCACACCATCACAGGTTGGCCAGGTGGCAAGCCAAACGCCGACGACACCAACCGTCCGGAGCGTTCAATGCCTGCCCAGAAGCGTGTAATCGTGTTCTCCCCCCACCCCGATGACGACGTAATCTCAATGGGTGGAACCATACGCCGACTCGTTCAGCAGAACCACGACATTCATATTGCATACGAAACATCGGGCAATATCGCTGTAGGCGACGAAGAAGTGACACGCTTTATGCACTTCGTCAATGGCTTCAACCAGATATTCTGCGACAGCAAGGATGAAGTAATAAAGAACATGTATGCCGAAATCAAGCAGTTCTTCAAGAACAAACGCGCGTCGGATATGGACACCGAGGCTGTACGCAAGATTAAAGGACTCATCCGTAGAGGCGAAGCTCGCACCGCATGCACCTACAACGGCATACCACTCTCGCAGGTTCACTTCCTCGACCTGCCCTTCTACGAGTCGGGCAAGATTGAGAAGCTGCCTATGACCGAGAAGGACGTGGAGATAGTACGTGAACTGTTGCAGCAAGTTAAGCCTCATCAGATATACGTAGCTGGCGATCTTGCCGACCCGCACGGCACCCACCGCAAGTGTACCGATGCCGTTTTGGCAGCACTCGACCTCGAAAAGCAGGCCGGAGCGAAATGGATTGACAACTGCCGCGTATGGATGTATCGTGGAGCTTGGGCTGAATGGGAAATCGAGAACATCGAGATGTGCGTGCCAATGTCGCCCGAGGAGCTTCGTGCAAAACGCAACAGCATCCTCAAACATTCATCACAGATGGAGAGCGCACCGTTCCTCGGCAACGACGAACGACTCTTCTGGCAGCGTGCCGAAGACCGCAACCACGCCACAGCCGAACTCTATCACAGTCTGGGACTGGCTTGCTACGAGGCGATGGAGGCATTCGTACGATACAATCCGTAGGACAAATCATTTAAATTTGTATCCACATAACTTTGCAAGGAGGATTGGACGTGAGTCCGGTCCTCCTTTTTTGTACATCAAAAGGGCTACTTTTGAAATTCAACGAAGTCATTTTTCTGTATGTAAGATAGTTTGTGTAACTTTGCACACAATATTAAGGATAATGAACAAATAAATCTTTTTCAAATCATGCTTGACTTACCCAAAGACCCGATGATGCTCTTCAGCGTCATCAATATGCGTCTGCGCGACATCTATCCGTCGCTCGACGCTCTGTGCGACGACCTCCATGTCGACAAGAAAGAAATCATCGACCGCCTGGCTGCTGCAGGATTCGAGTACAACGAACAACAGAACAAGTTCTGGTAATGACTTCACAATACAACAACCACTACCGCACGCTGCTATCCATTGGCATTCCTATCATGATAGGACAGCTTGGAATGATAATTCTAAGTTTTGCCGACACCATGATGGTGGGCCACCATAGCACCAGCGAACTGGGTGCTGCCTCGTTCGTCAACAACATCATGAACCTCGTAATCATCACCGGTACGGGATTCTCTTACGGCCTTACGCCTATCGTGGGCGGTCTGTTCGGGCGCAAGCAGTTGCCCGAAGCGGGTCAGGCTTTGCGCTGCTCGCTGCTCGCCAACACCCTGGCTACGATGATAATGATGGCCGCCTTGACCATACTTTACTTCAATCTTGCCAACATAGGGCAACCCGACGAACTCCTACCCTACATGCGGCCCTACTATCTGGTGCTGCTTGCGTCGCTGCCTTTTGTCATGCTGTTCAACGCTTTCAAGCAATTCACCGACAGCATCACCGAAACCCGCACGTCGATGTGGATACTCCTGTCGGGCAATCTGCTCAACATCATCGGCAACTACATATTGATATACGGCAAGATGGGGGTTTCCGAGATGGGAGTTGTGGGTGCCGGCGTGTCGACATTGGTCTCGCGCATCGTCATGGTGGGCATATTCCTCGCTGTATTCCTCTGCAAGCGCAGTATGAAACAATATCGTGAGGGATTCTTCAGTCTTGGTTGGTCGCGCCAACTGGTGCGACGTCTGACTACGCTCGGAACTCCGATTGCGCTCGAAATGGGTATGGAGACAGCCTCGTTCTCGCTGTCTATCGTCATGGTAGGATGGCTTGGCACCATCGCTTTGGCTTCGCATCAGGTGATGTCTACCATATCTCAGTTTACGTTTATGGTGTATTACGGACTCGGTGCTGCCGTGGCCGTGCGCACAAGCTACTTCCACGGCCAGGGCGACATACTCAACACGCGCCACGTAGTGACCGCCGGACTGCGTCTGATGGTGATGCTTGAGATTCTGTTGGGAGGCATATTATTCCTCCTGCGCAACGACATCGGCTCGTGGTTTACCGATTCTGCCGAGGTGTCGGCATCGGTATTGACGCTCATGCTGCCCTTCTTCATCTATCAGTTTGGCGACGGCTTGCAGATAAACTACGCCAATGCGCTGCGCGGAATAGCCGACGTGAAGCCGCTCATGGTGATAGCCTTCATAGCCTTCTTCGTCATTTCGCTGCCCGTAGGCTATCTGTGCGGATTCGTAATGGGCTACAGACTCGTTGGCGTATGGATGGCGTTCCCCTTCGGACTGACAAGTGCGGGCGTCATGATGTGGTGGAGGTTCAGAAAAATGATGAACCTTGCCAACCGCCAATAAGTACACATTATATATATAATAGCAACAAATGGAGATATGGATATAATCAGTCGCGGCTGATTATATCCATATATTCTTTATAGGAAATATAGCGGCCGCCCATCGACTTGAGGTGAGGAGTCTCAAACTGGCAGTCGATTATCGAGCCGTCATGTTCACGCATGAAGTCGGCAAGGTATATCAATGCCACCTTGCTGGTGTTGGGCACGAGCGAGAACATGCTCTCGCCGAAGAATGCGCGTCCAATTGTCACGCCATAAAGTCCGCCCACCAGTCTGCCGTCCTGCCACACCTCCACGCTCTGCGCAAAACCCTGGCGATGCAATTCGGTATAGGCGCGTATGATTTCGTCGCCCAGCCATGCACCGGCATGCACGTTGCGACCGCCGGCAGCGGCACATCCGTTTATCACTCCGTCGAAACACTCGCCCATCGACACCTCAAACACTCCCTTGTTCATCAGCGTGCGCATAGAGTGCGACACGTGTATCTCGTCGGGAAAGATGACGAAGCGCTGCTGCGGACAATACCACAACGGCTCCTTCTCGTCGCGAAACGAGTACCACGGGAATATGCCGTAGCTGTAAGCCAGCAGCAAGCGGTCGACACTAAGGTCGCCGCCGACACACAAAAGTCCGTCGGGCTCCACGTCGACGGGGCGCGGAAATATCAGTTCTTTACCTATTCTGTAAATCATTTCTTATTTGTGACGAGTTGACGAGTTGGCGAGGAGACTCGTCAACTATTATTAATAACCAGTTGCCCATTTTGTTCGGCAACCGACACCTCCCCACCCTTCTTCAAGCGTCCGAAGAGCAGTTCGCGCATCAGCAGCGGCTTGAGCATCGAGCCAATGACGCGGTCGATCTCGCGTGCTCCGTACTCGGGCGTGAAACCACGGCTGAGCAGCAGCTGTCGTGCCGAGTCGGCAAGGTGCATCGTCACGTTCTTGGCGGTGAGTTTGAGTTGCAGCTTGGCGAGCTTCTTGTCGAGGATGAGCGACGCCATCTGGCGTGTCATGTCGCCGAAGACGACGATGTCGGTGAGTCGGTTGATGAATTCGGGCTTGAATGTTTTCTTCACCTGTGCAAGCATTGCCTCGCCTCGCGACACCCCTCCCATGAATCCGATGCTTGCCCGTGAGGCATACTGGGCGCCTGCGTTGGATGTCATTATGATGATGGTGCCACGCAGGTCGGCCCGCTGACCGTGGTTGTCGGTGAGCGTTGCGTAGTCCATCATCTGTAGAAAGATGTTGAAAATGTCGGGATGAGCCTTCTCGATCTCGTCGAACAGCAGCACGCAGTTGGGCGACTTGCGCAGCGCGGCGGTAAGTTGTCCGCCGTCCTCGTAGCCCACATAGCCTGCCGGAGCACCTATAAGCTTAGCCACGGCATACTTCTCGACATACTCGCTCATGTCGAATCGCACCAGACTTACGCCCAACTGGCGTGCAAGAGTGCGTGCCACCTCGGTCTTGCCGACTCCCGTCGGTCCGACAAACAGCAGCGACGCCATCGGTTTGTCATCGTCGCCCAATCCCGCCTTAGCCATCTGCACAGCCTCAACCACCTCATTCACGGCACGGTCCTGCCCGAATATCTCCGCACGCATGTCGTCAGCCAACGTCTGCAGCGTCACATTGCTGGTGTCGCGCAGCGCGGCTGCGTCAATCTTGCACATATTGGCAAGTATCTCGCCCATCAGACGGCGGTCGACGGTCTGCCGCTTCTGCGTGGTGAGCGGATGCGTCTCGCGATAGGCGCCAGCCTCGTCGATGAGGTCGATGGCCTTGTCGGGCAGGAAGCGGTCGCTGATGTGGTGCGCAGTCTGGCGCACGGCAAACTCCATTGCACCCGTAGCGAACTTCACTCCGTGGAACTTTTCGTAGCCCGGACGCAGCCCTTCGAGTATGCGCACGGCGTCGTCGATAGACGGTTCGGCAATGTCTATCTGCTGGAATCGGCGCACCAGCGACTTCTGGCTTGCTATGTAGCGGTTGTATTCGTCGTAAGTGGTGGAGCCGATGAAGCGTATCTCGCCGCTTTCGAGGTAAGGCTTGAGCATGTTGGAGGCATCGAGCGAAGCGTCGCCGCCCGTACGGCCTGCCCCAACCATATTGTGTATCTCGTCGATGTAGAGTATGGCGTGACCTTCAGCGGTGAGTCCTTCCATCACCTGCTTGATGCGCTTCTCGAAGTCGCCGCGGAATTGCGCCCCTGCTATCATCGTTCCCATGTCCATCATGTAGATGCGCGACTGTTTGAGGCGGTCGGGCACGTCGCCACGGGCAATGCGTGCAGCCAGTCCGTAGACCAATGCTGTCTTGCCGACACCAGCCTCGCCGACGTGCAGCGGATTGTTCTTGTCCTTGCGGCAGAGCACCTGGATGGTGCGTTCGAGTTCAGCGTCGCGGCCGATGAGCGGATTGTGCCGGGTGTAAGTGTCGGATATGCACGTCACAAACTCGCGCCATGCCTGACGGTGTGGTTCGGCTTCGCCCCCGGAAGGGTCGGTGCTGATGACGGTTTCCCGCTCGTCGTAGTTGGTCACAAGCGACGCCATGAACTCGCCATGGCTCTCGCCGATGAATCGATTGAGCTCATAGGCAGCGCGCGACTCTTCGAGCATGAGCATTGCGGCTATGACTTGGGGCACGTCGACAACGTCGATGTCGGCATACTGCGCCTGGCGCACGGCGAGAGTCATCATCTCCGAGAACTGATGGGAGCCCTCGATGGTATAGAGCACGCCTTCGGGCACACACTCAAGCGAGTCGAGATATTCGCCTACTGAGGTAGAGAACTCCTCGGGGTCGACGTTGATGTCGAGCAAGGCATCCTGAAACTGCTCCTGCCTACTTATGGCAAAGAGCACGTGTTCGGGCGTGACCAGCTCGTGACGCCACGTGTCGCACGACTCAATGGCCAAGCGTATGGCGGCTGATGTACTATTGCTATTTTTCAAAGTTTCTGCTTGTTTTGTTCGATGTTAAAAACAATGGGGTTTCAAATGTAGTCCTTTTGCAAACCATGTATAAAACCATGGGGTTGCAGAGGTGTTTGGGCAGCCTATTCGGGCTTGCATTCCAGTCGCAACGGGAAGTTCTGCTCGCGTGCCAGCATGGTGGCTTTGCGCACGCGCGAGGTGGCTATGTCGTAGCTGTACACGCCCACTACGGCGCTGCCCCGTTCGTGAACGTCGAGCATGAGAGACTCCGCTTCCGACGGACTCTTGTAGAAAATGGAGTTGAGTATGTGCACGACAAACTCCATGGTGGTGAAGTCGTCGTTGTAGATTATGACCTTGTAGCGACGCGGTTCGCGCAGGTCGACATTGGTGCGATTGCGCACTGAAGTTTGTTGTTTTGCCATAATAGTACAAACTTACAACAAAAAAATAAGAAAAAAGAACAATTTTAGAGATAAAAAGATGCAAAATTCTATAAAAAACGCTTGTATGGTATTCATATTTGCTATACCTTTGCAATCACACCTCTAACAACTAATTATTCATTAACTAAAACACATTTTGGTATGAAAAAGTTAATTTTAATGGCCGTTATGGCATTGGCAACTGTTTCTTCATTTGCACAGCAGGCAGTAGGTACATTCACAATCCAGCCTAAGATTGGCCTTAACTTGGCTAACTTGACTAAAGGAGACGCTGATCTTCGCGTAGGTCTCGCAGCTGGTGCAGAATTCGAGTATCAGGTAGCTGACATCTTCAGCCTCTCGGCTGGTGCTATCTACTCTATGCAGGGATGCAAGAAAAACATTAGCGGTATCGACGTTACCTCTAAGCTTGACTATATCAACGTTCCTATCCTTGCCAACGTTTACGTTGTTAAGGGTCTTGCCGTTAAACTCGGTCTCCAGCCTGGTTTCAACGTATCACACAAGGTGTCTGTTGATAAGGGTAGCACAAGTGGCTCTACCGACATTCCTGGCGTAAAGAGCGTTGACCTCTCTATTCCTGTTGGTCTCTCTTACGAGTACAGCAACTTTGTATTCGACGCTCGCTACAACTTCGGCGTAACCAAGGTTGCTGACAACGCTGACTCAAAGAACAGCGTATTCCAGTTCACACTGGGCTACAAGTTCGCTCTGTAAAGTACAGACATATAAGTATAGTAAATACGAATAAAAACAATAATCCGGCTTCATGGAACTATCGGTTTCATGGAGCCGGATTGTTTTTTAGTTGAGAGTGGAAAGTTGACACACCCTCGTTACGGTTGGCTTTCGCCCTCAACGTATTCTTCGAGAAACATGTGCTCGCCGTCGAACACTGCATACGTGAACTGCGAAATCCAATCGCCGAGTATCATCATGCGTGACTTGCGCGAGAGGATGAGGTCGAGTTCGATGTGGCGGTGGCCATACATGAAGTAATCTACGTTGGGATGGGTCTTCATGTATTGCTTGGTGTAGAGCACGAGGTGCTCGCGCTGCTCGCCCATGTAGGGCGGTTCCATTCCGTCGATGCGCTTCAGGCGCGAGTGCTTTGCCCAGGTGAGTCCGAACCACATGCTCCATCGCGGATGAAGCGAGCTGAACAGCACCTGACAGAAACGGTTGTGGAACACACGCTTTATGAACTTGAACTTGCGGTCGGGGTCGCCCAGTCCGTCGCCGTGCGCCAGATAGAACACCTTGTCGTATATCTCAACCGTCTCGGGACGTGTATGTATTATCACTCCGCACTCGTCATGCAGATAACCGTACGACCAAATGTCGTGGTTTCCGGTGAAGTAGTGCACCTCAACGCCCATGTCGGTAAGTTCCGACAGCTTTCCGAGGAAGCGCGTGTAACCCTTGGGCACCGCATAACGCCACTCATACCAGAAGTCGAACATGTCGCCAAGCAGGTAAATGGCACGTGCCTTGGTCTTTATCGAGTCAAGAAAACGCACAAGCCGGCGCTCCTGAGTGCGGCTGTGTTCTATAGCCCACGACCCGAGGTGGGCGTCTGAGAGGAAATATACGTTCTTCATTCTGTCAATTCAAAATTGAATAATTCACAATCGGCGTAGCCGACCAATTCAACATTCAACACTCAACATTCAACATTCGATTAGTCGAGCCCTCTCGACTAATCAAACCCCAGCTCTACACGAGCCTCCTCGGTCATCATACTCTGGTCCCATTCGGGTTCGAACACGAGGTTTACGGTCGACGACTTGACGTGTTCGAGTGAGTCAACCTTCAATCGCACGTCCTCAAGAATGAAGTCGGCGGCAGGGCACGACGGCGCTGTGAATGTCATGTCGATGTCTACGTGTCCGTCGTCATTGACATCTATCTTGTATATTAGTCCAAGATCGTATATGTTGACGGGTATTTCGGGGTCGTAAACGGTCTTCAGCACATCGACGATGCGCTCCTCTATCTGGGTCTTTTCTTCCTGTGTCATTTGCAATGAAATTATATTATGTGATTTGTTTCTTGCAAATTTAGCTAAAAATATTGTAATACGGCAATAAAAGCGCAATTTTACGTAGTTGCAATTGCTGCCTCGGGAGGAAATAATTGCTACCTCGGGAGAAAAAAAATTGCTGCCTCGGGAGGAAACAATAATTCTGCGACTTTAAGCATATAGACAAATTACATTGACGATTTATTATTATTTCTCAGTAAAAAGTTATACTTTTGCACGTCGCAACTAATAACAACTAAGAAATGATAACATTTGTAATTTGTCTCGTAGCCCTTGTTTTGGGCTACGCAATCTATGGCCGTTTCGTTGAACGCATTATCGATCCCGACGACCGCCCCACCCCAGCTATCACCAAAGCCGACGGCGTCGACTACGTAGTGATGCCCTACTGGAAGGTGTTCATGATCCAGTTTCTGAACATTGCGGGCACCGGTCCTATCTTCGGAGCTATCATGGGCGCCAAGTTCGGACCCGTTGCCTATCTATGGATTATATTCGGATGCATCTTTGCAGGAGCCGTTCACGACTACCTCTCAGGCATGCTTTCGCTGCGCAACGGTGGTAGCGATCTGCCTTCACTTGTACAACGCTATCTCGGTGGGGCTGCAGCCAAGGTGCTGCTGGTGTTTGCCGTGTTCCTGCTCATTATGGTCGGAACGGTGTTTGTGTACAGTCCGGCTGAAATATTGGGCAACATCGGCGGTTCGAAGGTGATGTGTATGGGCATCATTTTCGCCTACTACATCGTAGCAACGATGCTGCCTATCGACAAAATCATTGGCAAGATATACCCCGTTTTCTCCTTCTCGCTGCTGTTTATGGCTGTAGCTCTGGTGGTGATGCTGTTTGTCAAGATGCCTGTTCTGCCCGAACTGTGGGACGGTCTGGGCAACCTGGGACAGCAAACCGACCCTGCCGGCTTCACCGACAGCATCTTCCCCTGCCTCTTCATCACTATAGCCTGTGGCGCAATTAGCGGTTTTCACGCTACGCAGAGTCCGCTTATGGCTCGCTGTCTGAAGTCGGAGCGCAAGGGAAGGCCTATATTCTACGGTGCCATGATTACCGAGGGAATGGTGGCTCTGGTTTGGGCTACGGTGGCTATGTGGTACTTCTACGACGCTCCGCAGCCGGGCTATGAGCAGATTGCAGATGGAGCTGCCAACGGATTCCACACTTCAGCACCTATGGTTGTCAATCTTGTGTGCAACGATTGGCTCGGTGTGCTGGGCGGAATATTGGCAATGCTGGGCGTTGTGGCTGCTCCTATCACGAGCGGCGACACGGCTTTCCGCTCTGCACGACTCATCGTTGCGCAGGCTTTGAAGATCAACCAGCTCCCAAAGGCTAATCGTCTGTACATCTGCATTCCGCTGTTCGTGGCATCGTTCGCCCTGCTTATCTGGCAGATCAGCAATCCCGACGGCTTCAACACGATATGGCAATACTTCGGATGGGCCAACCAGACGCTGTCGGTATTCACTCTGTGGAGCATCACCGTCTATCTTGTACGCGAAAAGAAGCCTTACATCGTCACACTCATACCCGCTCTGTTCATGACCTGCGTATGTACGACGTTCCTCGCCGTGTCGAAGACCGCATTCGGACTGCCGCTTGGCGTGAGCTATGCGATTGGAGCAGCTGCCCTCGTGATTGCAGCTGCGTGGTTTGGAATGTGGCTGAAGAAATATAGAAAGGCATAAAAAACACAAGATGAGGGCGTTGGTTGTCACAGTTTTCCTTCTTCCGAATAACTGAAATAACGTCCGTCGGTGACGATGACATGGTCGACCAAATATATACGCATGGTCTCGCATGCCTTCTTAAGGCGTAGGGTCAGGCGGTCGTCATCGCCGCTCGGACTGGTGTTTCCCGAAGGATGGTTGTGGACAAGGGTTATGACGGTGGCGTTGTTGAGCAACGCCTCGCGTAGGATTATGCGCACATCGACAGCCGTTTCCGACAGTCCACCGTGCGAGAGGCGCACCGCCTTGATGAGTCGCATGCGCTGGTTCATCAGCAATACCCACGCCTCTTCGGTGTCGAGGTCTTGCATTTTCGGCAACATATACTCATATACCGCCATGGCAGAACCCATATCGGGTCGCTCAGCCGCCCCAACAGCCTGTCGCCGCTTGCCCAATTCGCAAGCGGCGATTATCGTTATGGCCTTCGCCTCGCCAATGCCGTTGTAGCTCATGAGTTCGTTGAGCGACATCTTTCCAAGCGTATTGAGGTTGTTATCGCAGTCGGCAAGTATGCGTTGCATCAATCCTACAGCACTCTCCTTGGTCGAACCGGACCCAATAAGAATTGCAAGCAACTCAGAATCGGACAACGCCGCAGGACCCTTCGCCATGAGTTTCTCACGCGGTTTGTCCTCTTCAGCCCACTGGGAGATGGAGAAACTGCTCATTTGTAAAAGGTTTTTTCAAAGGCAGAGAACTCCGACTTACCTCTAACACAGCGCTTCCACCACGACTCGATGAATCCGAAGCCGTAGCCCATGAGCTGTATGTAGGCTGAGATAATGCTGAGGAAACCTATTTTTATGCTACGGTTCACGCACGACGAATCAACGAATATCAGCACGCAGTAGAGCACCAGCGGAACAAGCGGAACCCATGCCAACGCCGGACTTACTGCCAACAGCACCAGACAGAGCAGCAGCATGGCTAGAACGCCTACCGTGAACACCATAGGAAGCATGTGTACGAGCTTCAATGATTCGGGATATTTCTTGTAAAGATTGATGCGTGCAATGCCGGAGTTGTACACCTGGCGGAAGAACTTGCGGAAATCGGTGCGACGCTTGTGCCATACCCACGCCTCGGGGAACAATCGGCAACAGCAACCAGCCTTGAATATGCGTATGGAGAAGTCGATGTCTTCACCAAAACGCATCTTGGAGAACCCGCCCAAGCGCTCGTACACATCGCGACGCACACCCATATTGAACGATCGCGGATAGAATTTGTCGAGCTTCTTCTTGCCTCCTCGTATGCCACCCGTGGTGAAGAACGATGTCATAGAATAGCTTATTGCCTTCTGAGTATCGGTGAATGACGGGTGTGCAGAATCGGGTCCGCCGAACGCATCAGCCTCCTCACGCTGCAACTCGGCATTGACGGCCACGAGATAGTTCTCTGGCAGCACCACGTCGGAATCGAGTATGAGCACATATTCGCCCTTGGCACGCTCCACACCGTAGTTGCGGCTCTGACCGGGACCGCTGTTCGGCTTGGCAAAGTAGTGAAGATCGAGCCGGTCAGCGTATTTGTCGCACACGTCACGGCATGGTATTGCCGAACCGTCCTCAACTACTATCACCTCAAAATCGGTCAGCGTCTGCCGCGTGAGGCTATCGAGCAACTCGTCAACTTCGTCCGGACGATTGTATACTGGAATTATAAAACTGAACTTCATGGTTTAAGAGAAAAGTGAAAAACGAAAAGTGAAAAGTGGAATGTGTAAAACGAAAAAGAGTAAAAAAGTAGAAAGCACCATTACGGACATACGCATAACGTCATCCCAAATGCTTTTTACTTTTTTACTCTTTTATTATTTTACCTTTACGAGTTCTTTACGTTCAAGAGCCGATTACTCCTTAACGCGCTGCAGATAGCTGCCGTCGCGTGTGTCAACCTGAACAAGGTCGCCCTCGTTAACGAAGAGAGGTACACGAATCTCAACGCCAGTCTCGAGAGTAGCAGGCTTCAGAGTGTTTGTAGCTGTATCGCCCTTGATGCCCGGCTCTGAATGAGTAACGCGCAGATTGGTCTTCACCGGCATCTCACCGAAGAGAACAGTCTCAGTAGAAGCGTCAGAAACAACCTCGATGATGTCGCTCTCCTTCATGAAGTCAACACCTGTGATAAGGTTGCCAGGGATAGGAATCTGGTCGTATGTCTCCTGATTCATGAAGATATAGTCCTCACCCTCCTTGTAAAGGTACTGGTACGGACGACGCTCTACGCGTACATCCTCGAGCTTTTCAGAGATGTCGAAACGACGCTCGAGCACGCGACCGTCAACAACATTCTTCAGCTTAACGCGCATAAATGTGTTGCCCTTACCTGGTTTAACGTGGAGGAAGTCGATGACGAAGAACAGCTTGCCATCCATACGGATGCAGGTTCCCATCTTGATGTCTTGTGAATTGATCATTGCTGTGTATATTATTGTATTATTAATTATTCGTTACGACGGATTGTCATGTTCGTTACAATCATTTGTCTTATTCATTATATTCATTCACGGGGCAAATACCTGTAAACAGCCCAAGTGTTTGAGTGTGTCTGTGTTAAGACGATGCAAAGTTACTGAAATTCACTCAATAATGAGCAATGGGCGGTTGTTTTTTTTATTATTATACGTATTCAGAGAGAAAAGAAGGGCTTTTTTCCAAAAAAATACATAAAATCATGGCTAAAAGGACTTTAAATCTTGGTTGTTTCAAAAATAATGAGTAATTTTGCAACCCAAAAGTGTGAACATATAACAAATAAATTAAAATAAGACAATGAAAAGAACATTTCAGCCTCACAATCGTCGCCGCGTAAACAAGCATGGCTTCCGCGAGCGCATGGCTACAAAGAATGGTCGCCGCGTGTTGGCTTCTCGCCGCGCTCATGGCCGCAAGAAGTTGACAGTATCTGACGAGCACCACGGAAAATAATCCGGTGCACGCACTGTAACGACCGGGTGTGATGCCCAATCGTGTAGCGACGACAAAAGCGGCAGGTCATACCATGCTTGGTGTGGACGGTCTGCTGCTTTTAAAAATTAACCCCACAACGATTTGCGGATAATGCCGCAAACATGTATAACCAAATTAATTAAAAGTAAAAAAATGATTATTGTACCAGTAAAAGATGGTGAGAACATCGAAAGAGCACTCAAGAAGTTCAAGAGAAAATTCGAAAAGACAGGTGTTGTAAAGGAGCTCCGCGCTCGTCAGCAGTACAACAAGCCTTCTGTTTTGAAGCGTCTCAAGATGGAGCACGCTATCTATGTTCAGCAGCTCCGTGCTAACGAGGAATAATCCACGTCCCTCACATTCTCACATTATTAATCTTTAATGACCGCGCACACGCACGAATGGCGCAAGCCACGAATGCAGCGACGGATCGGATGGACCAGGAGGTGTATTTCCCCTTTAGACATATAATCATTTATACATAGAAATAAGCCTGCGACAACGGCGCAACGCCGATGGCGTTATGGCAAAAAGAGATGACAACACATCTAACCATTTGGTTGAATGTGTTGCCATCTCTTTTTTTGTATATTCTATTCTCGGAAGATTTGCATTCTATCTTCCGAGAATTCCTTTCTTACTCTCTGTGGTCGGCTATTGCCTGCTTGATGAGTGCCTCAAGCTCTTCCATGAGTTCGGGATTGTCCTTGAGCAGCGACTTTGTGGCATCACGACCCTGTGCCAGCTTCGATCCGTTGTACGAATACCATGAGCCTGACTTCTGGATGATGCCGTACTCTACGCCGAGATCAACGATTTCGCCCACCTTAGAGATGCCTTCACCGAACATAATCTCGAACTCGGCCTTGCGGAACGGAGGCGCCACCTTGTTCTTGATTACCTTAACGCGCACCTGATTGCCTATAATCTGGTCGCCATCCTTGATGCCTGTGACCTTACGGATGTCAAGACGTACTGAAGCATAGAACTTCAGAGCGTTACCACCGGTTGTGGTCTCGGGATTGCCGAACATCACACCAATCTTCTCGCGCAGCTGGTTGATGAAGATACAGGTGGTGTTGGTCTTGGAGATTGTAGAAGTAAGCTTGCGCAGAGCCTGCGACATGAGGCGCGCCTGGAGTCCTACCTTGTTGTCGCCCATATCGCC
>JAIJMN010000279.1:0-2551 GCA_022735715.1 Prevotella sp.
TGCACTTGGGTCAAGGATTTTATGTGCCTCATTTTTATTATACTGATGTATAGTTACCTTTTGCGGAGATATTCATTTTTGTTTTATAGAGGAAAGATAGTGAAAATATATGAGAAAAACGAATAAATTAGCAACATAATTATCTGATTTTCAATGTATTAACTATTGGATTTTCCAATAACAATACAACATCTTTCCAGTCAATTCTGTAAACCCGTTCTCCACCTTCACGTTCTACTTTCATAAACTGATAGCCTGCTACGAACTTCTTTTCAAACAAACTGTATGAACGATTATCATATGCGAACAGTCTTACTATACGACGGTCACGAGACATTACTATAAATACGTCACCGTCATTTGGTTCACGGTGAAGCTGCTCACGTATAATCGAAAGTACACGACTATGTTTGCATCTCATATCGGTAAAGTCACGAAGGTAATAGAACTGATTTAATCCTGTTACATTCAGCATAGACACTCCAGTTTCTCTATCAGTTGCTTCAATTCTTGATAGCTTAGATTCTTCTGAGAGAGATGCAGTCCATTGGTCATGCGCAACTCCACAAGTATACGAACACAAGAGGACTTCGTTTCTATAGATGATTGTTCCTGAGAACGGCTTTCCTTCTTTGACTCTTCTTGATCCGAGGTAGGAAGCCCATCCACTTTTACCTCCACAATCTTGTTGCGTGTATCCTTGTACCATTTGTAGAATATGTTATAAGATACTTTATTACGTGAACAGAACTGTTCAATAGAGATGCCCTTCGGCATTGCCTCCGTCTGGTACTGAAAATAGAATCTTTCCAAATCTTCACTGCTGTACATAATTTGAAGTTTTAAATTCAGCAGCGAAGTTACTTCTTTCAAATTTAAGCCCTAATTTGAGTGCTTACAATCCGCATCAGTCACCTCAAATATATCCTGCTGACAATACTTCAGACACCTCAGTTTCTCGGACTTCTCTTGCATGTCATTTTCAAAATACATATCTGCCAGTCACAGATGAGACAGTTCTGCCATCGGTCCTATCTCGCAATTCATAGAGAAAGCCGTTTCTGCATAGTACATAGCTTCAACTTTACTAAACTGCCCTAAGTATGAATCCAAATAATCCTCAAACCTATCTTCCGATAAAGGAGAGCCGAGCAGATAGGAACGACGAAGCCATATTAGCACATGCTTCAACTTGAAATAGTCATTGGCCGTGCCTGAGTTGTATATAAAATCATACAAAGAACCGTTCACATCAACCTCATCATCCTCGGTAAGTATATCCATAATAATATTTGCCGCATCCTCACCCATTGCTAAAGGATTGAGAAAACGGTCGTCAAAATTTCTGGACAATACAAGCCATACCAACAGTTCCACTTCTTTGGCATTCACATCATTCTTATCAAGAACATGGAAATCATCAAAGAAGGGCAAATGGTGTGCCTATGCGAGCGAGTGCTTATGTACAAAGGTGTTCTACAACCCGATATCAGACATCTTGTCCTCATAGTAGATTGCCACATTGATGGCAATCTCTTTCTTTAGTTTGTCTGCATCAGGCAAACTGATGTCCATATTCTTTATTCTATCATAAATGCGATTTGCTACATCCACATACATGGGACATGGCTGAATTCCAACCGGATAGTACGGAGAGAAATCATACGGAAATATTACTCGCTTCATTTTTTATATTATGGTTATAAGTGAATTTATATATAATGGAAACACATTTGCGGTTATGAAAAAACGCTGACTTGTACTGCTTAACCTATTCGCTTGTTCCTAATCTCTCCATATTAAAATATGCTTCTGTAGCATATAAGGGAATGTTCTCCACCCAATCTTGTGTGGCAAAAGGCAACATCGAACAACGCAGACCTTTAAGAGCATAACTACTGAATTCTTGATTTATAAATGTCGAAAGCGACTTAGACCTGACATTATGCTCAGCTTTCACCTCTACGGGGATAACTCGGTCTCTACCTTGTACTATGAAATGTCATTGGATACATTCTGAGGTTGTCCACCTTACCAACAGGAAAGCTCTCTTCTTCACGCAAAGATATACCCAAGAGTGAACCAGCTACAACATGCAGGTCTCGCCTATTCTCACAAAAATATTTCAACGACGGGATGCCATTCTTTACTTCCTGTATCTCATCGAAGAAGAGTAAAGTTTTGCCAACCGTTATACGTTGCTCATATTGAAGTTCGATTTGATACAATATGCGATCTATGTCAAAATCCACAAAGAGCGATTCCACAAATGGGTTGTTATGACAATTAACATACACCATATTGTCAAAGTCCTCTCTACCAAATTGCTTTAGGATGTAAGTTTTGCCCACCTGACGGGCACCTAATAATATCAATGGTTTCCTATTGGGTGAATCCTTCCATTCCTTCAGATTGCTTAAAATATGACGTTTCATAATTAATGAATATTTAGTATAAGTAAGTGAGCAAAATTAGTTTACATAAAATATTTATTGTCTTTTTCCGTTTTATATACAATGGGAAAGCCAAAAGTATTGGAGTTGACAGAGGT
>JAIJMN010000280.1:0-2513 GCA_022735715.1 Prevotella sp.
AGCCACTCCATAACAGGCTTGATAGCCTCGCGGAAACGAGGAGCCCAATCCAAGGCGCCACGCTGAGCTGTTGTAGAGCAGTTGGCATACATCCAGTCCATACCCTTCTCGGCGAAGAGAGGCATAAGGCTCTGTGTCAGCTCCTCAACAGTCTCGTTGAAAGCCTCAGAAGGAGAGTGTCCGTGCTCGCGCAGAACTTCATACTGAGCCTCAAGCAGTCCCTCGATAGCACCCATCAGCGAGCCACGCTCACCTGTAAGGTCTGAAGTAGCCTCACGCTGGAATGTTGTCTTGAACAGATAGCCGGCACCGATACCGATACCGAAGGCGATGGTCTTCTCCTCTGCCTTACCTGAGTGATCCTGATATACTGCGTAAGAGCAGTTCAAGCCACGGCCTTCGAGGAACATTGTACGGAGCGATGTGCCCGAACCCTTAGGAGCCACCATGATAACGTCGACATCAGCAGGAGGAACTACGCCAGTGAGGTCGTTCCAGTTGATAGCGAAGCCGTGTGAATAGTAAAGGGTCTTGCCCGGTGTGAGATATTGTTTGATTTTCGGCCATACTGCAATCTGACCAGCGTCAGAAAGAAGCATGCAGATGATAGTACCCTTCTGGGCTGCCTCTTCTACAGAGAACAGAGTCTTGCCAGGTACCCAACCATCGGCTACAGCCTTGTCGTAAGTCTTGCCTGGACGCTGACCAACGATTACGTTAAAACCGTTGTCGCGCAAGTTACCTGCCTGACCAGGTCCCTGAATACCGTATCCTAAAATGGCAATTGTTTCGTTTTTAAGAACTTCACGTGCTTTTTCCAATGAAAACTCTTTGCTGGTGACTACAGTCTCTACAACGCCACCGAAATTCATTTGTGCCATACTACAATAGTTTTGTGCGGTCAAACTGACGACCGCGGGTTTATATATTTCCTTTATATTAGTCGTCTTGCTAACTTAATTGGAGTGTTTCTTTTATGGTCGAGGTGTTATTTTGTTCCTTTTACGAGTGCAAAGATAATAAATTATAAGTTACCCGCAAATTTTTATATCAGTTTTTTATAAATTAATTTCATTTCTGCACAATTCGTTCGTTTATGTGCTATTCTGACAACACTTTTCACTTTTCTCCTCTTTTACTTTTTACTCTTTTACTTTTTTACTCTTTTACTTTTTTTACCTTTTTACTTTTCTACTTCTTTACTTTTTTATGTAAGTTTGCAAAACAAAGACAATTCCTATCTATTATAGACAATCAAAATACATACAAATAAAATGAACAAACTGACAATCGGAATCATCTCCGCACTTGCCTTGGCTGGTACGATGCCTGCCAAAGCGCAGTTCAAACTTGTAAATCCCGTACCGCAGAAAATCCAAAGCACCGGATTTGCACAGTTGCCACAAAGCGTTAATATCAAGACCAGCAACAATCGAGACAACTCGTTTGCCGTTGCCACTTTAAAGAATGGCATAAAGGTCGCTCCCAACGCCAAGTACACCATAACACTTGGCATCAAGGGCGACAAGTGTGTCAAGGCATACGCCAAGCATCTTCCACAAAAGGCTGAAGGCTACTGGCTCAGCATCAGCGACAAGGGAGCCGTAATCATAGGCAACGACGAGGAAGGACTCTTCTACGGCGTGCAGACATTGCTCAGCTCAATAGCCAAGGGCAAGCTTGAGAAGGGCACCGTTACCGACTGGCCCGACGTTGACTTCCGCGGAACTGTAGAGGGTTTCTATGGCACACCGTGGAGCCACGAGGCCCGCCTCAGCCAGATTGCCTTCTATGGTCGCAACAAGATGAACACATACATCTACGGACCGAAGGACGACCCCTATCATCGCGACCAGTGGCGCAAGCCCTACCCTACCGACGAGGCCAACCGCATTAAGCAACTCAACGAGGTGGCAAGGCTGAATGGCGTCAACTTCTACTGGGCCATCCATCCGGGCGTTGACATCAAGTGGAACAACGAAGACCGCGACAACCTCATCAACAAACTCGAAATGATGTACGCTCTCGGCATACGCTCGTTTGCCGTATTCTTCGACGATATATGGGGTGAAGGTGCCAAGGCCGACAAGCAAGCCGAACTGCTCAACTATGTCGACGACAACTTCATCAACCGCCATAAGGACATCTCACCTCTTATTATGTGTCCTACCGAATACAACCGTGCTTGGGCTAACGACGAGAAGGGCTATTTGCGCACACTCGGCACCAAGATGAACAAGGACATACGCATAATGTGGACGGGCAACTCCGTGGTGCATTGTATCGACAAGGAATCGATGCAATGGATCAACAGCCGCATCGACCGCAAGGCTTACATCTGGTGGAACTTCCCCGTGAGCGACTTCGTGAGAGACCACATCCTGCTCGGTCCCGCCTATGGCAACGGCAAGGACATTGCCGACGACGTGTCGGGATTTGTATCTAACCCAATGGAACATGCCGAGGCTTCCAAGATTTCGCTCTATGGCATTGCCGACTACACATGGAACATG
>JAIJMN010000281.1:0-2500 GCA_022735715.1 Prevotella sp.
GTCTATGATACTGTCGGGGGATTCTGACTTTAGCAATGTGTTGCCGTCATGTCCGAGCTGTCCTCCGGGCTTTCTGCCTGTTGATTTTCTTAAAGTCTTGGTACGCCTTTTCACCTCATCACTCATGCGCTCTTTGCTTGGAGGAACACTGCTGTCGTTGCTGTCCTTGTCTGGAGACTCATATTTCGCCAAGCGATTCTTCAGAATACGGTTCTCCTTGCGTAGACGGTCATTTATGCGTGTTAAGTTACAGATACACTCCTGCTGGTCGTCAACGGTTTTTTCCAATGACGAAATCTTACCCTCCAAATTCTTGAGAGCCTGGAATATATCTGTAACATTATTGTTCATGACAACAAAATTAGTGATTTATTGGCATATATGCAACACTAGTAAATGACCTTACTGATACGAAGCAGAATGATATGATGTACAAAACGGTGGAAATTATGATACTGTGGACATGTACAGGGAAACAGAAAGTTTTTTTTAAAATCACACGCTGTCTTTAGCGATACATATTCGCTGAATAGTTACCTAAAATGATTGATAAGTTATGAGAACATTGAAACCATCAACTTGTAAAAAATGTAAGCAAGTATGTCAAACGATAACAGAAGTATGGTTATGCCCTAAATGTGGAGCTAATAATGTGAGTTATACCCATATTGCAAATGATGTAACTGCAGGATTGAAAATCTTAACATAAATTTTAGCAAAGAAATAGGTTAAACAATATTTCAGATCATTAGTGTTACGTTAAAATAGAGACACTAATGAATATAAAAATGTAGTATTAAAATAAGAAAATATGAAAATCAAACGTTTATTGTTGGTAGTGACACTTATTGTCTCACCATTTATCTTATCATCTTGTTCTGGTTCTGATGAAGCAGAAAATAGAATTGAAGCAGCAAAAGTAGTTGAAAGTCGTTCAAATGAAGACTTATTGAATGATCTTTATTTAGCTAGTGACGGTGATATAGAGTCACTCTCTAGGATTTTGCAAGTGACACCATCTTCTATTAATCGTTTAAGAAATGGGAAAACTGTTGCTACTGCAAAATTTGAAGAAAAAGTAAAAACTGTAGCAATATATTATTATCAAAATGATCGAAAGTTTTCTTTGCTTCAGTCCGCATTGGATGAAGAGTATGGATGGTATGATTCTATTTTGAACTTCCCTTCACATCATCCATGGATTTTTTGGATTGTAAATATTGTTTTGCTTCTGATTCTTGCTTTTGCCGCTATGATAGCAATATGGCCTATTCTTGCAGAAATGCTCATATTCTTAATTGCTTGGATTGTGAGTCTGATTTGTGCACCAGATCAGATGCCTGATAATTTCACGAATTCCATTAATCCAACAATAGAACAAGTATTATGATGGTTAGGTCTGTCTTTGCTTTTTTTCTTTTATGTGTTGTGTTCTTTTCCTGTTCTAATAGTGAAGAGGAGAAACTTCGTGTGAAAATGTCTGAAGAAGCAACAATCGTACAGAAAGATTCTAGAGAACTATCTGATACCCAAATATCTCAATATAAAGATTTGGAACTGGCTGCAAATAAAGAATATATCAAGGATTTAAAGGTACTGATTGATAGTAGTTTTGAAAAACAGTTAGGACACTTTGAGGATGAGGAATTAGGGGTTATTGCTGGTTATAAATATATGTTTAAGTATATTTTTATGAATGAAGAGAAGTGGACGGATCTCCAAATACAATTAGGAGACAGATATTTCAATTCACTCAATACAGAACAAACCGCATTGCAGCTTAGTTTAAATCACGCCCAAAAAGTAAAAGATCTCAGAATAAAATACAAAGGGATTAAAGCAAGTACAGCACCTAAAATGCAAGTTCTGAATTTACCTAATTCAAATGTGTATTTAGGTTCCTTGATTAATCATTCTAGAAACAATGTTGCAATAGAGATTGGTACAACAATTCTTGACTATCTTTTAGGATTGCTTTTAATTTGGATTGTAGTTAACATAATTGGTTATGCAATTACAGGTCCTGTTGGATGTGGCATCTCTATTGTTTCATTTGTTATTATGGTTGTAGTATCAGTATGCCTTACCCATTATAATGATAATTCATTGTTGGAATCATTAAGGCAACAAAAACAAGAAAATACTGTTGATTACAATAGTATTTTATATAATTTGAATAATAATACAGCTAAATTCTATGAAGCTAAATAATAATTGTTTTCTATTTCTAGGATTACTTTCTTTATTGCTTACTTCATCATGCAAGAAAGTTGCAAAAGAAGCTTCGGAAGAAATAATGGAAAAAGGTACAAAATCCTTATCTAAGGAATTTTCGGAAGAATCATTAGAAAATATTTCTAAAAGAGAACTAAAGACAATAACTTGGGAGGATTTCTATAAGGTACCCCAGTTCGGGATAAGAATAGTTCATAAAAAAGTTGGTAGTCTCACAAATATTTTGTACCTTTATAGGTGATTTACAACAAGTTACAAATATATT
>JAIJMN010000033.1:0-17013 GCA_022735715.1 Prevotella sp.
AAGCAGAGCACCCATCATATATTTATTCTTCATATTGCGTTTATTTTTATACTTCTATTATACTTTAATTGTTGAACTCGTTATATCCGTCAATCTGGGTCAGGTTCTTGTTGGCAAGAAGTTCTGAAGATGGAAGAGGATACAGATTCTTTGCTTTGTCGAAGGTGGTGCCCTTCTTGCTTCCGCCCTTGTATTCCCAAGTGTATGTGGCCTTGTTGCCACCATACTGATTGTAACGTATCAAGTCGGTACGACGGAAACCTTCGCAATATAACTCGCGGGCACGCTCATCGAGCACGTCGTTAAGAGTATATGATGCATATTGGTCGGCATGGGCACGCTCGCGAAGTTTGTTAATCCACTCATTAGCCTTAGTCGAACCCTCTCCGTTAATGTGCATCTCTGCCTCTGCTGCATTGAGGTAAGCCTCAGCTACACGGAAGAGGAAGAAGTCGGTATCTGCAAAGGCATTGTCGTGAGGAGTTCCTCCATTGGAGTAGTTGTTGTTCCATTTAACAACACAGATACCACTGCTGAACGAATCGTTATTGCCCAAATCCAATGTGTGCTTGTCATCTGTCTTAGATTTTGCGCCCCAGAACAATGCACGGTCATCAATATTCATGGCACGGATCTCAGCAGCTGTCTTACCTTGGAAGTTCTTGGGATTGGGAGTGAACTTAGCCAAGAAAGCCGGACGTACACGCATACCCGACCAGTCGGTATAGGTAGTGCCAAATGTTTGGCCTGTAACGGTTCTGGTCTCTGAATCTATGCTTGTAGCGATGTAGAATACAGAGCCACCCCATCCTTGTGTTGTTTTGCCGTCCTGCAGCAATGGGAGAATAGCCTCGCAACTTGCACCGTTCGATCCGTTGTCGCCCATAAAGAGAAGGTCGTATGGCTGATAGCCTCTGGCTCTTGCTTCATCCGTCATCTTGCTGTCATCGAAGAGCGGATACTTGGCGATTGTCTGCTCTGCGTAAGTGAGAGCCTGTTGCCAGTAAGGATTGTCCTGACCGTCATTGTTAAGATATGTACCTGCATTGAGATACAGACGGCTTAAGAGCAACCAGCATGCACCTTTGTCTACGCGTCCATAGTCCGGATCGTTGTCGGTCTCAGGCTTTGCTGGCAGCAAGTCAGGTTCTGCTTCGAGCAATTCCTTCTCTACCCATTTGAACAGGAACTCACGGCCCATCTGCAGAAGCTCTGCACGTGTGTATGTCTTGCCTTGCTCAAACTTCTCATAGTATGCATGAGCCTGAAGAGGTTCTTGAGACGAAGCTTCCAATGTGAATGCGGGGTCGCCCCATAAATCAAGCAGCAATAAATAGTGGAAAGCGCGAATTACACGAACCTCTGCATATCTGGTCTTGTCCTCCTTGGCAGCGTCAAGGTTCAAGTACGCATTCTCGTATGCAATGTTGGTCATTATACGATAGTAGAAGTAGTTCAGGGTTTCGGTACCTGCATTGTACTGGTTGTAACTGATATCTGCAAGACCTCCATCTGACCACCAGCAAATAGATTCGTCGGTAGGCAATTCGTTGAAGTAATACAAGTTACGTATCAACGTTGACTTACCACCGTCGTCTATAGTGAAATCGGGACTTCCGTCATTACCTTCCATGATAAGACCAGCATAGCACTTGCTGTACAATCCGGTAAGGTCGGCTTCATGGGCTACATTAGGGTCAATGTTTCCTTTGTCCAAATCTGCCATACAAGAGCTCAAGCTTGCTGAAAGCAGAAGAACTGCAGCCGGGGCAATTGTTTTGAATTTATTGAGTTTCATATCGAAATCTGTTTTTAGTTGTTAGAAGTTGAGGTTGAGACCGAGCAGGAATGTGCGGCAACGTGGATAGACATTGTTGTCCTTGCCTGAAGTCTGTTCCGGTTCAAGACCTTTGTACTTTGTGATAGTAAACACGTTAGAGCATGAGGCGTAGATACGACCTGAGATACCATGGTATTTACCCATCTTCAATACATTGTTGAAGTTGTAGCCCAATGTGATATTGTCGCACTTCAAGAAGCTGGCATTCTGTACAAAGTAATCGGTAAGAGGATAGTTGTATGATGTCCATCCTAAGGTTGTAAGTTCCTTAGTGCAGTTCTCATAGTATCCGCTCGGATTGCAAAGTACCTTAGTGTTAGCCTTGCTTTGTGCGTATCCATTGTAGATATAGTTGCCGAAACTTGCACGGAAGTTGCTTCCCAAATCCCAGTTCTTGTATGAAACCTTAAAGCTGAAACCGCCAGTCCAAGGAGCTACGATATTCTTATAGAAGTATTTGTCGTTCTCGTCAATCTCACCATTACCATCGCGATCTACGTAGCAGCCCATGATAGGACGTCCGTTCTCGTCATATACCTGCTGGTAAACCAAGAAAGAGTTGGCTGGCTGTCCTACCTTATGATAGGTTATTTTGCTGTCTTTACCAACTACCATATTTGCTTCAATCATATCACGACCGCCAGCAAGTTCGGTAATCTTGTTCTTGTTGTAGGCTGCGTTGACGCTAAGCTCTACAAACCAGTCCTTTGTCTGGATAGGACGACCGGTTACAGCTACTTCAATACCCTTGTTTTCCAATGTACCTGCATTCTTCCAAAGTCTTCTGTCGAAGTTCTGTCCAGCTGGGATAGTAGTTTCGCTCAGAAGATCAGTTGTCTTGCGAAGATAAGCATCAAGGTTGACGGTAAGTCTCTGATCGAACATACCATAGTCAAGACCAATGTTCCATGTTGTAGTGGTCTCCCATGTCAGGTCGTCATTGTATGCCAATGGACGATAGAGTATACCCTTATTATTGTCGCTACCACCGATAGGATAGAGGTGGTGCATACTTGTACTCTTTGCATAGACTGGGGTGTAGTATTCTTTTCCGGTATCTTGCTGACCGGTCTTACCCCAACCAAGACGAAGCTTCAAGTCACTGATAGCATTGACATCCTTCAAGAAACTCTCGTCTTTAACACGCCATGCAAAGGCTGCTGATGGGAAGAAGCCCCAACGGTGTCCGTCAGAAAAACGGCTTGAACCGTCATAACGGGCAGTAAATGTAAGGAGATAACGGTCCAATAATGAATAGTTGGCACGACCATACCAGCTCACGAGATAAATCTGGCCCTTATATCTGCTTGTGTCGTAAGACTTAACTGTTCCTGCAAGAGCTTCACCCTTGTCATTCTTACCTTCGTTGGTAGAAGGATACATTGATCTGCTCCATTTGTTTCCCCAAAATTTCATGTGGCTATACTCGTAACCAGCCATGATATCGAAGTGGTTCGCCTTGTTGAAGTCTTTGGTGTACTGAGCATAGGCTGTTGCCAAGACGTTATACTTTTTTTGTTTTTCTTCGCTGTCACCACCATAGTAGAATCCGTAGGTAGATTGCGGGTTCTTGTGGTCGTACTCGCCACCATCAGTGTATTCACCGGCTAAGTTGACGTGCAGATGAAGGTCTTCAAAACCATGAATCTTATAGTCTGCCTCTACATTACCCAAAAGAATGTTGGCACTCTTGTAGAAATTGTAGTGGTCAACCAATTCAACTGGGTTAGAAGGAGCTTCTGAACTGCGGTCGTATGGGAAGGTCGGGTCATATTCTGTTACAGACTTTGTCCACTGCCAATAGCCGCCCCAGTTCTTGAATCTGTCGTCACTGCTCTTCACTGGGCGAGTAGGATCCATTGTGATAGCTGCGCCAACTGCAGATTGTCCGCCTGGATTTGTCTTTGAGTAAGAGTACTTACCATTGATATTCAGGTTGAGATGCTTGTTGAGCAAAGAAGGATTTAGGTTGACGCCTGCTGTAACGCGCTCGTATCCTGAACCCTTCAAGATACCGTCCTGACTTGTGTAGCCTACGCTTATGCGATAAGGCATTGACCAAGACTGCTTGCTAATGCCACCTGAGAGGCTTACATTATGCTCATGGCTGACACCAGCACGATATATTTCGTCTTGCCAGTCGGTGTCGTATGTGCCTGCTGCATAGTTGGGTGTGCCGTCTGCGTTGTATTCCTTCCAGCCCAATCCTTTGTAAGCAGAAGAATCTTCGCCGTAATAGCTCTTGATGAAGTCAACATATTCTTTTGCGTTCATTACATCCAGCTTCTTGGCGATGGTGCTTACTGAGAGTGTACCATTGTAAGAAACCTGTGGCTTCTGACCGCTGCGACCCTTCTTTGTTATAATGATGATAACACCATTCGAACCACGCGAACCGTAGATAGCGGTTGCCGAAGCATCCTTCAATACGGTGAAGCTCTCGATATCGTTAGGATTGACAAGAGACAGAGGGTTGTTAACACCCATTGTGCCTTTGTTATCCATCGGCATACCGTCGATAACAATCAACGGGTCGTTGCTTGCGGCAAGAGACGCACCACCACGAATACGAATCTGTGCACCTTCGCCAGGAGCGCCAGTTGAAGCGTTTACATTTACACCGGCAATCTTACCCTGGATCATGTCCTGTGCTGAAGTGATGATACCATGGTTCTTTTCATCTGGCTTGAGGGCAGTAACCGAACCTGTAAGGTCGTTCTTCTTTGCAACACCATAACCGATTACGACAACCTCATTAAGTTGTTTGTCATCGTTAGACATTGTTACTGTCATGTTGCCCGATGCCTTAACGGTCTGTGGTGACATACCAAGGAAGGTGAATGTAAGTTCAGTACCGGGAGCAGCATCGATAGAGAAGTTACCATCAATGTCGGTAATTCCAACTGCTTTACCCTTAACGGTGATGGTAGCACCCATGACCGGTTCGCCCGAAGCGTCTTTAACATGTCCCTTGATGGCGTTGCTTTGCGCGAAGGAACTTGTTGCAAGGAGAAGACCACCAGCCAATGCCAGCGTCCTCAGAGGCAATTTGATTTTCAACTGCTTCATTGTTTGCATGTTTTTAGTTATTACTACATTATGTTGTTTTAATCAATTATATCTCATCAAAAACATTTAGCCTTAATAGTGAAGTGTAATTGAACTTATCGCTAAGGGTAGAATGATTTGTAATCGTATGAGGTTTAAGACGTATTTTTTACATTTGTTTGTATTTCTGAGTGCAAATTTATTGTCTTTATGTTTTGGTTGTATCCCTTTTGAACGGAAAACAGCCCTTTTTTCAATGCAAACGTTTGCACCTGTTTTTTATATTATTGTGCAAAGTAGCACAGTCACATTCGGAAATTATAGCTAATTTTGCAGCGTAACAAAAAGCCATGTCAGAAAATTTACCTATAACAATGAAGGATATTGCCCGTGCATTGGGCATTTCCATAGCTACGGTGAGCCGTGCGCTCAACGACAGTCCGCGCATCAGCTCAGTGCAACGCAAACGCATCCAGGATTATGCCAAAGAGCATAACTTTTGTCCAAACGTAATTGGCGAGGCTTTGCGCCATAACCGCATCCAACCTCTTAAAGTGATAGGAGTCATCGTTCCTGAGTTTGTACATTATTATTTTGCGTCAGTGCTGTCAGGCATTGAGGAGAAAGCCCGTGCCTGTGGCTATCGTGTTATGGTGGCGCAGAGCAACGAGCGATATGACAAGGAGGTTGCTATCTGCGATGACTTCTATAAAAACAAGGTGTGTGGCATTATTGTGTCGCAAGCCAAGGATACCAAACAATATGATCATTTCCGCCGACTTATGGACAATGGAGTTCCTCTCGTTTTTTACGACCGTATATGTACGGGCGTAAATGGATCGCGAGTGGTGGTGGACGATTATAATGGAGCTTACGCAGCTGTATCTCATTTGATAGAAACCGGGTGCAAGCGCATTGCCTTTTATGGCTCGCCCATGAATCTGGAATTGTCGAAGAACCGATACAACGGCTACCATGACGCAATTGTGAAGCACGGACTGAAGCTGGACGAAGCTCTTGTCAGATTGTGTGATAACCGTGCACAAGCTGAAGTAATCACTCCTGAAATACTCTCGTTGCCATCCGAAGAGCGTCCCGATGCCTTCTTTGCCATCAACGACGATACAGCCATAGGCATACTGTATACAGCCAAGCGCATGGGATTTCGTGTTCCATTGGATATCAGCGTTTGTGGATTTACCAATGGTAATCGTGCAATAGCTTGCGATCCGATGCTCACCACAGTAGAGCAGCGTGGTGTGACGGTTGGAGAGGAAGCAGCCAAAGTACTTATAGGTCAGGTAGAAGGTACGCTACCACGCAATGAGGTGGTGATGCGTGTGGTTCGTACTCGCCTTGTAGTGAGAGACACTACGCGTTGAGTTCAGAAATTAACACCTTTTCGTTAGCGAAACTAAAATAAAACCAAATAACAATGATCCAAAAACCTAATCTTTCGTTCTGGAAACTCTGGAATTTGAGTTTCGGATTCTTTGGCGTACAGATAGCTTACGCTCTGCAAAGCGCCAACATATCACGTATCTTTGCAACATTGGGAGCCGATCCCCACAATCTTAGCTACTTCTGGATATTGCCTCCTTTGATGGGAATATTAGTGCAACCAATAGTAGGCACGCTTAGCGACAAGACATGGTGTCGTTTCGGCCGTCGCATACCTTATCTTTTTGTAGGTGCCACTGTAGCGGTGCTTGTTATGTGTCTGCTGCCCAATGCGGGCTCGTTCGGAATGGCAGTGAGTACGGCTATGGTATTCGGTCTTATCTCGCTGATGTTTCTCGACACAAGCATCAATATGGCGATGCAGCCTTTCAAGATGCTTGTTGGCGATATGGTCAACGAGAAGCAGAAGTCGCTCGCTTACTCCATACAGTCTTTCCTCTGCAATTCGGGTTCGCTTGTAGGCTACGTGTTCCCCTTCTTGTTCACGTTTCTTGGTATTGCCAACGAGGCACCTAAAGGTGTAATCCCCGATTCGGTTATCTACTCGTTCTATGTAGGTGCCGCTATACTCATACTCTGCGTCATCTACACCACGTTGAAGGTGAAGGAGTGGAATCCTGAAGAGTATGCTCAATATAATGAGGCTGACCCTGAGGCAAACGAGAAGAGTGAAGGCTGGATAACACTATTGAAGAATGCGCCTACGATGTTCTGGAAAGTTGGACTCGTGCAGTTCTTCTGCTGGGCTGCCTTTATGTATATGTGGACCTACACCAATGGCACTATTGCCGAAACCGTATGGCACACCACCGATGTTGCATCAAGTGGCTATCAGGAAGCAGGCAACTGGGTGGGTGTGCTGTTCTTCTGGCAAGCTATCGGTTCGGTGTCTTGGGCTATGGCATTGCCTAAATTCAAGAACGAGAAGTTTGCCTACGCATTGAGTCTTGTTATAGGTGGCATTGGATTCGCTATTGTACCGTTTATCGGCGACAAGAACCTGCTCGTACTTCCATTCTGGCTCATAGGCTGTGCTTGGGCTGCAATGCTTGCCATGCCTTTTGCTTTCGTCACCAATGCACTTGAGGGCTACAGCCATAAGGGTGCCTATCTCGGACTCTTCAACGGCACTATATGCGTACCGCAGATTATAGCAGCTGTGTGTGGCGGACACTTGCTGCAACTCGTAGGTTCACATCAGAGCAATATGATGATTGTTGCAGGTGTGTTGCTTGTTTGCGGAGCCGTGGCTGTAGCGGCCATTAGAAACCCGAAACGTGCATGACAAAATGCAAACGTTTGCATCGTTTTCTGTGTAGAATGTTCGGTTTTTGCGTTATAGCGTACCATAATTTTTCATAATTTCGCATTGTGAAAACCAATGATAAAATTATTGTACCAACAAACCAATAACCAAAATACACAATGACAATACATTTTCACATAGAATACCGTACTGCGTTCGGTGAGGAGTTGTCACTCAACATTATCGAGAATAATGAAGTGAAGGCTTATCGCATGACCACTATTGATGGAATAGAATGGTTGTGCGACTTGAAATACAGTAAAGCAGACACTGCACTTGTATATTATTATAAGGTGGCGGTGGGCGATTCAGTTGAGCGTAGTGAATGGCAGACGGTGAAGCATGTGCTCGACCTCACGTGCAGTGCAGCTGCCGATTATGTAGTGTACGACCGTTGGAATGCAATGCCCGAGGATGCTTACCTCTACAGCAGTGCCTTCACCGACTGTATCAACCACATGCAGCCGCAGCCTATGCAGCCTACTGCTTACGACAAGACTCTGCGTATTACGGTGCGAGCACCGCAGTTGCGCGAGGGTCAACGACTGGCTGTAGTAGGAGCACAGAAGGCTTTGGGCGAGTGGAACCTTGACAAAGCGCTGCCCATGACGCTTCATAACTATTGCGAGTGGGCGGTCGATATAGATGCATCGTTATTGCAAGATGATAGTTTAGAATTTAAGTTAGTTGTAGTGAATGGTTCGGGACTTGTGATGATGTGGGAGTGCGGACACAACCGCACCATCACTCTGCCCCAAATCAAGAACGGTCAGACTATGGTATACAGTCTCGATCAGGCTTTCTTCGAAATCTGGAACCGAAAGCTGGCAGGAACATTGGTGCCTGTATTCTCGCTTCGTAGCAAGACAAGTGCGGGTATAGGCGACTTCGGCGACCTTAAGACGATGATCGACTTGATGGCAAAGACCGGACAGCGTGTGCTGCAACTCCTGCCTATCAACGACACCACCATCACCCACACATGGACCGATTCTTATCCCTACAGCTGCGTCAGCGTATTCGCCATACATCCGCAGTATGCCGATTTGCGTACTTTGCCGCAGCTGGAGGACGAAGAAGCGCGCACAGAGATGGAAGCAGAGCGCCAACGACTCAATGCTCTGTCACAGATAGATTATGAAAAAGTGAACGCATTCAAATCAGAATATTTAAAGCGAGTCTTTGTTCAAGAAGGTAAAAGGATTATGAAGAGCGCAGAATTTAAGGCGTTCTTTCAGGAAACACAAAATTGGCTCGTACCATACGCTCAGTATACATGGCTGAAAGACAAGTATGGTACCGCCGATTTTACACAATGGCAAGACCATAACACATGGAATGAGGACGACCGCGCGATGCTGTCTGATTCTCGTACAAAGGCATATCATGAGGTGGCTTTCTACTATTTCGTACAGTACATACTGTCGTCGCAGATGAAGGAGGCGCACGAATATGCCAAGCAGAAGGGCGTAATACTGAAGGGCGACATACCCATCGGCGTGAACAGACACAGTTGCGACGTATGGATGGAACCCAAATACTTCAACCTTAACGGACAGGCTGGAGCACCGCCTGACGACTTCTCGGTTAATGGACAGAATTGGGGATTCCCCACATACAATTGGGACGAGATGCTGAAGGACGGCTGCCAGTGGTGGACACGTCGCTTCCAGAACATGTCACGATTCTTCGATGCCTATCGCATTGACCACGTATTGGGATTCTTCCGTATATGGGAGATACCTATCGACTGCGTGTTTGGACTGACAGGACAGTTCGCTCCGTCGCAGGCAATGAGCCGTGAGGAGATAATGCAGTATGGACTGAACTTCCAGGAAGAGCGCTTCACAGAGCCTTTCATAACCGATTGGGTACTCGACCGCGTATTCCATGAGCGTGCCGATGAGGTGCGTCGTGAATATCTGGAACGTATCGACGATGAGCGCTATCGCATGAAACCAGAAGTAGACACACAGCGCAAGATAGAGGCACGCTTTGCAGGTGTAACCCGTCAGGAAGACCTCTGGCTGCGCGACGAATTGTATTCGCTTGTCAGTGACGTGCTATTCGTGCGCGACCGTAACAATGCCAACATGTTCCATCCGCGCATTTCAGCCCAGCTCGACTTCATCTATGAGTCGCTCTACGACAACGACAAGCAAGCCTTCAACCGCCTTTACAATGACTATTTCTATCGTCGCAACAACCAGTTCTGGTATCGTGAGGCAATGAAGAAGCTGCCCAAACTTGTACAGGCAACCCGTATGCTTGTGTGTGCCGAGGACCTTGGCATGGTGCCGGATTGTGTGCCATGGGTGATGAACGAACTGAAGATTCTCAGCCTTGAGCTGCAGAGCATGCCCAAGACAACAACTACACGCTTCGGACACTTAAGCCAGAACCCTTACCGTTCGGTATGTACCATATCAAGTCACGACATGCCTACATTGCGACAGTGGTGGGATGAGAACTACGAACGCACGCAAGACTATTACAACTCGATGCTCTATCGTCAGGGACCAGCCCCACATCCGCTGCCAGGATGGCTTGCCAAGGACATCATAGCACGTCATCTCGACTCGCCGTCGATGCTCTGCATATTGAGCGTTCAGGACTGGCTCGCCATGTATGACAAGCTGCGTCTGCCCGATGCCGATGCCGAACGCATCAACATACCTGCCAATCCAAAACACTACTGGCGCTATCGCATGCACCTCAACCTTGAGGATCTCATGGACAACGCTGAGTTTATAGGCGACATAAGTACACTAATCCGTCAGGCAGGCAGATAACTTCAGTCAGGCGTGCAGAAATAAGATTAACCTGAAACATATATATATAAATGCTGAAAAAATATACAATGCTGGCTGCGCTGTTGCCTATGATGGCAGCTGCCCAGACCGTAAAGTCGCCCAACGGCAATGTGTCGCTTACCTTCTCGCTCACAGACAAGGGACAGCCCACATACGAAATGTCGTACAAGGGCAAGACAGTGTGTAAGCCATCTCATCTCGGATTGGAGCTGGCTAAGGACAAGCACGCCTCAAAGGGAATGGAAGAGACCGACCTGATGGACGGTTTCACAGAGACAGGCAGCAAGACATCTGCCTTCGATGAAACCTGGAAGCCGGTATGGGGCGAGACTTCTACCATCCGCAACAACTACAACGAGATGGAGGTAAACCTGACCCAGAAGTCTTCAAAGCGCAACATTACCATCCGTTTCCGTGTTTACGACTACGGTATGGGACTTCGCTATGAGTTCCCGCAGCAGCAGACGCTCAACTATTTCGTGATAAAGGAGGAGCATACACAGTTTGCCATGGCAGGCAATCATACTGCCTATTGGATTCCCGGCGACTACGACACGCAGGAGTATGAGTACAATATCACTCCTCTGACGGACATTCGTGAGGTGATAGCCAAGAACCGTGAGGCTTACAAGAGCAACTCGTCTACCACCGTATTCTCAGATACCGGTGTGCAGACTTCGCTGCAATTGAAGACCAACGACGGTCTGTACATCAACATACACGAAGCCGCTTGCTTGGATTATCCGACAATGCACCTCAATCTCGACGACAAGAACCTCGTGTTTGAGTCGTGGCTTACGCCAGATGCAGTGGGCCGTAAGGGATTCATACAGACACCGTTCAACACACCGTGGCGAACCGTAATGGTGAGCGATGATGCCCGTGATATGCTCTCGTGCAAGCTTACGCTCAACCTTAACGAGCCTTGCAAGATAGAGGATACTTCGTGGATTCATCCTACAAAGTATTGTGGCGTGTGGTGGAACATGATTGTAGGCACCAAGACATGGAGCTACACCAACGACATGCCGTCGGTTCGTCTCGGCGTTACCGACTATAATAAGTGCAAGCC
The DNA here is from genome assembly GCA_022735715.1 of Prevotella sp. Taxonomy (GTDB): domain Bacteria; phylum Bacteroidota; class Bacteroidia; order Bacteroidales; family Bacteroidaceae; genus Prevotella. The sequence continues at coordinate 11,541 of JAIJMN010000033.1, forward strand.
CAACGGCACACATGGTGCAACAAACTATGAGGTGAAGCGCTACATCGACTTCGCTGCAAAGAACGGTTTGCAGCAAGTTCTGGTAGAAGGATGGAACGAAGGATGGGAAGACTGGTTCGGACACCAGAAACTTGACGTCTTCGACTTCGTGTCGCCTTATCCCGACTTCGACATAAAGATGCTCAACGACTATGCACATTCTAAGGGAGTGAAGCTGATGATGCACCACGAGACATCTTCGTCAGCACTCAATTATGAGCGCCACTTGGAGGATGCTTTCCGTCTGATGAACAAGTATGGCTATGATGCCGTTAAGACAGGATACGTCGGCGACATCATTCCGCGAGGCGAATATCACTACAGCCAGCTGATGAACAATCACTATCAGCGCGTAGTAGAGACTGCCGCCAAGCACCACATCATGGTGAATGCTCACGAAGCGACACGCCCTACGGGCATCTGCCGCACCTGGCCTAACCTTGTAGGCAATGAGAGTGCACGTGGTACGGAGTATGAAGCATTCGGCGGAAACGTAGCTTACCACACCGTGATGCTTCCGTTCACCCGTCTGCAGGGTGGTCCGATGGACTACACACCGGGCATCTTCGAGACACGTCTCTCTGAATGGAGCCAGAACAAGAGCTTCGTCCACACCACACTTTGCGGTCAGCTCTCGCTCTATCTTGTCATGTATAGTCCGCTGCAGATGGCTGCCGACCTGCCCGAACACTACGAGAAGTACGACGACGCATTCCAGTTCATACGCGACGTGGCTTGCGATTGGGACGACTCGAAATATCTGGAGGCAGAACCTGCCAAATACATTACCGTAGCACGCAAGGCAAAGGGAACCTACAACTGGTTTGTAGGAGGCAAGACAGGCGAAGAGGCTCGCACCGCTGTGGTACGTCTCGACTTCCTCGACAAGGGCCGCAAGTATGACTGCGCCATCTACCAGGATGCCAAGAACGCTGACTATGAGCACAATCCTAAGGCTTATCAGATTCTGCACAAGACCGTCAAGAAGGGCGATGTGCTGAAGATAAAGGAGGCACGCGGTGGCGGTTTTGCTGTGTCGCTTATAGCTAAATAATAACAATATACTACGCTACTGACATGAACAGAAATTATTTGTTTACGGCATTTTTTGCCGCAATGCTTACATTGAATGCCAATGCTCAGGGGCGCTTTAATGAGATGGAATACGGTAAGACACAAACCGTATTCCATCTCAACGCGTCTTCTACCCCCAAGCTCCGCCTGTACAAGAGCGGACAGGGAGGCAAACCCGTCAAGACAATAAAGATGCGTGCTGTTAGTAACAACCGATGGGAAGCCACAGTCAAGGGCAACCTTGCCGGCATGTTCTACACTTTCGACATCGGCAAGGGCGAGTGTCCCGGCACGTTTGCCAAGGCTGTAGGCGTAAACGGTAATCGTGGAGCCATACTAAACATGGCTGACACCAATCCTGAAGGATGGGCTGACGACCGCCGTCCGGCTCTTGCGTCGCCTGCCGACCAGATTATCTACGAGCTTCACATGCGCGACTTCTCCATCAGTCCCACTTCGGGCATGCAGCATCAGGGCAAGTATCTGGCTCTGACCGAACCTCGCGCCATAGCCTATCTGAAGAGTCTCGGCATCAATGCCATCCACTTTCAGCCACTCTTCGACTATGCTTCTGTAGACGAGACGCAACTGCACCGTCCACAGTTCAACTGGGGTTACGACCCGAAAAACTACAATGTGCCCGAAGGCAGCTACTCTACTGACCTATACAAGCCAGAGGTGCGCATACGTGAGTTCAAGACTATGGTGCAGGTATTGCACAAGGCTGGCATCCGCGTAATCTTCGATGCCGTTTATAATCATACGTTTGATATCGAAGGCAGTAACTTCCAGCGCACTTATCCCGACTATTACTATCGCAAGACAGCCGACGGACGTTACTCGGACGGTTCTGGTTGTGGCAACGAGACGGCATCGGAGCGTCCGCTGATGCGCGAATTTATGATTGAAAGCGTGAAGTACTGGATCAACGAATTCCACATTGACGGATTCCGATTCGACCTTATGGGCATTCACGACATCGAAACGATGAACCAGATACGTGCTGCCGTCGACGCAATCGACCCCACAATATATATATATGGTGAGGGATGGAGTGCCGGAACGTGTGCCTATCCGCAGGAGAAGCTTGCCATGAAGGCTTCAACCTACAAGCTTAACGGTATAGGAGCGTTCAGCGACGACATGCGTGACGCTCTTCGTGGTCCGTTCTCCGATGACACCAAGGGAGCATTCCTTGCCGGAATAAAGGGCGAGGAGGAGAGTCTGAAGTTCGGAATAGTTGGTGGCATAGCTCATAAGCAGGTGGACATGACTCGTGTCAACTACGACAAGAAGCCTTGGACCAACGAGCCAACGCAGCAGATAAGCTATGTCAGCTGTCACGATGATATGTGTCTGGTAGACAGATTGAAGGCGAGCGTGCCTGGACTGAAAGACATGACACGCAGCCAAGCCGACCGACTGGCAGAACTCGTACGTCTCGACTTGCTCGCACAGACTGCCGTGTTCACATCGCAGGGCGTGCCCTTCATGCTGGCAGGCGAGGAAATGCTGCGCGACAAGAAGGGATTGCACAACAGTTTCGCTTCGCCCGACAGCATCAACGAGTTCAATTGGGACAATCTGAAGCAGTATCCGCAGGTGTTTGAATATTATAGCAATCTGATAAAGTTGCGCCGCAACCATCCCGCATTCCGCCTTGGCACGGCAGAAGCTGTAAGAGAACATCTGGAGTTTATAGCCACCGATAATTGTCTTGTCGCTTTCCGATTGAAGAACCTTGAAGGTATCGACTCATGGAAAGACATCATCGTGGTGCTTAATGCCAACAAGGAGACTAAGACAATAGCCATACCCGAAGGTGAATATACCGTAGCCTGCTGCAACGGAGTGATAAACGAGCAGGGCATCGGACTCTCTTTCAATGCCACCGAGGCTACGGTCGATGCGCAGTCGGCATTGATTCTTTATCAGAAGTAGAACTAAATAATTTATCTTAAACTTAAATCAGATAATGAAGAAAAAACTTGTATCGTTAATGATGCTTATGAGTGCTATGAGTTTGAACGCAGCGGTGACAGTCGACCGTATCGAACCTACCAACTGGTATGTAGGCATGAAGGATGCTTCGCTGCAACTTATGGTGTACGGCAAGGATGTGCGCAACGCCGATGTGGAAGTGAACTATCCCGGAGTGCGTATCGATTCTATAGCACGACTCGACTCGCCCAACTATCTGTTGGTCTACCTCAACCTTGAGGGTGCAAAGGCTGGCGAGATGACAATGAGTTTCAAGCAGGGCAAGCAGACCAAGAAGGTGAAGTACGAGCTGAAAGACCGCGCTATGGCAGGCGACAAACGCATAGGCTTCAGCAATGAAGATGTGCTGTATATGCTTATGCCCGACCGCTTTGCCAACGGCAATGTGAAGAACGACGCTTTCAAGAATATGCGCGACAAGACATGCGACCGCTCGGCTCCAAGTCTGCGTCACGGAGGCGACCTTGAAGGTATTCGCCAGCATCTCGACTACTTCAACGAGCTTGGAGTTACGGCGCTATGGTTTACGCCGGTTCTTGAGAACGACAGTCCGAGTAATGGCGTGAACTCAACCTATCACGGATATGCCACTACCGACTACTATCGTGTAGACCCACGTTTCGGAACCAACGACGAGTATAAGCGTCTTGTAGACGAGGCTCACAGCAAAGGTCTGAAGGTGGTTATGGATATGATTTTCAATCATTGCGGTTTTGACCATCCATGGGTTGCCGACATGCCCTCGAAGGAATGGTTTAATGCTCCCGAATGGCTTTCGCCCGAATATCAGACAGCCGGGCATCAGAAGAAACTGGACACCATGGACGGCAACGCCAAGGTCAACGACAAGTATCTGCAGACCAGCTATAAGCTTACGCCGGTACTTGATCCGTATGCAAGCAAGGTAGACTTGCGTGAGACAGTAGACGGATGGTTCGTGCCTACAATGCCCGACCTCAACCAGCGCAACCCTCACGTGATGAAATATCTGATTCAGAACAGCGAGTGGTGGATAGAGACCGTTGGCATTGACGGCATCCGTATGGACACATATCCGTATGCCGACCGCGACGGAATGGCACTCTGGATGAAGACACTTGATAAGGAATATCCCAACTTCAACACCGTTGGCGAGACGTGGGTGACCGAACCTGCCTATACGGCAGCATGGCAGAAGGACAGCAGACTGTCCGACAAGAACAGCTATCTGAAGACTGTCATGGACTTCGCCTTCTTCGACCGCATCAATCAGGCTAAGCGTGAGGAGACCGATGATTGGTGGAACGGAATGAACCGCATATACAATGTGCTGTGTTACGACTACCTTTATCCTAACCCAAAGAGCGTGATGGCTTTCGTAGAGAACCACGACACCGACCGATTCTTAGGCGAAGGCAAGGATACTCTGGCTCTTAAGCAGGCATTGGCGCTGCTGCTGACCATCAACCGCACTCCGCAGCTCTATTACGGTACTGAGGTGCTGATGAACGGAACCAAGAGCGTTACTGACGGCAATGTGCGCAAGGACTTCCCTGGTGGTTGGGCTGACGACAAGAAGAATGCCTTCACAGCAGAAGGACGTACAAAGGCGCAGAACGATATGTTCCGCTGGACAAGCCGACTGCTGCATTGGCGTCAGGGCAACGAGGTGATAATCAAAGGCACACAGACCCAGTTCTGCTCACATAAGGGCATTTACGTCGTAGCACGCCAGTATAAAGGCAAGAGCGTAATGACCGTTATCAACGGAAAGAACAATGCTGCCGAACTCGATGTGAAGCGTTATGCCGAGATAATAGGCGATACCCAAAATGCTGTTGACGTGACAACTGGACGCAACGTCATAATCAGTCATAACGTAAAAATGCGCCCGCGCCAGACAATGGTATTGGAGTTTTGATGTACAATATTTGCATTTGCTCTTCAAAAGGACAACTTTAGCATTCCCGAATGGCAACTTTAGCTCTTCAAAAGAACCTCCGTTGCAACGCAATAAGGGCTTCTTTGCATTCCAAAATATAAGGGTATCGAAGTCTGCAAGGTCTTTGAGGAACACATCTCAGGTGCAAAGAAGAATGATGAGCGTCCAGTGTTGTGTGAGGCAATGGAATACTGCAAGGCAAACCACATAGGGATCCTACTTGTCAGTGAATTGTCAAGATTGGGTCGCAATGCGTTTGAGGTGCTTGCCTCTGTCAAGGAACTCATTGACTGTGGCATTAACCTCTACATTCAAAAGGAACAATTTACATTATTGGACGGAGGGTGTGTCAAAATAGGAGTTAGAGGAAGTTAAGAAGAAGTTAATCCATCTACGATGGATGGAAGTTAACAGACAAATGCTTTATTTTCAGCAATT
>JAIJMN010000282.1:0-2483 GCA_022735715.1 Prevotella sp.
TCTTTTTTGTAGAAAAACAAAAACTCGTTGTACATCCACACAAGAACGTACAACGAGTTTTTTTATTTATATTGGGAGTTTTGACACGCCCTCCTCCTATAGATAGCCTTACTTCTCCCTCCTACAGCAGCAACGTATAAAAACCAAAACGCCCCTGCAAACGCAAAAGCACTGATGATGTATGCTTTTGCCCTTGCAGGGGCGTTGTGCTTGTGACTGTTGCACATTCTCCTTTTATTGCATCAATTCGATACGGGGCGGACGACGAGTCCGTATGCACGGTTCAGTCCGCTGTACTGCGTTAATACCTTTGTGTTGTTAACATACAGACAGTAGGCGTGTTGTTTTGTTTTGGTGTATAGTGACGACGACCAATAGGTGCAGAGTTTGCTCTTGCTGCTACGTTGTATGTTCTGAACGTTGCCCGCTGCGGGGAAGAATACGCGCTTTGTGCGGTCGGCTGTGGCTACGCACAGCACGCCGCTGACGTTGTATGTGGTGCCGTCGATGGTCATCACCGCCTTGCCATCGACAAATTCCACGCATGGCTGCGAGTCGATGCTGGCGTCAAACTCAGCCGTACCCAACTGCTCCAGTGGTATGCCTTCCTGCTCTACGTGTACGTATATGGTTTGGGCAGGAGTCATTATACTGTCCAATGACAGCATGGAAAAGACAGAACACAATCTTTTCTTTCTTGTTATCATTCTTCTTATACTTGTTGACAAATCTAACTCTCCTATATACAATGATAAAATCGTGATGTACAATATATCGTATTACACAAATTATAAAAGTATAAATAATAATCAAATCTCAACGAATTTAGGTGCATTTTTTGCATTCTTTAAACATAGGCGTAGCTTTAAGACTCCGTAAAAGGCGAGAAAACAGAAGGAGGGTAAAGTCAAGACATCAAAAAGGCAGACTCTATGTACGCCTTCCTAACGTCTTGGCTTTACCCTCCTATAGGCTATATTCGTAAACTGTCTCTACGAATTGAGATTACAGTTGCATTTGTCCTTGCGCTCACAATATCTCTCGCATTGCGCACAAATGTCATAGCCCAGCATTGCGCCGAGCATGAAGTCCTCCTCGGGAGTGAGCAGATTGAGCGGACGCGTTACAATCATGCGTATGGCGTTGAGGCACTCCTCACGGCCGAAGTATAGGTTCAGGCGGTCGTTGCCAACCGGTTGGATCACGTATTTGATGTTCTGGCTTTCCAAACGGCGTATGGCGAAGTCCTCATACTTCTTGTTGAAGGTGAACAGCACCATTCGGCGCACTCCCTTCTTGTATTCGTAGATGTGGTTCATCAGAACCTTCATGTCTACCGGTAATACTGTGGATTGCTGCATGATTGAGAATTTGAGGTTTATGATGTGAGTGTAAGGACAGATGTGTTGATTATAGACTGGGCTGTATCTCAGCCACCCATGCGTCGATGCGCTCGTCGGTCTTGTTGTCTTCGTTCACCTCGTCGAGCGCCAGACCTACAAACTTTCCGTCAACCACCGATTCCGACTCGTCGAACGTATAGCCGTCGGTAGACACGGCACCGATAACGTTGGCACCTGCATTCTTTGCCGCATTGTACAGTTCAGACATTCCGCCTACGAAGGTGTCGGGGTAAGACTCGGAGTCGCCGCAGGCGAATATGGCTACAGTCTTGCCCTCAAGGTTGGCACCCTTGAGCGTCTTCAGTCCGTCGTACCAGTCGTCCTGCACCTCGCCAGCACCCCATGTAGATGTGCCGAGAATCAGATTGTCGTTGTCGGCGATGACGCTGTCGTCAAGGTCGGTGACGTTGATGATGTTGTCAACACCCAGTTTGGCACCTATTCTGCCAGCCAGGTCCTCACAAGTACCAGTGCTTGTGCCATAGATGATTACAGTCTTCTTCATAATCTTCAGTTGTTTTTATTATAAATGTGCGGTTAAAGTTCTTGGTTTTACACCGTTGCAAAATTAGCTCGGTTTCAACTTCTACACAATACCTAAATTATATGATTTTTACTTGGTAGGTTCGTGAGTTTCGGCTTTGAATAAGTACACGATGTATGAGGAAGACGCTCTACTCATTCATCTCGCGGTCGAGCCGGTCGCGCCACAGATACTTGCGGGTCTCATGCACGATAACGCCATTCAGGAATATCAATGACAATAGATTAGGAATAGCCATGAGGGCGTTCATGCAGTCGGCTATGTTCCAAACGATAGCGAGATTGGCAACGCTGCCAATAAAGACAGCCACGATGTAGAGCAGACGATAGACGTAGGTGCAGTGCTTTCCCTTGATATATTCCATTGCTCGCTCGCCATAATAGCCCCATCCGAGAATGGTGCTGAAGGCGAATGTCAGCAAGCCGAAGCTCAATATGAACCCAAATCGCTTTCTATGTTAATATCCAAATGTTTTGACCATTATTTTCAATTTATGCTGAGATTTTATATTCAGGGGTGAATGTTTGGCGATTTCT
>JAIJMN010000283.1:0-2481 GCA_022735715.1 Prevotella sp.
GTTCCGAAGGCTGGTTTCAAGAACATCAACCACAAGGAATACTTCGCAGTAAACCTCTCTACTCTCCAGAAACTTGCTGACGAGAAGAACCTCACTAAGATCGGACTCGAGGAGCTCCAGGCAGCTCACCTCACTAACGGCAAGGAGCTTGTTAAGGTTCTCGGCAACGGCGAACTCAAGGCAAAGCTCGAAGTAGAGGCTCACGCTTTCTCTAAGTCAGCTGAGGAAGCTATCAAGGCAGTTGGAGGTAACACAACTATTATCTAAGTAGATGAAAAAGTTTATTGAGACACTAAAGAACTGTTGGAGAATTGAGGATCTGCGTCAGCGGCTCCTCATTACTCTCCTGTTTACGGCTATTTACCGTTTTGGCTCGTTCGTTGTGCTTCCCGGCATCAATCCGAGCAAGTTGGATCAACTTCAGTCGCAAACAGCGGGTGGTCTTATGTCACTGCTCGATATGTTCTCTGGTGGAGCATTTTCCAACGCGTCTATCTTTGCGCTTGGAATTATGCCATACATCTCAGCTTCTATCGTTATGCAGCTTCTGGCAGTGGCAGTGCCTTACTTCCAGAAGATGCAGCGCGAAGGTGAGAGCGGCCGCAAGAAGATTAACTGGTACACACGTATTCTTACTGTGGGTATCCTTCTTGTTCAGGCTCCCTCTTACCTTCTCAACCTTAAGGCCCAAGCCGCTTCGGCTCTCGCCTCTGGTATCTCATGGCCTATGTTCATGATTCCGGCTACGATCATCCTCGCTGCTGGTTCAATGTTCATCCTTTGGCTTGGAGAGCGCATCACTGACAAGGGAGTTGGTAATGGTATCTCAATGATCATCATGATTGGTATTATCGCGCGTTTGCCACAGGCATTCGTGCAGGAACTGGGCTCACGGTTCACTGCCATTTCAAGCGGCGGACTTGTGATGTTCATCATCGAGATCTTGGTTCTGTATGCAGTAATATGTGCTTCAATCATGCTTGTTCAAGGTACCCGAAAAATACCTGTACAGTACGCCAAGCGTCTCGTAGGTAATAAACAGTATGGCGGTGCTCGCCAGTACATACCTCTGAAATTATTTGCAGCTAACGTAATGCCTATCATCTTCGCTCAGGCGCTGATGTTTATCCCATTGGTATTCGTACGCTATCAGAGCGATGGTGGTTCATCTTGGGCTCAGGCTCTTATGGACAACCGCAGTCTGCCTTACAACTGCATCTATGTGATTCTCATCATAGCGTTTACGTATTTCTATACAGCTATCACTTTGAATCCTACTCAGATGGCTGAGGACATGAAACGTAACAATGGCTTTATCCCCGGCATCAAGCCAGGTAAGGATACAGCTGAATATATTGATACAATCATGACTCGCATCACTTTCCCGGGTTCATTGTTTATAGCGTTCATCGCTATCATGCCGGCTCTCGCAGGACTGTTGAATGTACAGCAGGCTTTCTCGCAGTTCTTCGGCGGTACTTCACTGCTCATTCTTGTAGGTGTTGTTTCTGACACCATTCAGCAGATTAAGAGTCACCTGCTTATGCGTCATTATGATGGATTGCTCAACTCTGGTCGCACTCGCAACGGAGTAGTTTCTGCATATTGATTTTATCTTTGAAATGAAGATATTTCTAAAAACAGAAGATGAAATTGAGCTGATGCGCAAGGCTAACCAATTAGTCGGTGCAACCCTTGCAGAATTGGCCAAACATATTAAACCAGGCGTGACGACCCTTCAACTGGACAGGGTGGCGGAGGAATTTATCCGTGATAATGGTGCTATTCCGACGTTCAAGAATTTTCCTAATCCATTTGGAGGGCCGTTTCCTGCAAGTATCTGCACCTCTGTCAACGATGTCGTTGTGCATGGAATTCCCGATGAAAAGACAATTCTCAAGGATGGAGATATAATTTCTATCGATTGTGGCACACTTCTTGCTGATTATAATGGAGACTCTGCTTACACGTTTTGTGTCGGTGAAGTCAGCCAAGATGTCAGAGATTTACTGACAGTGACACGACAGTCACTGGCAAAAGGTATTGAAATGGCAGTAGCAGGAAATCATGTCGGAGATATCGGTGATGCAATCCAAAATTTTTGCGAAGCCCATGGATATGGCGTGGTGAGAGAACTCACTGGTCATGGCATTGGTAAACAAATGCATGAGGATCCACAGATACCTAATTATGGTAAGCGTGGCAATGGAGTCATGCTTAAGGAAGGCATGTGTATTGCAATAGAACCTATGATTACTCTTGGTGATCGTAAAGTTTGGCTGATGCCTGATAGATGGGGTATTTGTACTCGTGATGGAAAACCGGCAGCTCACTTTGAACATACAATTGCGATAAGGAGAGGCAAGGCTGAGATATTGTCCACGTTTGAAGAAATAGAACATTCCTAATATAGATTTTAAAAATATTTATGGCAAAACAATCCGCTATTGAGCAAGACGGCACAATCGTTGAGTCGTTGTC
>JAIJMN010000284.1:0-2475 GCA_022735715.1 Prevotella sp.
ATTGATGATTATTGGTTCGTCGATGGCACGTCTACCGCTTAAGGAGATTATAGGTAGCCCTAAGGTGTATGTGGCTTCGTTCTTGCGCCTGGCAGTTGTCCCCATATCGGTTTATTTCCTGTTTAAAATATGTGGTGTGAGCGACATTATCAACAACATCAACACTGTCGTCATCGCCATGCCTGTAGCCTCATTCGGCACGATGTTCTGCATGAAGTATGGACGCAATCCGTCGCTTATGACCGAGATTACATTCATAACAACCGTGGCATCCATACTCACAATACCACTGATAACGATGTTGTTCAGATAAAAATCATTGGTTAAGTAGTAGCTATACGACTTTTATTTTGAGCCAATTGCCGTTATCCCACGCTTTTTTACTAATTTTGCAGTTCAAAAGAAACATAATATATAACACTATATGGAATTAGCATCTAAGTACGACCCACAAGCAGTGGAGTCGAAATGGTATCAGTACTGGCTTGACAACAAGCTCTTCAGCAGCAAGCCAGACGGACGTAAACCCTACACTATAGTTATACCGCCACCTAACGTGACTGGCGTGCTGCACATGGGCCACATGCTCAACAATACTATACAGGACATTCTCGTGCGTCGTGCACGTATGGAAGGCAAGAACGCTTGTTGGGTACCGGGCACCGACCACGCTTCTATCGCTACTGAGGCTAAGGTGGTAAACCGCCTCGCCGAGCAGGACATCAAGAAGCGCGACCTTACTCGCGAGCAGTTCCTTGAGCATGCTTGGGACTGGACCAACGAGCACGGTGGCATCATACTCAAGCAGCTGCGCCGTCTTGGAGCAAGCTGCGACTGGGATCGCACAGCATTCACTATGGACGAGAAGCGCTCGGAGAGCGTACTCAAGGTTTTTGTCGACCTCTATAAGAAGGGACTCATCTACCGCGGACTGCGTATGGTGAACTGGGACCCCAAGGCACAGACCGTGCTCTCTACCGAGGAGGTGATCTATCGCGACGAGAAGAGCCATCTGTTCAATCTGCGCTACTATGTGGCTGATGCCGATACTAACCCTGTTGTGCCTACAGGCTGTGAGGGTGAGGTTCTACATCAGGATGCCGACGGTCGCTACTATGCCGTTGTTGCCACCACACGTCCGGAGACTATCATGGGCGATACTGCCATGTGTGTCAACCCGAAGGACCCGAAGAACCAGTGGCTGCGCGGACATAAGGTTATCGTTCCGCTCGTAAACCGTGTTATCCCTGTTATCGAAGACCGCTATGTTGACATCGAGTTCGGTACCGGTTGCTTGAAGGTTACTCCTGCACACGACGTCAACGACTACGCTCTCGGCAAGACTCACAATCTTGAGACTATCGACATATTCAATCCCGACGGCACTATCTCAGAGGCAGCCGGCATGTACGTAGGTATGGACCGTATGGATGTGCGCAAGCAGATTGCCGAAGACCTGAAGGCAGCTGGCCTGATGGAGAAGATTGAGGACTACGACAACAAGGTTGGATATTCAGAGCGCAACCAGGATACTGCCGTTGAGCCACGTCTCTGCAAGCAGTGGTTCCTCTCGATGAAGCACTTTGCCGACATCGCTCTGCCTCCAGTACTCGAGGGCAAGATCAAGTTCCACCCTACAAAATATGTAACAACATACCGCAACTGGCTGGAGAACATTCAGGACTGGTGTATCTCACGTCAGCTTTGGTGGGGTCATCGCATCCCGGCTTACTTCCTTCCTACTGCCGAAGGCGAAGAAGAGAAGTACGTTGTAGCACTCACTAAGGAGGAAGCTCTTGAAGAGGCTCGCAAGATTGAGGGCTATGAGAACATCACAGCCGACCAGCTCGTTCACGACGAGGACGCTCTCGATACATGGTTCTCATCATGGCTCTGGCCTATCTCGCTGTTCGACGGCATCAACAATCCCGGCAACGAAGAGATCAAGTACTATTATCCCACTTCTGACCTCGTAACAGGTCCGGACATCATCTTCTTCTGGGTAGCACGTATGATTATGGCTGGCGAGGAGTATATGAAGGACGTGCCTTTCCGCAACGTTTACTTCACTGGTATTGTGCGCGACAAGTTGGGTCGCAAGATGTCGAAGAGTCTCGGCAACTCGCCCGACCCAATCGGTCTTATCGAGAAATATGGTGCCGACGGTGTACGTATGGGTATGATGCTTTCGGCTCCTGCAGGCAACGACATTCTCTTCGACGAGAGCCTTTGCGAGCAGGGACGTAACTTCAACAACAAGATATGGAATGCCTTCCGACTCGTTAAGGGCTGGCAGGTGGCTGAGGGTGAGCAGCCTGAGGCTAACGCTATTGTAGCCAAGTGGTTTGAGGCTAAGCTGAAGCAGACCAACGCCGAAGTGAACGACCTCTTCTCTAAGTATCGTATCTCTGAGGCGCTGATGGCTGTATACAAGTTGTTCTGGGACGAGTTCTCAAGCTGGTATCTTGAGATGGT
>JAIJMN010000285.1:0-2468 GCA_022735715.1 Prevotella sp.
TATGGGAAAAGGTAAAAAAGGCGGCAAGCGCATGACGAAGAAACAGCTTGCCCCGAAACTTGAGGAACTCTTCACCTCCAATCCCGGCAAGACAATGTCGTTCAAGGAGATTTTCCGTGCTCTGCATCTTGACACCCATCCACTCAAAATGCTCGCCATCGACATCATGGAAGAGATGGCTTGGGACGACTTCATCACCAAGGTGAGCGACAACTCCTACCAGCTCAACATGAAAGGGCAGGTGCAGGAGGGCGTGTTCCAGCGCAAGACCAACGGCAAGAACAGCATAATGCCCGACGGTTCGGACAAACCTATCTTTGTGGCTGAGCGCAACTCGATGTGGGCTCTTACCGGCGACCGCGTGCGTTTTGCATGTATGGCACGACGCAAGAACCATATCAAGGAGGCGCAGGTGATACAGATACTCGAGCGTGCGAAGGATACGTTCGTTGGACGATTGTCGTTCGACCACGACCTGTGTACCCTTATCTCGCCATCCAACGTACTTGCCAACAGCATCATCATTCCGCGACGCAAGCTGAAGGGCGGCAAGGACGGCTACAACGCTGTCGTCCACATCGTGGAATGGCCCGACCAGGACCATCGCAACATGATTGGCGAAGTGGTGGACGTGCTTGGCAAGGCTGGCAACAACGATGTTGAGATGAACACAATCCTTGCACAATACGGCTTGCCGTACAAGTATCCGAAGAACGTGGAGGAGGCTGCCGAGAAGATTTCGGCTGAGATAACGCCCGAAGACTATGCCGAACGCGAGGACTTCCGCGACACTTTCACATGCACTATCGACCCGAAGGACGCCAAGGACTTCGACGACGCGCTGTCAATCAAGAAGCTTAAGGACGGCCTTTGGGAAGTAGGCGTACACATAGCCGACGTGAGCCACTACGTCAAGGAGGGTTCGGTGATAGACAAGGAGGCTGTGAAGCGTGCCACAAGTATATATCTCGTCGACCGCACCATACCGATGCTGCCCGAACGTCTGTGCAACTTCATCTGCTCGTTGCGCCCCGACGAGGAGAAGCTGGCATTCTCTGTAATCTTCAATCTCGACGACGACGCCAACGTGAAGAAGTACCGCATAGTTCACACCGTGATAAAATCGAACCGCCGCTACGCCTACGAAGAGGTGCAGCAGCTGCTTGAGGACAACGGCGTAGTTGACGGAACGGGCAATCCCGCACCTCCTGCTCCTAAGGGCGGATACCGTGGCGAGAACGCTGACGCACTCATTCAGCTCGACCGTCTGGCAAAGAAGCTGCGCGCGGCACGCTTCAAGAACGGAGCCGTGAAGTTCGACCGTGAAGAACTTCACTTCGATGTAGACGAAAAGGGCAAGCCAATTCGCTGCTACTTCAAGCGTTCGAAGGATGCCAACAAGCTCATCGAGGAGTTTATGTTGCTTGCCAACCGCACGGTGGCTGAGTCGGTAGGCAAGGTGGCGAAGGGCAAAAAGCCCAAGACTCTGCCCTATCGTATACACGACAATCCCGACCCGACTAAACTGGAGACGCTGCGCGAGTTTGTAGTGAAGTTCGGATACAAGATGAAGACCGACGGAACGAAGGGCGCATTGGCTAAGTCGCTCAACACGCTTATGTCGGCTTGTGAGGGCAAGCGCGAGCAAAACCTCATACAGACCGTGGCTCTGCGTGCCATGATGAAGGCTAAGTACTCCATCCACAACATCGGACACTTCGGTCTGGCATTCGACTACTACACTCACTTCACATCGCCCATACGCCGCTATCCCGACACTATGGTGCACCGACTCATCACCCGCTATCAGCAGGGTGGACGTTCTGCCAACAAGGAACACTACGAAGAGCTGTGTGAACACTCGTCGGAGATGGAGCAGGTTGCAGCCAATGCCGAGCGCGACTCGATAAAGTACAAGGCTGTGGAGTTTATGTCGGAGCGCATTGGCAATGTCTATGATGCCCACATCTCAGGCATTCAGTCGTACGGAATATACTGCGAGATTGACGAGAACCACTGCGAAGGACTTGTGCCCATGCGCGATCTCGACGACGACTATTACGACTTCGACGAGCGTAACTACTGCCTCGTGGGCCGCCGACACCACCACAAGTATCAGCTTGGTGACCCTATAAAGATCAAGGTGGCTCAGGCTAATCTCGAAAAGAAGCAGCTCGACTTCACGTTGGCAGAATAAAAGGCAGGTTGAAAGTTGAGAGTTGGGAGTTATGAACACCAGCCCTTGCCCTAACATCCTTACCCTACTCACAATGCCTTTATCTACAGTAGATTGAGTGGAGGGAGTGTCAAAAGTCATACAAAGCGGGCTTCAGCCCCTTCTGTGCGTACTGCTCTGACTTTTGACACACCCTCTTGTTGCAAAACACCATAAAACACAAAAAGAGGGTGTGTCAAAACTCCCTGATTCTTAAAAAAATCACAAAGCCCTGACTTTCACAAGCCAGGGC
>JAIJMN010000286.1:0-2466 GCA_022735715.1 Prevotella sp.
CATCTTGTCGTCCCTGAGCGTATGGACGCTGAATTTTAGGGATAACAATCTGGTTGATTTTAACCTTTGTGTCTTTATTGAGGTCAAGATTCTTCTTATAGATGTCTAAAAATGTGTATCTCTTGCTCATTGTTCATCCTCCTTGTTTATATAATCTTTGAGAGACTCGTATATGTATTTATGGTATGCTTCCATATCATCTTTTGTCCAAAGTGAACGGTTCGTTCCTCTTTCATCGAAGAATTTTGCAAAGATGTACTGTGTGGCGATTGGCACAAATACACCTTGCTTTATGCGCTCAATGATGATTCGTCTCTTAGTACAGAACAAGCTGTTGCCATACATTCTGTTAGTGGCAGCATCAAGAAGGGTTAGATTACCGATGGTATTCTTGATTTCATCATCAGCGTCCACCTCTTGAGCGTTTTTCTTGAGAATGTTTATTGCGTCATCCAACGCATTATCTTCCAGCTTCTGACTTATTAGCTTAACCTCTTTTTCTGTCAATTCATCCTTGCGGTCATCCATAGAGGTTTCAATCCATTCTCGCTTTTCAGAATCCTTCTTCAATGCATTAGTATGGAATGAGTCTATATGCTCAATATCCCAGTTTTGAGCACTGAGAACGTCGAAAGGGAACTTATACACGTCCGATTCCGACTCCAGTTTCTGATTCTGCTCATTCAACAGGTGAATGTTAAGAGTCAACAATAGTTTATAGATAGTATCTCGACCCTTATCGTATGTATTGAGAATTTGTTTATTGTCGGTATTAACTTTCGCACCGCGCAGATGGTATGAGATACGTTCTTTTAAGTATGCCTCAAAATTGTTGCGAGTTGATGTTTCTGGCATGTACTCAAAATGCAGTACGAGTCGGCATAAATCCTCTCCACACTGACTGAGCAAGCCAATGTAGTTGTATATTGAAGGGGAACAAAACCAATCATCAAGCGTTCTGAACAGTTCCATGACTTCATCCCATGCTACCGAAACTTCATGTTGAAGGTCTTCGGCGATTTTTCCCTCAAAGCGGTTATAGTAGAATCGGAAGATTTCGCTCTGCCTTGTGTCCATCAACTGGGCATCAATCTCCTTGATTTTACTATCCCATTCTTCTTCCGGTATCTCTTTCAGGGCATTTTTCTTATATATGAGGTTGAACAGAAGGTCAATGCGGTTAGGTATATCAAAACTTTTCTTCTGGAGGAAATACCAGAAGTTGTTGGAATGCAGAGTGTTCTCGATAAATTCCCATTCCAAAGCCAGTTCCGATTGCTTGATATACTTGTCGCCGGCGGTGAAATTCTTCTTTAACAAGAA
This sequence comes from Prevotella sp., assembly GCA_022735715.1. Lineage (GTDB taxonomy): Bacteria > Bacteroidota > Bacteroidia > Bacteroidales > Bacteroidaceae > Prevotella. The sequence continues at coordinate 1,324 of JAIJMN010000286.1, forward strand.
CAAGCCTTTGATAAGCTCAGCATCGGTCAGTCGAATTTTGCCTGTGTTGATCTTCTGGAACTCTTTGATATTGCTCTTTTCTTTTGCTTCTGCTATCTCATACCACAACACTTGTACTGAGCCGCCCTTGGTGTCGCACATGCCATTGAGAAGTTTGAAGAAAGATGTGCGGATATTATCAAGGCTGCCACCAAGCTGATATCGAACATTGATAGTTTTGCCATCGGTCTTTATCCATTCTCCTATGTACTTGAAGGCATTCGCCATGTGGAAATAATCTACGTTGTCTTTCAACAAGTTCTCGTCGCTATCCTTTATGGTTTTCATTGACAAGCCTTCCAAGAATTGTTCCGAGCCATCACGAGTAGCATAACATATATGGTATAGCTCTTTACCGTCTTCCTCTTCCTTCAATGTTTCTGCATCCCATCCTTTCTGATCAAGAAGGTATTTGTACAGCAAGAAAATGGTGGTCAATCGTTGCTGGCCATCAATTATTTCCCACACGCCATGTTGCCGAATACTATCATTGTATTCAGCTCCAAACATAGACTTCAATTTATCTTCATCGGTTATAGGACGAGCAATCACTGGCTGAAGACAATAGAACTGATCCTGCTTCTTTTCTTTCCCTTCATTTGCAAAGTCATTGGCGAAACACAGAAGATCACGCAAGAGGTCACCCACCTGCTTCTCTGTCCATCTATATCCTCTTTGATATGAAGGTATGTAGAAATACCTTCCATCGAGAAGTTCGCCTATAGCATATTGGCTAATTGAATTATCCATTTTCTTTACTGTTTGTATCTATGTTCTATTCGTACATGAATTTATCAGTTTTGTAATCTTCAACTATATTACTCATAATCAAGTTGAGAACCCTTTCCATTTCTCCTTAAATTAGCAGACTTGTTATTTTCACAAGAAAGCAAGCCATTGGATAACAATAAATTACCCAACGATTGCGTATGTCAGGGAATTCACTTACCGAAGTGCTGCTGAAACTCAAACAAAGAATATCTGACATATGGCAAAGGTACACACAAAATCTGAGAAAATCACTCCTTTCGGAGGTATTTATTACGCATGCAAGGCTTTTTATGCGCTTTCACTTGACAAAGTCATCAACGGCACTCTTGGTGT
>JAIJMN010000287.1:0-2460 GCA_022735715.1 Prevotella sp.
CACCAAAGAAGAAAAACGGATAATGGCTATACTCCAGATTGCGACGCTTGTATGCCTTTCTGGGGATAAAGGGCGACGTGATATACACCTGCTCCACCTCCTGTCCGTTGACAAACTCGGTCTCTCTGACCTTCTTCATCTCCGTGCCGCACTTCTTGTACACACTTACATTCGTACGTTCACCATTTTGAGATATGGCAAACTTCTGACTGTTGAATACAAAAGTTGTGTCGTACGTGTTCGGCACTGTGGCTGACTTCTGGGTGTATGTTGTGTCTTGCGCTGTGGTTGCCTCCTGTGCGAAAACTATGGCTGGCATGAGGGCTGCCGCCAATGCCAATGTTCTGATATTCATAATATACGTTTTTTAAATTTCCAAATATTTCTCTTTATATATCTTGTTATCTCTTAGTATAGCATATCGACATTATGTCGTCCGGCGACAAATCGCCTTCGATGTATATCACAGCCCCTTTGCCTCGGTCGGTATTGCTAAAGAGGATATATCTATTGTTGCCTGACGGCAGTGGTGCCATCATATAGTAGCCACTTGCTATTCGTCCGTCGTCCACTACCTCACGAATCTTCTTAGCAGCCCGGCGATCGGTCTTCAGGATGTTGCTGATGCTTGCTGCATATTTGTTATTATATGTAAGGCTCTTGTATATGGCCAGTTGATAGCCTCGGAGCTTGGTGTTTTGCATCACCACCATCTTGCAACCCTTAGAATGACCGTACTGCTGGAAGATGCCATTAACGGCAAGTCCATCCTGTGCGTGACACGGAAGCATAACGCACAACGTCATGACAAGCAGAAGCCCCATCCTGGCTGCAATCAGCGGAGGTTTGCGTATGATATCAAATAGTTTATGCATAATGTAAATGGTTTTTATTGTTGTCAAATGTTATTGCATCAGGTCGAGTGCGCTGAACGGATCGTCGTTCTCTGCCGAGACAGTCTGCAGTGCTTCATCCACCTGCTCATTTATCACTTCTTGATTGGTGTATACCTTTCCGTCGATGACAGCATAGTTTTGCGGTGTCGTGGTGGAAACATTATACATCTGTGTCACAAACATTACGATGACAATAGCTACAGCAGCCACAGCTGACGAAATCCATATGCGGGGTCGATGCATGGCTCGCTGCAAAGTTGTGCTACGCTGTTCATCCACAAAACAGAACAAGGCTCGCAGCGGTCGCCACTCTTCAAGTATGCCGTCTCCGGCAAGCCGAAACCACGTGCGCAACGTAGCCTCCTCCTCGTTAGTGGTATCTCCCGACATATATCTGTCGATAAGCATCCGAATGTCGGTTTCGTGCGGTTTTGGCATTATGTCTTTTATCATGTTCCGATTCCTTTCATCATTATTTTAATGTAAGTCTCGCGTATCTTGGTTCGTGCTCTTGAGAGGTTTCGCCTGAGATTATCAGCAGTGCATCCCGTTATCAGCATTATCTCGTCAGCGGTATAACCTTCAATTTCCTTCATACGAAATATCTGCTGTTGCAGAGGTGGCAACTGTGCAACGATGTCGCGGATTAACCTTGTCTCGTCACGGAGTTCCGCCCGCCGGTCGTCCACAGCTATGTCCACTTGGTCGGGCATCGCTGCTGTATGGCTCTCGTGTCGTAGCTGATCCAGATACAGATTGTGAATCATTGTCATGGCAAGCGACTTGAGCCGCCCTCCCGAATCGAGCCTTGAACGCATGTCCCAAAGGCGCAACATCACCTCCTGCACAAGATCTTCGGCATTATCCTCTGACTTTGTGACACTCAGCGCATAGCCTAACAGCTCGTCGCGCATGGGCAGGATGATATGGTTAAATTCGCTTGGTTTCATTTCTCTTACATAGATATAACGTATGAAACAAAAAAATCGGACATGCTATTCAAGATTTTTATTAGGATATTTCTCTCCTATTTCCCTATAAACAAAAAAAGCTTCACATTAGATTGTAGAGAACTATTTCTCGTTATATCTAATGTAAAGCCTTTTATCTTAAAACTCGAAATCCTAAATTACAATGTCTTTCCGATGTTTTGTGCTTCTTCTGCCACCATATTCGTAAGCTCCACAAACTGCTGCACTGAGAGTTGTTCGGGGCGCTTGGTCATGATATCTTGAGCATAGAATTCGGGCGATGCAGAACCTCCGAATATCTGGCGCAATGATACGCGCAACATCTTACGGCGCTGATTGAAGACTGTCTTCACCACGCGCTTGAACAATCGCTCGTCGCAGCCAAGATTCATCACCTCATTGCGTGTCATGCGTATTACGGCACTCTTCACCTTTGGAGGCGGATTGAATACTGTCTCGTCGACGGTGAATAGATACTCCACGTCGTACCATGCCTGAATCAGTACCGACAATATTCCATAGGCCTTGTTGCACGGAGCCGATGCTATACGCAGAGCCACCTCGCGCTGTATCATACCCGTACAGCAAGGTAT
>JAIJMN010000034.1:0-16847 GCA_022735715.1 Prevotella sp.
TCTTGACATTTTAACTCAAGCAGCGAGCACTCGGAGATATTCATTTCTGTTTTTTATCCCAACTGGCTTATAATTCGGATATTTTATCTAAATTTGCACCCTATATTGTGCAAAGTCGCAATTTCTGAGTGATATATCAATTCACTTTACATATAAAAGCAATGTCAAATTCCTCTGAGAATCTCTACCGACTTGACGGTAGAGTGCCGTTGGGAAAAGCTCTCCCGTTCGGTCTACAGCACGTGCTGGCCATGTTTGTCAGCAACATCACTCCAATCATGATTCTTGCCGCTGCCGTCGGACTCGACAGCGCAGTCAGTGCCGCGCTCATACAGAACTGTATGGTGATAGCCGGTATCGGTACTTTGGTGCAGCTATTCCCCGTATGGCGCATAGGTTCACGTCTGCCTATCGTCATGGGCATCTCGTTCACGTTCCTCTCGCTTGCCATCGGCATTGCCGGAGCATACGGTATGGGCACGCTTATAGGTGCTGTCATCGTCGGCGGTCTTGTTGAGGGACTGCTCGGACTCTTCGTCAAGTACTGGATCAAGCTCATCCCGCATGTCGTTTCAGCCACCGTCGTTACGGCTATCGGCTTCTCGCTTCTGCCCATCGGAGCCAACTCGTTTGCAGGAGGTATGGGTGCGCCCGACTTCGGCAGCATGAACAACTGGATTGTGGGCACCGTAACGCTTCTTGCCTGCCTGCTTTGCCAGGTGTTTGCCAAGGGTTTCCTGCGCTCGCTCTCGGTTCTTGTGGGCCTCATCGTTGGCTATGTGCTCGCCTGCTTCATGGGAATGGTCAACTTCGACAGCCTCAGCGGACATTCCATCATTGCCCTGCCACGCTTAATTCCCTTCACTCCCGAGTTTAACATCGGCGCCATCCTCTCTGTAGTAGCCGTATATCTTGTGTCGGCAACTGAGACTATCGGCGACACTTCAGCACTCTGCAACAGCGCCTTGAAGCGCGACCCAGAGACCAAGGAGATGGGTTCTGCCATCTGCTGCGACGGTTTCGTCAGCTCGGTATCGGGTCTGTTCGGCTGTACTCCAATCACATCGTTCAGCCAGAACGTAGGTCTTGCAGCAATATCGGGTGTCGTAAACCGTTTCACTATCGGCGTAGGTGCTGTGGTGATGATTATCGGCGGCGTGTTCCCAGCTATCGGTGCAGCCCTCACCACAATCCCGCAGGCCGTGCTCGGAGGCTGTACTATCATGATGTTCGGAAGCATTCTGTTTGCCGGATTCGGCATGATGGCACGTGCAGGCTTCTCACAGCGCAACATGGTCATTGTCAGTCTGTCGCTCAGTGTAGGCCTTGGCTTCACCCAAGCCACCGGAATGTTTGCTATATTCCCCGAAATCGTGCGCACCGTATTTGCCGAAAACTGCGTGGCTGTAGTGTTCCTGCTCGCCGTTATTCTCAATCTTGTATTGCCGAAAAAGGTGATGGGCGAGTAGGCAGAAATCATACTGTTTTGCAGAAAATGCCCCAAATAATGGCTGTAACCCCTACTCTATTCCGTACATTGCCATGGGCACTGCGTGGTTGTGGTCGTTGAGGTAGAGACGTGTGCCCATATGGTAACGTGGATTGGTGAGCGAGAGGCTGTCTATGCGCACACGGGTGCTTATGCCACCTATGCTCAGCATCGTCGGGAATACGGAAACGCTTGTCTGCACGCCCTTGTGGAGGTTGCGCTTCATAGCGTCTACTATCGGTGCGTACTCACAGGCGTAAGCTTCTGAGGTCCACACGAGCAGCGGCACGTCGGTGTCGTACTCCGAAGGACGGGGCGAAGCGTGCAGGAACAAGCGGCGCGAGTCGTCGAATATGTTCTCGCCATGGTCGGACGTGTACATCATTGCGGCAACGGCTCCGGTAGAGCGCAGCTTCTCGATGATGCTATGCAGGATGTAGTCGGTCTGCAGAATGGTGTTGTCGTAGGCGTTGACGAGCTGCGGACGGTTCGTGGGTTTTGCCTCAGTGGGCGTGTCGGGCATAAACCTGGCGCGCGACTGGGGGTAGCGGTCGCGATAGTTGAAGTGCGATCCGTACATGTGCAACACCACAAACAGCTTCTTATGACCCTCTGCCATCGCCTTGCTTAGGAATGGCAGCAATCGCTCGTCGCTCGTTTGGGCCACTACATCATCAGCTTTGCCGTCAGCGGCGACTGCATCGGCGTCGTCATTAGCCTCACGTATGAACAGATGTTCGTCCGCCTGGCTGCCCAGGAAGTCGATATACGAGTGGTTGGGCTTCTGGTTTGAGAGAAACACTGTGTAGAATCCCGCCTCGCGGAAGGCTGCCAGTATTCCCTTTTCGTGGTGCAGACGGTCATGATCGTCGGCTGTTGCAGCGGTCAGGAGCATCGGAACGCTCTTGTGGGTGGTGTTCGACTGCGTGCGGACGTTGCTGAACACGAGCAGTCCTGAGGTATTGCTGAGCAGCGGGTTGGTCGGGCGGTTGTAGCCATACAGCTGGAAGTTGCGCGAGCGGGCGGTCTCGCCCACCACGAGCACATACACTTCGGCAGAGTCCTTCGGATGCTCCGACACTGCGTTGAAGCGGAAACCGGCTACATTATCATTATAATGTGCCGACAGCAAACTCTCGTGTACCGCCAGACCCAGATTGTAGAACACATTGACGGGATACATATTGTCCTCAATGTGATACTCAAACTCTCCCTTCTTTTCGTTACCCTTCTGGTAAGCCACATAGCAAATGGCGAGCAACACAGCCATGGGCAGCAGCAAACAGAGCGAGCTGCGCATGGCACGACGCTGGAACTGGCGGTCGATGCGTATACCCTTTGCCCACTGCCATGCTGCTATTGCGAGCAAGGGCAGATAGAGTATGAACACGCCTGCAACGGCTGGCACCAGATTGTCGAGCAGTTCCATAGCCTCACCGGGGTTGGTGGTGACGAGATTGAGAAACATGTCTACGGCTATCACGCCGTTGCCGTACAGATAGACGAGCACCATCTGAAACGCAGCGAAGAAAACCAGCAGGAAAAGCAGCCACACCATGCGGCCGACGCAACGGTTGAGCGACATGATGAGGGCATAGACTGCCAGCGGCATCAGCACGCCTACCACGTCAACTAAGAACGGCGTGTTCTCGGTGAAGCACAATGCCACATTGGGAACGGCAAGCGACAGCACCATATAGAAGAAGAGGAAGCGCGGAGAGAGTAAAAAGTGATATTTCATTTTAATGAGTTGAGATGTTGAGATGTTGTTGTGGTGAGATTTGAAACTATCAACTTTCACCACAACAACATCTCACCACATTATTAATAACCTTTGTTCTGTTCCCAGTTCTGGTTCTCCTCCATGATGGCCTTGGGCACCGGCAGTATGCGGCACGACTTGTCGAAGCGTGCGCCGGGGAAACCCTTGCGGTGGAAACCATACTCGCTCTCGTACGTGCCGAAGCGTATCATGTCGTTGCGACGCCAGTTTTCGTCGACGAATTCACGTCCGCGCTCGTCGAGAATGTCCTGCAATGAGGGCGCGCCTGCAAACTGCGGGGCATGCACATAGGCACGTATCTGATTGAGCAGCGACTGCGGGGTGTCGGCATTGGTGGCACGCGCGCCACGCAGCAGAGCCTCAGCCTTGGTCAGGATGATGTCGGCAAGGCGGAAGATAGGAACGTCGTTGCTCTGATTGCGTTCGTATTCCGAATACTCGTTGGGGTTGGGATAAAACTTCAGCGAGCGATAGCCCTGGCTCCATCCGGTAGCACTCGAACCGCAATTGATGCGCTGGCGTGCCGCCTCAGAGTCGTCTATGAGGTTAATCTTTTTCGAAAGCACGAGCTGAGAACCGTTGTATATATACGGTACGGCTGTAGGTTCGCCCGTAATGGCATCGTGTACGAACACCTTTCCATTGGTTGTGGCACCCAGGATAATCTCGTTGCGGTCGTCGCCGGGCAGGGTGAAGAGGTCAGAATACTCCTCGTTGAGGGCAAATATTCCTGCACACGACTTGTTCATCTTGCCACCGAGATAGCCCACGGGGCTGCCGTTGTCAATCTTGCGGAATGTGCGCCAGCGGCCGTACTTCATTCCCTGCGCGCTTACCTTGTCATAAGGCATGGCGTAGATGAAGTCCTTTATCTGCGCACCGTTGTCGTAGAGGAACTTCTTGCGATAGCCGTCGGTGAGGTCGAAGGGTCCGTTCTGCATGATGTCGTCGCACAAACGTACACATTCGTCAAGCTTCTCGTTGGGCGAAGTGGCTGCATCGTAGTCGGCGACGTTGTCGGCTGTGTACACAGCCCAGTTGATGTAGAGCTTCACGAGCAGCGCCTCAGCCATCCAGTAGGTCGGTTTGCCGTAGGTGCCGACGTTCACTTGTTTGGTGAGCAAGGGCAGACAATCCTTCAGTTCGGTCTCGATGAACTCGGCAACCTTGCGTCGTGGCATGCGTTCTACAGCCTCGTCGTCGTCAGGAAGACAATCGAGGATGGGCACATCGCCAAAACTATCCATCAGAATGAAGTGATAGAAGGCGCGCATGGCACGTGCCTGGGCTATCTGTTCGGGCTTGGCTTTGTCGTCGCCGAAGTCTTCTATCACCTGATTGCACTTGGTTATGCCTGACGCGAGGTCTGCCCAGTAGTTCAACGGTTTGTCTTCGGGGTTGAAGTTGTGCAGTGTCGGATTTACGTTTTCGGCGTTGTCGTAGTAGTCATTGCCAAAACTTATGCCCGCAACCTCGTCGGATGAGAACGACTGTATGCGATTATAGTTCTCGCCCAACTGCTTGCGGAAGGCGTAATACACGTCTGCCATCTTGGCTTCAAGAGCCACTTCCGACTCCGTTGGATAGTCGGTGTATTGTGATTTCACGTCGACATCGAGGTTGGTGCAGCTTGTTGAGAGCGCCAAAACTGATGAAACGAGCGCGAAAAGAAGCGATTTCTTCATTCTTAATTTTAATGATTGATTATTGATGTTATAGGGCTTACTAGGCCTGACTAAGCCTCTTTGGGCCTGACTATGCCTCTTTGGGCATTGCTGAGCCTTTCTGGGCATTGCTGAGCCAATGCTTGTGAAGGCTTGGCAGGGCTTGCTCTGTCTTAGAAGCTAACCTTCATTCCGAGCATAAACGTGCGAGTGTGGGGATAATAATCCTTGCGCCAGTCGATGCCTGGGGTCAGTCCGCCGAGCGAAACTTCCGGGTCGCAACCCTTATACGAGGTCAGCGTGAACACGTTGTTGCAAGTAGCGTACACCGAAAGGTTGTTGACCCAACCATGCAGACGGCCGAAGTCGTAGCTCAACGACATTGACGAGAGGCGCAGGAACGATCCGTTCTCGAGGTAACGGTCGGACGGCGATTGCGAGTTTACGTCGCCATAGTTCTGCTTGGTGAGTGCTTCGCGGAACACGTTCTTGCCCTGCGTTATCAATGTCACGCTGTTATACTGTGCCCGAAGGGCGTTGAATATCTTGTTGCCGAATACGCCTTGGAAGAAGAGCGTTAAATCCCAGTTCTTGTAAGATACCGTGTTGTTCCATCCGAGTGTGAGCTTCGGCTGTGCCGAACCGGTCTTTGTGCGGTCGGTATCTTGCGGTTTGATGGTCTTTTCGCCCGTACGTTGGCCCGTAACGGGGTCGTGTACCCAGAACTGCGAGACTCCGTCGGCGTCGTGTCCGGCAAACTCATAGGTGTAGAACTGACCTATTGGGCTGCCTTCCATCAAACGCTGCAAAGCCACACCGGTGTTGCCTGCAATCCAGGGATAGCCCAGATCCTGATAGCTTACAGAATAAGCGGCGTTGGAAAGTTTCTTTACACGGTTGCTGTTGTGCGACAGATTGAGCGTAGTCGACCACTGCCAGTCCTCGTTCTGAACCGGAATGGCGTTTATAGTGAGTTCAATGCCTCGGTTGCTGATGTCGCCCACGTTGGCAGTCATTGTACCGAAGGGGTATCGGTTGGTCGAGACGGGATAATAATATATAAGGTCGGACGTGCGCTTGTCGTAGTATTCGATTGTACCCGTAAGTCGCGAGTTGAAGAATCCGAAGTCTACGCCGATGTTGAACATGCCCGTGCGCTCCCACTTAAGGTCAGGATTGGCGTTGTTGGTGGCTGCAAGTGTGTGCTTGTCGGATGCCACTCCGTTGGCGTCGATGTATGTGAACCATCCGCTCACGCCGTAAGTACGTCGTGCCGAGTATGCATCGAAACCGAGAGAGTTGCCCGACACGCCGTAGCCGACGCGCAGTTTAAGGTCGGAGAAGATGCCGAGGTTGCGCACCCATTCCTCTTCACCGATGCGCCAAGCTGCCGAAAACGAGGGGAATGTTGCCCAACGGTGGTTCTTGCCTAATGCCGACGAACCGTCGCGGCGCAATGTTGCCTGGAAGTTGTAGCGTGAAGCGTACGAGTAATTGACGCGTCCGTAGAACGAAATCATTCGAAGTGTTGACTCGGCACCGCTCTCTACGGCGTCAATGCCGTCAATCTGGTTGGCGTATGTGAGATTATAGTACTTCACAGCATCGTTGTAGAAGTCCTTGACGGTAAGTCCGAAGCCGTCATTCTCGTTGTTCTGTTCCCACGAATAGCCTACCATGACGCCCAGACGATGATAGCCGGGGAAGGTAAGGGTGAAGTTGCCGAATGTTTCGAACACCTGCTTGTTGTCCATATATGTAGAGCGTGTGGCCTGACCGTGTGTCTTCACTATCTGCGACTTTATGGAGTGATACTCCGACAGAACGTTCTGGTTGTACAGATAAGAGTATTGTGCAGTCCATGTGAGGTCGGGCAGGATGGTGAGTTCGCCCTTTCCAGTGAGCTGCATGCGTCGGTAGATATTCTGGTTGGTATCTTCGTTGATCATCGCGAGCGGGTTGTAGTACTGGGTTGTGCCGGTTGACTCGCTCCAAGAGCCGTCGTCGTTGCGCACGGGTTGACATGGCGAGTAGTAAACCATTGCATCCGTAACGCTGATGCCCTGCTCCTGCGCTTCAATACCTTTCTTGGTGGTCTGGCTACCGTTTACGCCGAGCGACAACTGCAGATGATCCTTGAGCACCTTGGAGTGTGCCAGCGCACGTGCTCCGAAACGTTCAATTTCTGACGAGCGTATCACGCCCTGGTGATTGAGATAGCTCAGCGACACATTGTAGCCCGAACGGGCGTTGCCACCCGACACGGCGAGGTTGTGACTGTGCGACAGTCCGGTGCGCTGCACCTCCTTCTGCCAGTCGACATTGCCACCCATGTCGTTCGTCAGGGTAAAGTTGTGCTGCTTGGCATAGGCTCTGAGTTCGTCAGCAGAGGCGAGGTCGAGATACTTAGCCACCGACTCTACAGCCGCATAGCCGTTGTATGTGACGCGTGCCGAGCCTGCCGAGCCGTGCTTTGTGGTGACGATGATAACGCCGTTGGCTGCCTTTGAGCCGTAGATGGCGGTGGCTGTAGCGTCATGAAGGATATCAATCGACTCGATATCGTCGGTAGATAAGAGCGAGAGGTCGACGCCTGGCACGCCGTCGACTATATAATAAGGTTCCATGGCAGCTCCGGTGCGCAGCGTGGAAGCGCCTCGCAGGGTGATGGAAGGGGCAGCATTGGGGTCGCCGCTGTTTGAAACGGTGAGTCCGGGCACCTTGCCTTGCAGCAATTGTGCGGGCGATGTGTATACACCCTGGTTGAGGTCGGTCGACTGAATGGTAGTGATTGAGCTGGTGACGTCCTTTCGTCGCATCTTGCCATAGCCCACTACGACTATCTCGTTAATCTTGAGTGTGTCGCGATAAGAGTCCACCAGGTCGGGATTGTCTGAATCTTCGGCTGCAAATATGTTTGCGCTAATGCCCGTCGCGAGCAAAGCCATGATTAGCTTTTTGTTCAAAATCATTATTGGTGTTTTTAGTTGACAAGTTGACGAGTCAACAAGCAGACAAGGAGATTTGCCGTTATTGTTGAATAAGAGATAACTTAACAAATATCCTTGTCTACTTGTAAACTCGTCACTTGTTTGCTTTCTATTAAAAGGCTTCGTTTATATTGAAGATAAATCCGCTCTGTCCTGATTTGCCGAGTCCGTAGTCAAGACGCACGTTGACGTTCTTCTTGAACTCCCAGCGATAGCCTATGCCGTAGTTGGGTAGTATATGGTTCATCTTTATCTGGCTAAACTTGGGGAATACTGTGCCTGCTCCTGCCCATAGTACGATGCCGTTGCGTCGCCATACGTGCTGTCGCAGCTCTATCTGCGCCTCCACTTTGTGCTTATCGCGATATCTGCCCTGATAGTATCCGCGCATGGAATAGCTGTCGCCAAGGAGTGCAAGCATCGACCACTGTGGGTTGCCGAAGTTGAACTGCGTGCGCAGGTCGCCTGCAAGAGTGGCTCCCTTCCACATGGGCAGATAGGCGTCCATGCGCAAATCGGTATTTGAGAAGGCGCATTTGTTGCCCATGAACTTGGGTCGGAACAACTGCTGCACCTGAAGGAATACGCCCTCGTGCGGTGCAGTGAGGTTGTCGCGTGTGTCGTAGAGCAGGGTGAGTCCGGCAGCGGAGTTGAACGTGACGCGGCGCTGGCCCTCGATGAGTTCGGGACGTTGCATGTCGTGACCGCGTACGTAGTCGAACGCCACGGTAGGACCAACGAAGAGATTGTCGGCTGTGCGTATGAGCCAGCTGGCTTTGGCCTGCGCCTGCCATCGTTTCATCTTGCTCTCGTTGTCGTCGTTGTCGCCCATGTCGTAGCCCAAGCCCCAGATGTAGCAGGGGAATGAATAGAAGTATAGCGTATAGTCGATGCGATGGATGTCGTGGGGGAACTTGTGCGTGCCGCGAACGCCGAGCATGTAGAAGCCCACGGTCGAGACGTCGCCGAAGAGCGACACGTTGCTGGGTGCCGAGAGCGAGTCGGTGGGATCGGAACGATAGAGTCCGGCAGCCACGAGTCCGACTCCGAGCTTGGTGTCGGTGCTGTAATGCGGTCCGCCTATTATGCTGAAGTCGAAGCGCTTGTTCTTCTTCTCCTTGTTGGCATCGTTGAAATAGTCGAGAAAACGGGTCATGAATCCGCGCTTATGCGTTGTCTTCACTGCTGAAGTGTCGACGGATGCGGTGTCGACCGGCTCTGCCGCCGCCATTGGCATTGCCGAAAGCAACATGGCGGCTATTGCGATTAGTGAGCGATGGAGCATTTTTTGAGTATTGAATGTTGAATGTTAAATGTTAAATGTTGAATGTTAAATGTTGAATGTTAAATGTTGAATGTTAAATGTTGAATTGCTTGCTTACATTATTAATATATAAGGCCAGTACAACTGGCTGACAAGCCCCGCATATTAATATACAAGACCAACATTGTCCACCCAGAACGTGTTGCCTACAGTGCCAACGTATGCTCCGCCGTGGCTCGACGAGAACTGCAGCACGATGTGTGTGGGCGTTGCGTCGGCTTGTGCCCATCCGGTTTCCTTCACGAGCACACTCTTTCCCTTAGAGTTGCGGGCGTAGTCGTGAGAGCGCAGTCCCATAGTGGCTGCGTTGTAGAACGGCTTCCCGGTGATGTTGCCGTAATGAATCTCGTAGGTAGCGTCCTCAACCCATCCTCCGGTAGACTTGCCGTACTTCACAACGACGGTGCCTACGCGCTGTGCGGTGATGTTGCCGTTGGCGTCCTCGTGGCGCTTCTGCAGCAGCAGCATTGCTATGCAGAAGTCGGCTCCGGGTACTGTGGTCACCTTCGAGAATCCCGTCTGACGTATACGGTTGGGCGTTCCGGGCACCTGCACCTTATAATCATAGCACAAAGCCTTCGGGCGGTGTGTGAAGGGGATGCCGAAGTTGAGTGCCTTTGGGCCGTCTTTGGTACCTGTGATAGGCTCCTTCATGTCGCCGAGGAATATGCTTCCGGCTGCAAGTACCTTGATATTGATGAGTCCCAGAACCTTGCAGGTCTCGATATGTGTGGTCATCTTGGCGCAATGGCCCGATCCGTGGTTGTCGCGATATACAGAATTGTTGGTCTTGGTGATGCCCGACACCTTAGCCATGACGTTGCTGGTGCCCCAGGGCGAACCGCCGAGGTTGACGTAGGGGTTGTTGCCAGAGAGCGATCGGTTGGGTCCTATCTCGTAGAGAGTCTTGGTCTGTCCGCCGATAACAGCCGACTCGTGTATCTGACGTGTCACCCAAGTATCGAAATTGCCATACTTGAACGGTACGAACTTGCCCTGTGCCATTGACATAAGCGACACGGTGAGGAATAAAATGGCTGTCAACACAGTCTTGCATGTAGAATGATTCATTGCTGTTGTATTTTGATTAACTTGTTGTTATTTTCTAAAAGATATATTTCTTTTTACATCTTAAAACTATCGTTGTATATGTCTTGTTTTCAGCTCAAATTGATATGGCATTGCAAAAGGACTACATTTGTCTTGCAAAAGGGGTCCTTTTACTGTCCAAAAGGAGTCCTTTTGCCTTCCAAAACGAGTCCTTTTGCAGCCCGAAAGGAGTCCTTTTGAAATGCGGGGGGTGTCCTTAGGCACGACACATGGGTTATGAGCCGTTGCGAGAGAGCCTCTTCGGGCTGCCTGCGGAACACGTAACATACGTTACAAAGATGTGTTGCAAATGCTGTATGTAGCTGAATTTAAGCCACAAAGGTAAATAAAAAAGGCTGAATGGAAACTCTTTTATTGTTAAAAGTTTCCATTCAGCCTTGCTTTTTGGCTGTTTTGGAATATTATATAGGTGATTTAAGCTATAGTCCCGATTATTTCGTGGCTATCTCTACAGCCTTCTGTACGATGCGGTTCTGCTCGTTCATTATGCGATAGTACTCGTTCATGTCCCAGATGTCGCGTGCTATGAGCGCCTTGAGCTGCACCTTGAGCATGGGCAGGGTCTTGTCGCACTCTTCCTTCGAGTAGCCTTTGAGCTTCAGGCGTTCTGCCTCGGCAAAGATACTGTCGGTCATCGACTGCGGCACGGTGTAGTTGCTATAGAAGTCGTCGAACGATGTATAGCGCGACTTGAGCTCCTGACGGTGCTGGTCTACATAACGCAGGGTGGCGTTGACGATGAGCGAACGGGCTGCAATCTGACGATGCAGGAGGGTGAACTGCGTTGTGTCGAGGGGTACGAAAACGTCTGGCATGATGCCTCCACCGCCGTAAACGGTGCGGTGACGGCGCAATGTCTGATACTTCAGCGAGTCGGCAAAGTGTATCGAATCGGCCGAGTACAGCTCGCCGTGCTTGAACCGTTTCTCTATATCCATAGCGTAATCCTCCTGGTCGCCCTTTGCATACGGCTTCTGTATGCAGCGTCCTGAGGGCGTATAGTAGTGGGCTATGGTGAGGCGTATCATCGATCCGTCTTCAAAATCGATAGGGCGCTGCACGAGTCCCTTGCCAAACGAGCGTCGGCCTATGATTGTGCCGCGGTCCTGGTCTTGCATTGCACCAGCCAGAATCTCTGCTGCTGAGGCTGAGTATTCGTTGACGAGGACGTAAACCTTGCCCTTTGTGAGTCGGCCGTTGCCCGTTGCGCGGTATTCCATGCGTCGCTGGGCGCGTCCTTCGGTATAAACGATGAGGTCTTTCTTCTGCAGGAACTCCTCGATTATCTTCACTGCTGCCTGCAGATAGCCTCCGCCGTTCTCCTGAAGGTCGATGATGAGGTCGCGCATGCCTTGCGTCTGCAGGGTGTCTACGGCCTTCATGAACTCGGCATAGGTCGTTGCACCGAACGATCCGATACGTATATATCCCACACGGGGGCGTATCATGTAGTAGGCATCGACCGAATATACGGGTATCTTGGCTCGTGTCACGTCAAAGTAGAGCAGTTCGTCGACGCCACGGCGCTTGATGCCGAGCTTGATTTTCGAACCACGGGGTCCACGCAGACGTCGCATTATCTCCGAACGTTCCATCTTTACGCCCGAAATGGCGGTGTCGGCAACGGTGATTATACGGTCGCCGGCGAGTATTCCTACCTTCTCTGACGGGCCTTTCGACACGGGCTGTATGATGAGCAGGGTGTCCTCAACCATGTTGAACTGCACTCCGATGCCGTCGAACGATCCGTTGAGCGGCTCGTTGAGCGCCTTTGTCTCCTTGGCAGTGGAATAGAGCGAGTGGGGGTCGAGTTCCTTCAGCATTCCGCGTATGGCATCCTCGACGAGCTTCTGCTGGTTGACCGTGTCGACATAGAGCTGCGATATGGCCATTTCGGCTAACTGAAGTTTGCGCAGAGGGTGCAGTTTCTGGGCGTTGACGCTCGTTACTGCCACTATGGTAAGGAGCAGTACAAGCAGGGCTTTGATTGTTTTCATTTGTTGATTGTTATTTGGCATAGATGTTATTCTTCGACGAAGGTGTCCTCGGGCAGGTCTTCTTCCACCACAAGATTGTCGATAATAAAGTTCTGGCGTTCCATGGTGTTCTTGCCCATGTAGTATTCGAGGAGCTTCTGCACTTGATCGGTCTTGTGCAGAGTGACTTGTTCGAGTCGCATTTCGTGACCGATGAAGTGGGCAAACTCTTCGGGTGAAATCTCGCCGAGACCCTTGAATCGTGTTATCTCGGGGGCGGGTCCGAGGTCGCGTATTGCCTGCTGGCGCTCCTCGTCGGTATAGCAGTAGCGTGTGATGAAGTCGCTCTTCTTCTCCTTTCCGGTCAGTCGGGCGTCAGCATCGGCTATGGCTTGCTTGTTCTTTATCTTCGTTCGGCGGTTGCGGACGCGGAACAGCGGTGTCTGCAATACGTATACGTGGCCCTTCTTGATAAGGTCGGGGAAGAACTGCAGGAAGAATGTGATGATGAGTAGGCGTATGTGCATGCCGTCTACATCGGCATCGGTTGCCACAATCACCTTGTTGTAGCGCAGAGAGTCCAATCCGTCCTCTATGTCGAGGGCTGCCTGGAGCAGGTTGAACTCCTCATTCTCGTACACAACCTTCTTGGTCAGACCGTACGAATTGAGGGGTTTGCCTCGCAGGGAGAATACAGCCTGGGTGTTGACATCGCGGCTTTTGGTGATTGATCCGCTCGCCGAGTCGCCCTCGGTGATGAATATGCTCGACTCTTCCTTGCGCTCGTTCTTGGCATCGGAATAATGTATGCGGCAGTCGCGAAGCTTTCGGTTGTGCAGATTGGCCTTCTTGGCACGCTCACGGGCGAGCTTTGTCACGCCAGCCATTGCCTTTCGCTCGCACTCGCTTTCCGTTATCTTCTGCTGCATCACCTCTGCCACGTCGGCATGTATGTGCAGATAGTTGTCCACTTCGAGCTTCACGAAGTCGCCTACGTACTTGTTTATGCTTTCGCCTTCGGGTGCCATCTGTAGCGAACCGAGCTTAATCTTGGTCTGACTTTCAAACATCGGCTCCTCAACATTGATGGCTATGGCTGCAACAAGACCGTTGCGAATGTCGGTAAATTCGTAGTTCTTGCCGAAAAAGTCCTTGATTGTGCGGGCGATGTGCTCCTTGAACGCGCTCTGATGAGTACCGCCCTGAGTGGTATGCTGTCCGTTGACAAACGAGTGATACTCTTCGCCATACTGATTGGTATGAGTGAAGGCTATCTCTATGTCTTCTCCCTTCATGTGAATGATAGGATAAAGGGGGGCGACGGTCATTGTGTCGGTGAGCAAGTCGGCCAGTCCGTTGCGCGAAAGGATGCGATGGCCGTTGTACATGATGGTTAGCCCCGTGTTAAGATAGGTGTAGTTGCGGAGCATTGTCTCCACGATGTCGTCGTGGAAGGAGTAGCCCGTGAACAATGTCGGGTCGGGCTCGAAGAAGATGAAGGTTCCGTTCTCGTCGGTAGTGTCCTCGGTATGGTCGCTCATGAGGTTGCCGCGCTCAAACTTAAGCGCTCTTACTACTCCGTCGCGATACGACCTCACCTCGAAATGAGCACTCAATGCGTTGACCGCCTTGACACCCACGCCGTTCAGTCCGACGCTCTTCTTGAACGCCTTCGAGTCGTACTTGCCTCCGGTATTGAGCACCGACACAGCCTCGACGAGCTTACCCTGGGGTATGCCGCGGCCGTAGTCGCGCACCGAAACACGCAGACGGTCGTCGACATCGATTTCGATACGACGACCGGCATTCATCTTGAACTCGTCAATAGAGTTGTCGACAACCTCCTTGAGCAGCACATATATGCCGTCTTCAGGTAGGTTGCCGTCGCCCAAGCGTCCGATGTACATACCGGGACGGGTACGCACATGTTCCATGTCGGACAGGTGGCGTATGTTGTCGTCGGTATATTGGACTGTTGGCTGTATGATTTCTTCTTCCATTACTTTATATCTTTCTTATAGCACTTGCGGCGTTTGTGGCAGACACATTCGAAATCGCCCCACTGACCCTGCACGTTCTCGTTGCTCTCAAGCTCCACCTGCGACTCGCCCCACTCGAATCCGTACTTCTGATAGCGCGGAATGAGGTCGGAGAAGAGCAGCGCGTTGGCTCCCTTTGAGCGATATTCGGGCAGCACGCCGACAAGCAGTAGGTCGACGATGTTGGTCTTGTGGCGCTTGATGGCGCGCAAAACGTGTATCCATCCGAACGGGAACAGACGTCCACGCTTGCACTTGCGCAATGCGTAGGCAAGTGAAGGGATGGTGATACCAACTCCCACGAGCTTGTTGTCGGCACCTGCATCCTCGATGAGTGTGATGAGGCTGAGGTCGGCAAGGGGGAAGTACATGTTGATGTACTGGTCGATCTGGCGGTCGGTGAGCTGTGAAAAGCCGTACAGATCAGCGTAGGTAGTGTTGATGAGTTCGAATATCTTGCGTCCGTATCCGCCCTCAAAAATGTCCTTCTTCGTAACCTTCTTCACGCGGAGGTTGTATCGGCGCTGTATCATCTGCGCCAGCTTGGCATGACGGTCGGGCATAGTGTCGGGCACAAGAATCTTGTACTCTACATATTTATTGTCTACAATCCATCCCTCCTGTGCCTCAATGTGCTCGGGATAGTAGGGATAGTTGTATATGGTAGCCATTGTTCCGAGCTGGTCGAAACCTTCGGTGAGCATGCCTTCGGGGTCCATATCGGTGAAACCGAGCGGTCCTACCACTTCAGTCATGCCGTGTGAGCGTCCGTAATCTTCAACGGCTTTCAATAAAGCAGCCGAAACCTCACGGTCGTCGACGAAGTCTATCCATCCGAAACGAACCGACTTGCGGTTCCAACGTTCGTTGGCGCGGTTGTTGATGATGGCTGCCACACGTCCCACGAGGCGTCCATCCTTGTAAGCCATATAATATTCGGCATCGCAAAACTCAAATGCTGCATTCTTGTCTTTGCGCAGGGTGTTCACCTCATCGGTGTAAAGATTGGGCACATCATATTCGTTGCCCTCATAAAGGTCATAATGAAAATCAATGAAAGTCTGGAGGTCGCGGCGCGACTCAACCTTACGAATTTCTACTGCTGACATCTATTCTTTTCTGTTTTGTTATATAACTCTGAAAAAGCGCGCCCGTATTGACCTTCAGGAGGGCGCAACTTGTTAATTCAATACACTTAGTGTTAAGAATGCAAAAGTACAGAAAAAAGGCTAAACGAAAGAATATCAGCGGAATATTTATAATTATTTACGTTTCGCAAAGCTACGAAACGAGTTTACTTCTTTGACTGACAAAGAAGTAAACGGGCAAGAGGGTTGTGTCAAAATGGGAGTTAAATCTTCTTGAATTCCTACCACTTCCATTCTGACACATACTCTTTATAGAAATCCGAAGGCTCGGTCGTAGTCTTCGCTGTTGCCCAGTCGGCCGTTGATGAGGCACACCAGTTCGACTGTAGCGCGTAGACAGAGGCGGTTGTCGGCCTTGCGGAAGATATCCTGATTGAAGATGTAGCGCAAACCTTCCTTGCGTATGCCGAGCTTAGAGACGAAGACGTCGTCGCTGCGAAGCGGTGTCTTGTACTGAAGGTTCATTCGTGCCACTACGGGATCGATGCCCTTCTCGTGCAGACGGGCAAAGCTCACGCCGAGCGACTGCAAGTACAGATGGCGTGTATGTTCGGTGTAATGCAGATAATTGGCATTGTTGACAATGCCCTGGATGTCGCACTCATAGTCGCGCACTTCCATTTCGGTTTCAAAAACGTATTCCATATCTTCCACATAAAGCCCTACCCACAACCCCTCCCCAGCAGGGAGTGGGGTGGTATGTATTGGCTATACATATTATTATGATTGTTTATTCAACTTATTAGTTGGTTTGTTCTATTTGTCAGTTGGGGTTGTTCTACAGATAGAATATTCCTTCGAGTCCTTCGTTCATGAGCAGGTCGAGCGCCGACATGTTGGGCTGGAACCCCTGGCGTAGCGTGTGTACCTGATAGTACTGGCGCGTCGTGAAGCTGGTATCGGGCAAAGGACGCTTCGGACGGATGGCATCGCGATAGTCGTCGACGCGCACTTCTGCCCCACCCTCGCTGCTTAGCCGGGCTTGCAGAGCCTCAGCGTCGATGTATTCGTCAGACAACTGAATGTTGGGTTGAACGTCGAGGAGCTCGCAAAGCTTATTGGTTATCGCCATATTGAAGTCGACGAGATACTCCCACTTGCGCTCGAAGAACGGACGTATGTCGTCTTCGTAATACACAAAGAACGGACTCTCGCCGTAAGCCGACACTATTGCGTTCCAATGCTGGTGACGCCACTCCCCATGATCGCTTATACGGATGTCGCACATTGGGCATTTCGCTCCGTCGTAGCGTTCGATTGGCACGGTGAGAGCCTGCACTCCGTTGGCTGTTGCGATGAGGCAGCGGTTGCGATAGGTCTGCTT